>JBCBYM010000224.1:0-3405 GCA_039815865.1 Pseudomonadota bacterium
CCATGATACCGGGCTCGCATAGGACATGCTGGCTGAAGGCTTGGCTGTCATCCGCGGCGCATTGCGCAAGGCCGTGGGCGCCCATTGAATGCCCGACGCCCACCGCGCGGCGGATGCGCAGCTGGTTCAAAAGCCCCGCCACTTCGCCCGCCACGGTTCCCCAATGATCGATCGGCCCGCCTTCCGAGCGCCCGTGGCCGTGCAAGTCCACGCTGATAACCCGGCGGGCGGGGAAATGCTCGATGACGGCGTCGAACACGCGCGCGTGAAAGCCGGTGGCGTGGGCAAAAAACAGCGGCGGCTGGGGATTGGCGGGGTCGCCGCGCCATTCCCAATAGGCAAGCCTCACGCCTTTGACCCCGGCGCTGCGGGCGATCGGTTCCATAGGGATCAGCCTTATTGAGCGGACTCGGGGGCGGTGTCTTCGCCGGCCGGTTCCGGCGCCGCTTTGTCAGGCAGCGCGGATTTCAGCACGAAGAACCCCGCCAGCGCCGCGACCAGCGACCCCGCCAGCACGCCCAGCTTCACCGCGTCGACCTGAGAGGCGTCCTCAAAGGCGAGACCGCCGATAAACAGGCTCATCGTAAAGCCAATGGCCGCGAGCAGCGAAAGACCGTGGATCTTGCGCCAGCCAATCCCGTCGGGAAGCTTGGCAAAGCCCGCTTTGACGCTGATCCAGGCCATGCCGACAATCCCGATCTGCTTGCCAATAAGCAGGCCCAACGCGATGCCCAGCGGCAGCGGCGCGAACAGATCCGATGGAGCAATGCCGATCAAGGAGACGCCCGCATTGGCAAAGCCGAAAATCGGGATCACCATGAAGGCGACCCATTTGTGCAGCGAGTGCTCCATTTCATAAAGCAGCTTGGTGCCATCGCGCGCGGTGATGGGAATGGTGAAGCCCGCCGCCACCCCGGCCAAGGTCGCGTGCACGCCTGACTTCAGCACGAACACCCACATGATCACCGTCAGGATCACGTAAGGCATGCCCGAGGCAACGCGCAGGCGGCCAATGCCGATCAGAGCCGCCAGGCAGATTGCACCGCCGATCAGCATGTCGACCTTGATCTTGCCCGAATAAAACAGCGCGATAACGGTGATCGCGCCGATATCGTCGATCACCGCGATGGCAAGCAGCAGCGCCTTCATCGCGACCGGTACGCGCGGACCCAGCAAGGACAGGATACCAAGCGCAAAGGCGATATCGGTCGCCGCCGGGATCGCCCAGCCGTTGATATTGGCCGGTTCGTTGAAGTTGAGCGCAACGAACACCAGCGCGGGCACCGCCATGCCGCCAATCGCCGCCATCAGGGGAAGCGAGGCCTTGTCCCAAGTGGACAACTGGCCGCCGATAATCTCGCGCTTCACTTCAAGCCCGATGAGGAAGAAGAACACCGCCATCAGGCCATCGTTGATCCACAAGAGCAGCGGCTTGTTGATAGCAAATGCGCCGTAGGAGAGGTTCAGCTTGGTCTCCAGCGTGCCGAAATAGGCGGGCGCAAGTGGGCTGTTGGCGATGATCAGGGCCAGCACCGCAGAGGCAATCAGAACAATGCCGCCCGCGCTTTCCTGTTTGAGAAAGTCTTTCAGCGCGTCTCCAAACCGGTCGATCATGTCTGTGCTCTCGATCCCTGTTAGTGTCTGATGGCCAAAATCTGCAGTGCTCGGCGCTTTGCTTGGTTTTGTCGTAACGTGCAAAGCCTGCATCCGTGCCTAAAAAATCGTTGCTCTTGCGAATCACGCGCAAACTTCTACTGCGAAGGCAGGCGCGAATTTTCGCGCATCCAATGCGAATTTTTGTAGCACGAGCGGATTTGGGGGCGACTTTGGCGTTGTCGATGCTTTCGAAGGGTGGTGTGAAATCTCTCCTGCCCGCGGTTTTGGGAAGCGCCTTGGCGCTTTCGGCGTGCGGGGGTGAACCCATCGTCGAAGAAGAGCCCGCGCCGCGCCCGGCCAAGCTCTTGACGCTGGACGCGGCCTCTGCGCGCGAAGATGGCAGCTTTCCCGCAGTTATCCGCTCGGTTCGCAGCACCGACATGGCCTTTCAGGTGGGCGGCCAGATCATTGAGTGGAATGCGCGCGATGGCGGGCAATTCAGCCGCGGCGATGTGATCGCGCGGATTGATCCGACCAGCTTTCGAGCGGCGGTCGAGCAGGCCGAGGCGCAGTTTCTCAACGCCAAGAGCGAATATGAGCGCGCCCAGCGGCTGATTGAACAGGACGCGATTTCGAAAAGCGTGCTGGAAAGCCGCGATGCGCAGCGCCAGGTTGCCCAGGCCTCGCTCGACACCGCACAAAAGAACCTGAATGACACTGTGCTGCGCGCGCCGTTTACGGGCGGTGTGGGCGTCACCTATGTTGAGGAATTCCAGAATGTCGGCGCGCAGCAGCCGGTTCTGGTCCTGCAAAGCCGCGCGGTTGAAGCGATCGTGAATGTGCCTGCCAGCTTTGTGATCACGTCCGATCAGCGCCGCCCGACCAGCATATTTGTCGAGCTCGACGCAGCCCCAGGCCGCCAGTTCCCGGCCGTGTTCCGCGAAGCGCGCGGGGTGGCGGACAGCTCAACCCAAACCTTCGAAGCGCATTTTGCCTTCACGCCGCCGTCTGAATTGCTGGTTCTGACAGGCATGACAGCGACACTGTTCTTCGAGTCCGAGATTATCACCGGCAACGGGCCGGTGCGCGGGGTCGACCTGCCGCTTTCGGCGGTTATGATTGAGGGGGATGAGCGCTACGTCTGGGTTGTGAAAGGCCCCGACAAGGTGCTTGAGCGCCGGGACGTCAAAATCGAAGAGGGCGTGGGCGAAACGGTGCGCGTCATCGAAGGGCTTGAAGCTGGCGAAACCGTGGTCGCCTCGGGCGGCGATTACCTCCAGGAGGGCGAGAAAGTTCGCCCCTGGACCGACTGAGCCTAGGCGGCGATTATGGACATTGCGGCTTTCAGCATTCGTAACCGGCTGATCATGTGGATCGTGATCGTGCTGTCCTTGTTCGCAGGTTGGACAGCCTATCAGAACATGCCGCGTTTCGAGGATCCCGAATTCACGATCCGGACCGCGCAAATCTTCACCGCCTATCCGGGTGGCTCACCCGAAGAAGTCGCACGCGAAGTCTCCGCTCCGCTCGAAGAAGCGCTGCAGGACATGGCCGAAGTCAAAGAGATCCGCTCGGTTTCCTCGGCGGGCTTTTCGGAAATCTCGGTCGACATCAAATACGCTGACAGCACGACCAAGGACGCGCTTCAGGGCATCTGGAACAAGCTGCGCAACAAGGTGCGCGACGCGGCCGTCGACATGCCTCCGGGCGTCAATGGCAGCCAGGTGTTCGACGAATTCGGCGACGTTTTCGATTTTGACGTCCCGGCGCTCAAGCACCTTGTCGGGGCCTTTCACAACCCAGACGTAG
>JBCBYM010000225.1:0-3403 GCA_039815865.1 Pseudomonadota bacterium
TGCCCAACGCGCAAGGGTTTGATGAAAGCTTGCTGATGCACAGCGCGCTCTATCTGCCCGAAGACGACCCCAATGTAGTCAACGCCAAGCTGGACTTTGACCCGATCGACAGGTTCTTGTGGGCCGCGCTGTCCTTTGCAGCTTCGTTCAATGGCGGAGAGCCCTTCAAGCCCGCCGGATACCTTACCGATTGGTGGACCGATGAGAGCCTCAAGGTAATCGAGGCCAACAAGAACCGTCCGTTCTTCCTCTACCTCGCGCATTGGGCTCCGCACACTCCGCTGCAGGCGACCAAGGAAGACTACGAAGCGGTTGGCGATATCACCCCGCATCGCCACCGGGTCTACGCTGCGATGATCCACGCGGTCGACCGCAGCGTTGGCCGCGTGCTCGATAAGCTCGAGGAGGAGGGGCTGGCGGACAACACGATCGTCGTCTTGAGCAGCGACAATGGGGGGGCGGGTTATATCGGCATTCCTCAGGTCAACCAGCCGTTCAGAGGATGGAAGATCACTCTGTTTGAAGGCGGTATCCGCGTGCCGATGTTCGTCAAATGGCCGGCCAAAATTGCGCCGGGCACGGTGGTTGATGCGCCGGTGGCGCATATCGACCTGCTGCCCACGCTTGCGGCCGCGGCGGGCGCAGCGCTTCCGACAGACCGCGTTATCGATGGGCGCAACATCCTTCCCGCAGCGCTGGGAGAAGGAGAGATTGAGCGGCCTGATGACGCGATCTACTGGCAAACAGGCGAATATCAGGTGGTGCGTGCGGGTGACTGGAAGCTTCAGCGCGATGGCCGACAAAACAAGATGTGGCTGTTCGACCTGGCAAGCGATCCGACCGAGCAGAACAATCTTGCGGCGCAACAGCCTGAGAAAGTTGCTCAGCTTGAGTCGCTGCTTGATGCACATCAGGCGGATTCGGTTGGCTCGCTTTACCCGTACGGCCTCGTCAGCCCGATCCAGGTCGACAAGACGATCAACGTCGAGCCTGAAGAGGGCGATGAATACGTTCTCTGGTTCAACTGAGACTTTAACGGGCAAGCCGGGGCTGATGGCTCCGACGAGCTTGCCTCATCGATCAAGTGTCTGCGGGCGGTTGGCCCGATCGAGGAAACGCGTTTTATGAAAACTCTCGGCAAATCTCTTGCTGGCCTTTTTACTCTTGCTCTGGCTGGTTTTGGCGGCCTTTGGGCGGTGGGCGCTCAGCAGCCAAACCGCCCGGTTTACGCCCAGGATCGCGTGCTGTTTGTTGCTCTCAAGCGGCAGGATCAGGCGACCAATGAGGGGGGCGATACCTTCTCAGATAGGGCCTTGTGGCGAGCCAAGGCTCGGTCTGTCTTCATTGGCGAGGGGGATGCGCACTTCACCGATTTTGCGCTCTTGCCCTTCGATGCGGACTACCAGGCCGAGATCAATGCCGCTGGTCCGATTGCCGATGCCTATGTCGCCGAGGTCGAGCTCCTAAGTGTGCCCAGTTTCATCACAGGTTTGCTGCGAACCCAGCATTTGCTCGGCATCACGCGCCGCCCGGATGGACCACTTCCCACCGTTCTTGACGAAGACCTTGGCCGCCCGGATCTGATGCCCACGCTGGATTCATCCAACCAGGTCCTCGCACTGCCAGCGGATACGCAAGTCACGATGATGAACTTCCTCGAGTATTTTCCGACGCAGAGCGGAGACAAGGAGCCTGGGCGCCAGACCTATCAGCGCTATGGCGCACAAGCGATGCGATCGGTCCACGCTGTGGGCGGTCAGTTTCTGTTTGCCGGCAAGGTGTCGAAGGTTCTCGTCCCTTCCAAGGCGCACACGTCGCCAGAGCAATGGGACGACCTTGCCGCGATGATCTACCCGAGCCCGGAGGCGATCTTCTACATGGAGCAGTTTGACTATTATCAGGCCGCTCTCGGATATCGCGATGACGGGCTCAAGAGCACCAGAGTGGTGGCCAGCGTCAGCTATTGAGCGGCCAATGCCGGCGGCGCGCCTGTACACATTCGATTGCGCTTGATGGCACAGGCGCACGCCAATCGACTAGAAGATCGAGACGTGCTGGCCCCCATCCACGACGATGTTCTGACCCACGATGAACCGCGCTAGCGGGCTGCACAGAAACGCGGCCAACGGCGCGATATCGTCGGCATGTCCCAAGAACCCAGCGGGAATGTAATTGTGCGCGCGGAAATGCTCGCCCACGGCCTCGGGCGTTGGGTCAAGGCCGAACGCATCGGCATAGGCGCCCATGATTTCGCTTGCGCCTTCGGTGGCGAACATGCCGGGCAACAGGTTGTTCATAATGACACCGTGCGGCGCGATTTCCCGGCTAACGCTGGCCGTGAAGTTAAGCAGCGCTGAGCGCGGCGGCCCGGACATGAGGCGCCAGATCATCGGGTTCTTGGCTGAGAATGTCGCGATGTTGACGATCCGTCCCCAGCCCCGTTCCTTCATGCCCGGGATGTAGTGGCGCATGATCTCAATCGGGCCGATCAAGGCTGTGTCGACCGCGCCGCGCCACATGTCCGGCGTGACTTTGAGGAAGTCGCCATTGGGATCAGGCGGCTTGATCGTGATGGCCAGAATGTCCGGGTCCGGGCAGATCGCGAAGAGCGCCGCGCGGCCTTCTTCGGTTGAGCTGTCGGCAACGACCGGGGTGACCGATACGTTGTATGTGTCCGAGATTTCCTGAGCGGCTTTCATCAGGCGCTCCTCGCCTCGCGCGGAGATGACAAGCTCGGCGCCGGCCTCCGCCAGACGCTCCGCCGTGGCGCGGCCCATGCCAGCGCTGCCGCCAGCCATGATGGCTTTTTTGCCGCTGATTTTCAGATCCAAACTCTCTCTCCCATCTGTTCTGTCCATCGCGCGAGACGACGGTTTGTTGCAAGCAAACCGCCCGCGACTCAATCGTGATGCCAGACGTCGGTGTTACTCTTTCGCGACGATCCGGTCACGTCTGTTGAACCGCGCAAATTAGCTCTTGCAG
Organism: Pseudomonadota bacterium; assembly: GCA_039815865.1. Classification (GTDB taxonomy): domain Bacteria; phylum Pseudomonadota; class Alphaproteobacteria; order Sphingomonadales; family Sphingomonadaceae; genus Erythrobacter. Next base: position 2,983 of record JBCBYM010000225.1, read on the forward strand.
GACGCGCAATAATATAGGACATTAAAGGATACAAGCGACCGTATCCAAGCATTACGGCGCCAATTCAGGGGAGAGAGAATTGGAACGCACCACCACGAATCCGTCTGCGAAACTCGCTGCAAAGCTCTCAGGGGGCGTTGCGCTTAGCGCGCTGCTGCTTGGCATGAGCGCGCCGGCCTTTGCGCAGGACACCGAACAGGAACCAGAGCTCGAAGTAAACTCGCGCGTCCCGACAATCGTCGTGACCGCGACCAAGCGCGAAACCACGCTGCAGGAAACGCCGGTGGCGGTTTCGGTTGTGGGCGCCGAGGAAATTCAGCGCGCGGAAATCCAGGATCTTATCGACCTGCAGACGCTTGTTCCATCGCTCACCATTCGCCAGAACCAAACCTCGGCCAACTCCACGTTCTTTATCCGCGGT
>JBCBYM010000226.1:0-3388 GCA_039815865.1 Pseudomonadota bacterium
CCTGCGACTCTTTTTCTAAGTAATCGCTTTTCTCGATTAGTCGGCATCCGATCGGCTGGATCAGTGATCGCTTTTTTCGATCATGGGTTGTGTATGTATAGGAAATTCCGAAAACTCCCGGATTCCGCGCTCAGCGCCACCCCCGGATGCCCCCGATTCGTGGGAAGGACCCTACCCCCCCATGAGAAGACATGAGACGCCATGAGACACATTGAGATGGCTTGAGCCATCCTGAGACGGTTGATCTACCTATAGGCAGCCCAATGGCGCTGCGTCAGATTTGCGCCCCAGTCCAAGACGTAGCGATCCGGATTCTTAGTTCTCAATAGCGGACATTCTGCAATCGGCCCACATTGAGCTGTCTTTCAATGGCGCAAACTGGGGGTGAATGTGGAAATAATGGCACTGGTACCCGGAACCCGAGTGCGTGATCTGCGATACGATTATCAGCCCGCCCAGCGTTCAAGCTTTCGGTAGATCGTTGATGGACTCACCCCGAGGCCACGCGCCGCTTTGCAAATGTTTCCCGACGCGCGAGCGATCGCCTGTTCAATGGCCATGCGCTCGATCTGATCCAGCGTCATGCCAGCGAAGTCTGATACAGTGGGCGCTGGCTCGGGAGTTTGCATAACAGGCATGGATGCAGGCGCAGCGAGCGGTGTCAGCGCTCTTGGTACTTTAGCTATCGTTGGCGAGGCTCCGCTCAAATCAACCTGTTTGCCTGAGCCCGTGATGATCGCTCGTCGCAACGCGTTTTGGAGCTCGCGCACATTGCCGGGCCAAGTGTGGCTTAGCAAAAAGGCTTCGCTCGGTTTGGAAAAGCCTGAAATTGAACGGCCCTCTTCCGCGGCGATACGCTGCGCCAAGACGTTGGCGATCAGGGTAACATCCTCACCGCGTTCGCGCAGCGCCGGCAAGGCGATCGGGATCACGTTAAGACGATAATATAGGTCTTCGCGAAAACGTCCCTCGGCCACTTCGCGTGTCGGATCTCGGTTGGTCGCGCACACGATGCGAACGTTGACTGGTTCTGCCGCCGAAGAGCCCACACGCTGGATCATCCCGGTTTGAAGGAAACGCAGCAGTTTGACCTGAAGCTTCAGGTCCATCTCGCAGATCTCGTCGAGGAAAAGGGTGCCACCGTCAGCCGCCTTGGCGGCGCCGATCCGGTTCTCGATCGCGCCGGTAAACGCGCCTTTGACGTGCCCGAAGAGCTCCGATTCCAGCAGGTTTTCCGGAATAGCCCCGCAGTTGATCGCCACAAACGGACCCTTGCGGCGTTTGCTAGCGGCATGGATTGCCTCGGCGGTGACCTCCTTACCTGTTCCGCTTTCGCCGGTTACGAACACCGTGGCCTTTGAATCGGCAACGCTCTCGATGGTGCGAAACACCGCTTTCATCGCGGGCGACTGGCCAATGAAACCGTGGAAGCTGTCCGCTTCGGCCATCGGTAACGTGGGATCGCTTTGCGGTACCGGTTGAGCCTCAAAGCGCTGCTGAGCCGCGTTGGCGACCGTCGCAAGCAGGCGCGAGCCTGCGACTGGCTTGACCAGAAAATCGTACGCGCCAAGGCGCATCGCCGTGATCGCGCGGTTGAGCGAGCCGTCGGCGGTGACGACAATCACGCTGGGCGCGCCGCCTTTGCCATTCCAGGCATCAAAGATGGTGAGACCATCGCCATCCGGCAGTTGGAGATCGAGAAGGACAACGTCAAAGCTCTCGTTCATCAAAGCGCGCCGCGCGTCCGCCAGAGAATCCGACAGGCTCACTTCGTGGCCTGCATCCTCCAGTTGGGCTGCGTATCCGAGCGCCAGAGAGGCGCTGTCTTCGACGATGAGAACCTTAGCGTTTGGCATCAGTGTATTCTGAAATAGGCGGTCTTGCCGGTTGGATCAGGGTTGATCCATTCGATCGTTCGCGGGTCACCAAAGTGCTTCATGCACCCCTCGACAAGGCCATGCGCGATAAAGGCGAAGGGACGGTGCGAGACGTATTCGACGACGAAGCCATAGTCCTCTTTCCACGATCGGACCGTTGGCGGGACAGCGTCGGGATAGAGCACTTTGACCTCTTCGTGGATGTGGCTCTCGACGTGGTCGAGCATCCCTTCAGCTGTAGGATAGCGGTTTACGATTTCGGTGTAGAGCACGGTGAAGCGGTCAAACAAGAAGCGCCCAAACTCCTGGCACAGCTCGTTCGCGTCGCGTCCGCTGATCCGCGAGGCCGAGGTCACGACTTGCACCGCTTGCTCCCATGGGTAGCGCGAGATGCGTGAGAACGCGCCTCCATGAGGCAGATCCGCGCCCGCGAGCACTTGCTCTGTAAAGCTCGGGCCGCCTTTCTCGTCGAGAAAGCCCAGAAGCTCCGAATAGATAATTCCCTTCATTGTGTCGCATCTCCGCTGACTGTGCCTGCCTTGCGTTATGCAAACGCCGTGCCGAAAATTCGCAGTTTGCATGAAGGGGAATTGGCCTCTAGCTGCAGCATAATGCGAATTTCTTTGTAATTTGCAAATATTAATGCCGCATTTTGCGAACTTGCGGTTTCGCAGCTTTCGCAAACCGCGGGTTTGCGCGGTTTGACCGCTTTGGCACGGTCCTTGGATTGAAGGGGGCAGACCTTGATCCACGGAGACACTTATGATCCGCCTGCCTATGAAGATTGCTCTTGCCTGCGCCTCTGCCAGCACGCTGCTCGCTGGCTGTGTGGCCGGCCCGGCGCCTTCCAATCAGATGTCAGCGGTATACGCGCCGGGACAGGTTGCGTGGAATGGCAGCCATCAGCCGCAAGGCGATTGGATCAAAACCGCTCCGGTCGCACGCGGAGCGCCGACGTGCGAATGGGCCGTCCCGCGTGAACTTGACACCTACCGACGCGTGGCACCCGCCAGCTTCCTAGAACGCACCGCGCCGCTGGGTCCTGGCGATCGGCTGGAAGTGAGCGTTCTGGGCGATGAGGGGCGGCTCTCGGGCACCTATGTGATCGACAGCGATGGCACGCTGGCGCTTCGGGGATTGCCTCCTCTCGCTGCAGCGGGGACCACCACCGCCGAGTTTACGCAGACATTACGCAACCAGCTCTTGAACGCCGACATGGTCCGCCCTCTTCATAGCGCGGTGCGCGTAGCGCTGATCGAGAACGCCGGCGTATCGGTCTCGGTTGGCGGCGCGGTGTTTCAACCGGGCGCGGTGCGCGCGGGCGAGCGCAAACCCGAAAGCCGCATCGGTCTCAAAGAAGGCGCGGTGAGCGGCGATGACAACGTAACGCGCACCATTGCGGGCGCTGTGCGCGCGGCCGGCGGTGTTCGCCCGGACGCCGATGTCCAGCGCATCTACCTGATCCGCGGCCGCACCTACGCCGAATTTGACCTTTCCGGCTTCATCCATGG
>JBCBYM010000227.1:0-3376 GCA_039815865.1 Pseudomonadota bacterium
CGGGCCTCGAAGCAGGTCAGCGCATCGCATCAGATAATGCCGTGCTCTTGAAAGGCGAGCTCGAGAAGGATGAGGCTGGCGATGACCACTGATACATCTTCGCAGACGGAAATGCCTGCTGAAGAGTCCGACAAGCGCGGCCTGATCGCAGGTATTCTTAACCTATCGGTTCGCTATCGCTGGGCGGTCATAGCGCTTACTCTGATCGTCTCCGGATGGGGCGCGCTCAACCTTCTGCGCCTGCCTATCGATGCGGTTCCCGACATCACCAACACGCAGGTGCAGATTAACACTGCCGCGCCTGCGCTATCGCCCGAACAGGTTGAAACGCAGGTGACCTTTCCGATTGAAACCGGCCTGGCCGGAATCGAGGGGCTGGAACTGACCCGCTCGATTTCTCGCAATGGCTTCAGCCAGGTGACTGCGATTTTCGAAGAAGGCACGGACATCTACTTTTCGAGGCAGCAGATTTCCGAGCGATTAGTGCCTATCGGTGCCGAACTGCCCGAAGGCGCGGAAACCAGCATGGGGCCGATCTCCACTGGGTTGGGCGAGGTTTTGATGTACTCGGTCGAGTACACGAGCCCTAGCGGCGAAGGCGCAGGAACTGTCGGCGTGTCCGGGTGGCAAGCCGATGGAAGTTTCATCACTGAGCGCGGGGAGCGGCTTGCCAGTGAGGTCGAGAAAGCAGCCTATCTGCGAACCGTTCAGGATTGGATTGTTGCGCCGCTCATGCGGTCGGTGGACGGTGTTGCCGGTGTCGATTCCATCGGTGGTTTCGAGAAGCAGTTTCTAGTCCAGCCCGATCCGGCCCGTATGACAGGATATGGCGTCGGTTTTGAACAACTCATCGGTGCCTTGAACGCGGCCAATCTCGCTGAAGGAGCCAATTTTGTAGACCGGGCGGGCGAGGCTTTGCTGGTTCGTGTCGACGCACGACTTGGGGGTGTCGAAGACATCAGGCAAGCTGTCGTTACGACGCGCGAAGCCGTTCCTGTGCGTGTGGGTGACATTGCCGATGTGGAAGTGGGCGGCGACCTGCGCACGGGCGCTGCTTCGCTGAACGGCGAAGAGGCGGTGATTGGTACAGTCTTGATGCGCGCTGGCGAGAACAGTCGCACAGTTGCCGCTGGAGCAGCTGCGCGACTTGAAGACATCCGCGCCTCGCTGCCCGAAGGGGTAGAGGCCAAGGTCGTCTACAATCGGTCCGCGTTGGTCGATGCGACGATCAGCACCGTCCGAACCAACCTGACCGAAGGCGCGCTGCTCGTGATCGCGGTGCTGTTCTTCATGCTTGGCAATATCCGCGCCGCCATCATCGCGGCGCTGGTCATTCCCGTTTCCATGCTGATGGCAGCCATCGGGATGAACCGGCTTGGAGTATCAGGCAACCTGATGAGCCTCGGCGCGCTCGACTTTGGTCTCATCGTCGATGGCGCAGTGATCATCGTCGAGAACAGCGTTGCGAGGCTTGCGGAGCGGCAAAAGCGCGAGGGGCGTTTGCTCACACTGCGCGAGCGCCTGTCCGAAACTCAGGCTGCTGCGCGAGAAATGATCAGGCCGACCGTCTATGGTCAGGCGATCATTCTGCTGGTCTATGCGCCGCTGCTGACCTTTACCGGGGTAGAGGGCAAAACCTTTTCGCCCATGGCGATTACGGTGATGTTGGCGCTCGCTTCGGCCTTCGTTCTGTCGCTCACCTTCGTGCCAGCGATGGTCGCAGTGCTGCTGAACAAGAAGATTTCCGAAACAGAAGTGATGCCTGTTCGGGTGGCAAAGGATCGCTATGGTCCAGCGGTCCAGCGCGCCATTGCTCGCCCGTGGCCTGTAATCGGTATCGGGGCGGGCCTGTTTGCCGTCTCCATGCTTGTGTTCACCACGCTTGGCAGCGAATTCACGCCTCAGCTTGATGAGCGCGACGTAGCGGTCCAGTCGATCCGCATCCCCTCGACCTCGCTGGAACGCTCATTGACCATGCAACGCGGGGTTGAGGACCGCTTGGAGGAGTTTGCGCAGGTCGAACTGGTCTTCTCGCGCACGGGCACCGCCGAGGTAGCGACCGACCCGATGCCGCCAAACATCTCGGATGCTTACGTCATTCTCAAGCCGCGCGATGAATGGCCCGACCCGGGCCTTCTCAAAGATGAATTGGTCGAGGAAATGGAGGAAGCACTCAGTGGCTTGATCGGCATGAATTATGAGTTCAGCCAGCCCATTGAGCTTCGCTTCAATGAGCTGATCGCCGGTGTGCGCGGAGACGTTGCTATCAAGTTCTACGGCAATGATCTTGCTGCACTGAGCGATTCAGCCAATGAGGTCGCCACATTGCTGCGCGGGATTGATGGCGCAGGCGATGTAAACGTCCAGCAGGTAACAGGCTTTCCCACGCTCGACATCGTATTCAATCGGGCCACGATTGGGCGCTACGGCCTGACCGTCGAAGAGGTAGCGCAATCCGCCGCCATTGCCCTCGGCGGGCGTCCTGCAGGATTGGTGTTCGAGGGTGATCGGCGGTTTGAGATTGTTGTCCGATTGGACGATGCGACCCGCAACGATTTTGATCAGCTGGGAGCTCTGCCCATCAGGCTCGATAGCGGGTCCACAATCCCGCTCCGACAATTGGCGGATTTTCGCGTCGTTGATGGACTTGCCGAAGTACGCCGTGAGCAAGGGCAAAGGCTGGTCATCGTTTCAGCCAATGTTCGTGAACGCGACCTTGGCTCCTTCGTGGATGACGCTCAGGCGGCAGTTGAAGACAGTGTGACGCTCCCACCGGCCTCATTCATCGAATGGGGCGGGCAATATCAGAACCTGCAAGCTGCCCAGGCTCGACTCTCCATAGTGGTGCCTGTCTGTTTTGCGATCATACTCCTGCTGCTTTACGTCGCCCTCGGCGGATGGGTGCCAGCCTTTGCGGTCTTTAGTGCTATTCCAATGGCACTGGCGGGCGGGGTCTTCGCTTTGGCGCTACGCGGTATGCCGTTTTCGGTTTCGGCTGCGGTTGGCTTCATTGCCTTGTCGGGCGTCGCAACACTCAATGGATTGGTGATGATGACCGCAATCCGGCAGCGGCTTGAGGCCAAGATGCCGCTGATTGAAGCGATCGCTGATGGCGCTTTGGCGCGCCTGCGCCCGGTCCTGATGACAGCGCTCGTGGCCGCGCTTGGCTTTGTTCCGATGGCTCTCGCCACTGGTACGGGTGCAGAAGTTCAGCGTCCTCTGGCAACGGTCGTCATTGGCGGTTTGATTACGGCCACGGCGCTGACGTTGTTTGTGCTGCCTGCGATTGCGCGTTTGGTCTTAAGGGAAAAAGGATCCAAACAGGATTAAACGATTTCCGCTTTACCTTTGCTGCTGACAACTATGTCCAACTTAT
>JBCBYM010000228.1:0-3319 GCA_039815865.1 Pseudomonadota bacterium
GGATCGCCCGCCTGCACCCTTGCAAAGGCCACAAACGCCTTGAGCGCGGACAGTTCGCGCGCGGCGCTGGCGTTGGCAAGGCCCTCGGCTCGGCGCGCGGCGAGGTGGCGGCGCAGGTCATGCGCTTCGATCCGGGCGGCTTCGTCCCACTCGGCGAGATCATGCGCACTCACCAGACGCTGGGCCGCGGCGAGATAGGCGCGCACGGTGTGCGGGGATCGGCGCTTGTCGTGCGTTAAATGGTTGCGCCAGTCTTCAAGGAGCGCGGCGCCGTTCATGCCGTCTGCGCTTCTGGTGAGACCAGATCATCGGCGACAATTTGCGCAAGGATCCCATCCAGCACAGGTCGACCCGCCTCGGTTACAAAGAGCCGCGCCTCCTTGCGCTGTATCAGGCCAATCTGCTCACAATGCTCGACCCGCGCCAGGTCCACCAGCTCACCGCGCGCAAGGCCAAAACGCTCAGCCAAAACCGAAAGATCAACCCCTTCAACAAGGCGCAAACCCATCAGCAGCGCTTCGGACGCCTGCTCGCGCGGGTCCAGCAGGCGCGCTTCGGCGATCCCGTGCTGCCGCTCAGCCACAGCGTTGAGGAAGTTCTCGGGTTTCTTGTGCCGAATTGTCGCCATTCCTGCGCGCCGCCCGTGGGCACCGGGCCCGATTCCGCAATAGTCTTGATAGCGCCAATAGGTGAGGTTGTGGCGGCTCTCCTCACCCGGCGCGGCGTGGTTGCTCGTTTCATAGGCGGGTAGGCCGGCGCTGCGCGTCATATCCTGGGTGAGCGCAAACAGGTCGCCCGCCGCGTCATCTTCAAGTGGTTCGAAGACGCCGCGCCGCACATCGGTGGCAAAGCGCGTGCCGGGTTCAATCGTCAACTGGTAAAGCGACATGTGCGTGGTGCCAAAGCTCAGCGCGCGCGCAAGTTGGCTTTCCCACGCCGCGTGCGATTGGCCCGGAAGCGCATAGATAAGATCAAAACTGACGCGTGAGAAGCGCTTCTGCGCCGTCTCTAGCGCGTTCAGCGCCTCTTGCGCACCATGCAGGCGGCCCAGCCAGCGCAAGGTCTGATCCTCCAGCGATTGCATCCCGAGCGAAACCCGGTTGATGCCCGCCAGCGCAAGATCCGCAAAATTCGACGCCTCGACCGAGGAGGGGTTTGCCTCAAGCGTGATCTCGATCTCAGGCGAAAAGCTCCAAAGGTGCTCCGCCTCCCTCAGCAGGGTTTGCACCAGAGCCGGCGGCATCAAGGACGGGGTGCCGCCACCAAAGAAGATCGAGGTCAACGGCTCTCCGCGCGACACCGCGTGCTCCGCGCGCATATCCGCCAGAAGCGCCGCCTCCCATGCGTCAATATCCACGCCGCTCCTCACATGCGAGTTGAAGTCGCAATAGGGGCACTTCTTGGCGCAAAACGGCCAGTGGATGTAGAGCGCGCGCGCCATAAGCGGCAGTCTAGCGCTTTATGCGCCTGTTCCAAACTGGTCGCCCACCAATTTTGCAAAAGCGTCCGCGCGGTGGCTGATCGCGTGCTTATCCTCTGGAGCGATTTCGGCAAAGGTTTCACAGCCATTGCGCGAGGAGGGCACGAAGACCGGATCATAGCCAAAACCCATCTCACCGCGCGGTGGCCAAACCAGCGCGCCGGGGCATTTGCCCTCGTAAACGACGTGTTCGCCATCAGGCCAGGCGATCGCGAGAACGCAATGAAACGCGGCGCTGCGGTCCGCGTCAGGCCCGATCTCTTGCAGCAGCCCCTCGACCTTGCCCATGGCCATGTACCAGTCGCGGCCCGGATCGCCCTCGAACCACTGCCGCTCGGCCCAGTCGGCGGTGTAGACCCCGGGGCGCCCGCCCAGTGCGTCAACGCTGAGTCCGCTGTCATCGGCAAGGGCGGGCATTTGCGAGGCCTCAGCCGCGGCGCGCGCCTTGATGAGAGCGTTCTCGACGAAGGTGGTGCCCGTTTCCGCAGGCTCGGGCAGGCCGAGAGCTCCGGCCGAAAGGCATTTGAGGCCGTAAGGGTCAAGCAGCGCGGAGATTTCCTTTAGCTTGCCCGCATTGTGCGTAGCTATGACAAGTGAGCCTCCGGAAAGCTTGGCTGTCATTGGCTCGCTTCTAGTTGCGCGGCAAAAACCTGATCGCAGCCCATCCGAGCAAGGCGCAGCAGCCGCAACAGGCCTTCTTCGTCATAGGTCGCGCCCTCGGCTGTGGCCTGCACTTCGGCGATCTGGCCGCCATCGATCAGGACAAAATTCGCGTCCGCATCGGCTGAGCTGTCTTCGTCATAGTCGAGGTCGAGCACCGGCGTTCCCTGGTAAATCCCGCAAGAGATGGCCGCGACCTGGCCCATGATCGGGTCTTCCTTGATCGCGCCCGCCTTCATCAACCCGTTCACCGCCAGCCGCAGCGCCACCCACGCGCCCGAGATCGCCGCCGTACGCGTGCCGCCATCGGCCTGGATAACGTCGCAATCGAGCGTGATCTGACGCTCACCCAGCTTTTGAAGATCAACCACCGCGCGCAAGGAGCGTCCAATCAGACGTTGGATTTCCTGCGTGCGCCCCGATTGCTTGCCCTTTGCCGCCTCACGGCTGCCGCGTGTGTGCGTCGCGCGTGGGAGCATGGAGTATTCGCCCGTCACCCAGCCTTCGCCCTTGCCGCGCAGCCACGGCGGGATCCGTTCTTCAACACTGGCGGTGCACAACACACGCGTATCTCCGAAGCTGATAAGGCATGAGCCTTCGGCGTGCTTTGTGAAACCGGTTTCGATGGCGATGGCCCGCATTTCATCGGGAGCGCGGTTTGAGGGGCGCATGAATAACTCCTATTGGCTTGCGAAAGCGCCTAGACAGCTTCTAGGTCTAACACCACCGTGAAACGTCGGAACCGATCACTCTATGCACAAATGCGCGGCCCTCCTTTTCGTCATCGCCACAGGGTGTTCGCAGGCGAGCTCTCCGACCGATACGCCCCCGCCTGCTACAAGCGATGCGGGTGAGGCCACGCGCTCCATAGCCGAGGGCATTCCTGAGCTTTCGGCTGGGGAGATTTACTATCAGCGCACCGGCTGTTTCGGCGCGTGCCCCGTCTTTTCGTTTGTGATCCGCCCTGATGGGCGCGGCCTTTACACAGGCGCCCGTTTCGTAAAGCACGAGGGTGAGTACCCGTTCACTGTGTCTCCAGACGAATATGAGTGGTTCAAGGCGAGCCTTGAGGCTTATCGGACCGAAGGTGAGCGTGATTATGGCGAAGACAATTGCCCTTTCGGCCCGGTAGCCACAGACGGCTCTTCGGTGCGCGTTTCCTGGGGGGGGCAGTGATAC
>JBCBYM010000229.1:0-3306 GCA_039815865.1 Pseudomonadota bacterium
CCCAGCTGATGGTGAAGGGGTTGTAGGGCACCAGCGGATCGGGCGATTCGCCGACGCCGGGCATGTCGAACATGATAAAGGCGCGCTCGGTGAGTTCGGTCGCCATGGGGGCGAGCGCTTCGATATTCGCGCCGATCCCGTTAAAGAACAGGACGGGCGTCGGCGAATCGCCCGATCCGCTGGTGCCCTACAACCCCTTCACCATCAGCTGGGCGGCCTCGCAGCTGCTCGACAAGATGGGCGTCGACGTGGTCGATGTGATGGGCATCAGCTGGGGTGGCGGCATCGCGCAGCACTTTGCCATGCAGCACCCCAATCGCACGCGCCGGGTCATCCTGATCGCAACCAGCGCCGGTATGCTGATGATGCCCGGCAGCCCCAAGGCGCTCACCAAGATGGCCAATCCGCGCCGCTATATCGACACCGATTACATGCTGAAGAACTTTGAGACCCTGTACGGAGAGGGTCTGGGCAAGATGTCGGGCAAGAAGGGCCATATGCAGCGCCTCAAACCGCCGTCTGCGCGCGGCTATATGTATCAGCTGCTCTGCATGCTGGGGTGGACGAGCGCGCCCGCTCTGCCCTTCCTTATGAAGAAAAAGACGCTGATCATGATGGGCGACGATGACAACATCGTGCCGCTCATTAACGGCAAGTTCCTCGATTTCCTCATTCCCAATGGCGAACTCAAAGTGATGCATGGCGGCGGGCACCTGTTCCTGCTCAGCCACCGCGAGGAAAGCGTTGCCGCAATCCGCGAATTCCTCGTCACGAGCGATGAACACGAGGCTGAGGCTGAGGAAGACGAAGACGCCAAGGCGGCGTAAACCTCTCCGCACGCCTCCCCCCCCCCCACGCCTTACCCTCCACGCCTGACGGGGCGAAAGCCAGCGTCAAAGATCAATCGCGGGGCTGCAACGATCCGCTCACGAGCCGTCCGCATTGGCCTCTGGTAATATACATCCATTCGTTTGGGTCGCCGTCAATGCTCGACTGCCTAGCGCAGGAATGCACTTCGTTGGCGCAATCGTTTGCGCCCGCTTTGACCACACCGTAGCATTTTTGCACTTTGTTTGCCGTTAAGCGAGACTGTGCGTCCGCATCCGCTGAAAGGATGACTGTGCCCAACGCTGCGAGGCTGGCTCCCGCTATGATTCCGGCTCGGTTCACTATTCTGCCCTTTCTACTTGGTTAGACTGAACGCAGTGTAACACGGTTGAACTGGGGAAATGAGCGCCAATCCGCGCTGTGAATTCAGTCGGTGAGTGTTTCCGCATTGACGCGGGCAACCCCGCATTGCCCCGCTTCCGGCAGTCGCCCCGCCTCAGCGAGCGCAAAGGCGGCTTCGCGTCCGCGATCGGTGGCGAGCACGTCGACACCGCCTTCGCTCAGTTCCGCATAGCGCTCGGGCGTGCCGAAACGCTCGATCACCCCGTCGATGGAGCGCGCCGGATTGCCCAGCGTGCCGAAGATCACCTCGACATCCGCCTCATCAAGCGCGGCGTAAAGGTCAGGCCGCGCCGTTCGGGTGCCAGTGAAGGCGACGATCCGGTCTGACGGCACTCCGGCGGCGACGATCGCGTCCAGGTCACCCGGTTTGCCCATCGAATAGGAAATCAGCATTTCGGGCGCGAGGCTGTGCAGCTTGACCGCTTGGCCTTGCGAATAGGCGATCAGGATCACGCTATCGGCCATCTGCTTGGCGCGGATCAGTGCGATCGTGTCTTCAAAGCTGGCGGTGCGCTTGAAATCGATCTGGAGCACGGTTTTGCCTTTCGCCCAGTCGAGCGCGGCTTCCAGAGTGGGCACTTTGTAAGGCGTCACCCAGCCCGCGCGGTCCACTAGGTTAAGGTCCTTGATCGCGTCCCAAGCAAGCGCTTTGGTCTCACCCGTGCCGGTCGTGGTGCGATCAATCGTGCGGTCGTGCATCAAGTAGAGAACGCCGTCCGTGCTCTGCGCGACGTCAACCTCCATGATCGCGGGCACGGCGGCCATGATAGCGTCCATCGTCTCGATCCCGTTTTCCGGCAGGCCTGCCGACGGCCCACCGCGATGCGCGGAAATGACCGTCTTGCCCTCAGCCTCGAAGCAATCGAGCATAGCGGACAGGTCACCTTGCGGATCAAGCGAGAAGCCGGTGCCGGAAGTTTGCGCGGCAGCCGGTGTGGCAAGCGCCGCCGCCAGCAGCGCCGCAACTAGGAAAGAACGCGGAAAAATAGTCATTGAACAGGGCCTTTGTCTCGAACAGGTCTCGAACTAGACCTTGGGCAGCCATTGTTTCAGAATTGCGTTCACTTCACCCGGTTCGTCTTGCTGCACCCAATGCGAGGCTTGCGGCAGGCGCTTGAGCGCGAAATCAGGCACCCATTCCTCGGTCCCCTCGGTCCCGCGTACATCGAGCGCAACATCCTGATCGCCCCAGACCATCAGTGTTGGCACCTCAACCCGGCCATGTGTGTTCGTGTAAGCGCCGCGATCGCGCATCAGCGCTCGGTAATAATTGACCATAGCCCGCGTAGCACCCGGCCTTGAAGCGGCTTCCCGATAAACCCGCGTCACCTCAGGCCCGAAGTTTTCGGGCTTGCAGCTGGTGTTCTTGAGGATGGCGCCGATCCGCTTGGCCCCGCCCATGCGCAGCACGGTTTCGGGCAGCCAGGGGATCTGAAACGCCAGAACATACCAGCTCTTGCGGCGCTGGCTCTTGCTGGTCGCCACACGTTCTAGCGCCTTGGGATGCGGGATGTTCATCGCCACAAACCGCTCCAGCTTTCGCGGCGCGCGAATGGCGAAAGACCAGCCCACAATCCCGCCCCAATCGTGACACAGCAGAGTGACCTTCTTGGCTCCGCTTGCATCGATCAACTCGGCAACGTCGTTCACGAGCTTGTCCAGCGTATAGGCCGCCACCCCCTCGGGCCGCGAGGTTCCGCCATAGCCGCGCATGTTTGGTGCCCAGACGCGGTAGCCCATCTCAGCCAGCACCGGGATCTGATGGCGCCAGCTAAAATGCAGCTCGGGAAAGCCGTGGAGGAGGATTGCCAGATGATCGCCATCGCCTTGCGCAGGCTCCATTTTGGCGACCTCGAAGGTCAGTTCGCCCGCTTCGACAAAGTCGATTGTGATCCCGCTTTCAGGGTCGGGGCTCCAGCTTGCGCCCCCGCTTGCTTGCATCACCATAGTCAAGGCGTAGCAGCGCGCGCCGGGCTGTGGTACGGATTAATGTAACAAATTGTGGGAGAGACAACATGGCGCAATATGACCTCATCATCCGGGGCGGAACCATAGTGGATGGAAGCGGCGCGCCCG
>JBCBYM010000022.1:0-25242 GCA_039815865.1 Pseudomonadota bacterium
CGACCTTGCCTACGCAAGCGGGGCAATCCCTGGCCAATATGTCCCTGCAACCCGGGTCGCGCAGATCCACAAGGCGCATAGCGTGCTGCGCGAAGGCGGGACGGCCGCGATTTTCATGGACTACTTCGCCGGCGTTGGCGGCATCAAGGTTCCGATTCAGGGGCGAAGACGCACAATCCGCCCCGGGATCGCGGAGCTCGCGCTTGAGACCAACTCCGTCATTATTGCAGCGGAACATTGGCTGCATGCTGATGGCAAGGTCACAATTGAGTTCAAGGAACCTTTTGTAGAGCGGGGCGAAACACGAGAGGAGCGACGCCTAAGCTTGATGATCCAACAGGCTGCCGCGCTTGAAGACATGTGGCGCACAAACCCTGCCCAGATGGACGCCGAGGCGATGGCCTATCAAATGGCGTCCTACGATCCGTAAAGCGCCGCGCGCTTACGTAGCGAGCTCATTGGGAAAGAACACCCGCGCAGCCAGGCCACCTTCGGGCCGATTTTCCAGTGTGATACGCGCGCCATGCGTTTGCGCAATTGCGCGGGCAATGCCGAGGCCAAGGCCGGTCCCACCGGTCGCTCGATTGCGTGAGCTTTCTGCGCGAAAGAAGGGTTCGAACACTTGCTCCAGGTCTTGTTCGGGCAGGCCTTCCCCATCGTCCAGAACGGCGATTTCCAGGCCACCCTCCCGGCGCTCCATTCGCAGTTCGATCAAGCCGCGGCCATAGCGTCGCGCGTTCTCAATCAGGTTTTCAAACAAGCGTTTCAAAGCGACGCGATTGCCAGCCATCGTAAAATCCCAAGGCCCGCTGGTGGAGAGAACAATCGGGGAGGGAGAGGCCCGCGCAATATGATCCACAAACTCGGACAGATCGATCAGCTCTGGTTCTATCAAGGGGCTCTCGGCCCGCGAATAGGCCATCATCTCATAAACGAGCCGCTCCATCTGGGCCATGTCGTCTTCCAGTTCAGCCGGATCGACGCGCTCCCTTTCGTCGATGCGAAGCCGCAACCGGGTGAGGCCTGTGGAGATATCGTGCGCAATCGCCACAATGATCTGCTCGCGTTCATGGATGAGCCGGGCAAGACGAGACTGCATCCGGTCCAGCGAGGAAGACAATTGCCGCAATTCGCGCGGCCCCTCTTCCGCGACGACGAACGACTTTTCTCCAAGACCGGCATTCTGGGCGTCGCGCTCAAGCTGGCGTATGGGCTGAGTGATCACCAGCGACATCGCGATACTCAGGAGCGCGATAAGGAAAAGCCCCAGCAGGATGGTAACAATCACCAGATTGGGCCGCTCTGTGAGCGAAATCGTTGGCGCAAGCCAGATATGGAGAGCCCGGCCGTCGCGCAACCCGATGGCGACATGCAACGCAGTCGCCGCGCTGAGCGGCGCTGCCTCTCTTTCGGTAAAGGGCGTACCAACTTCCATGAGACCAAGAGTTTCAAACCGAATGTCGCGTTCACTCAGTCGCTCCACAACGCCACTTTTCCCAGAAATGACAAGGGCTTTTCTGTATTCATCGGGCTTTAGATCGGGGCCAAACTCTTCGGTTATCTCGGCCACGCGGGAACTTGTGTTGTAAGCGGCGAGCAGGAAGGTTTCGATTTCAACCGGCGTGTGTTCGACCAGCCAGACCAGTTCGGCGATACTGTCCGAGTTTCCTTCAATCGCTCGGTTGAGGATTTGCCCGGCCACCGGAGTTTGCAAGAGCGCGATCACGAGCAGAGCGGTGACGGCGCCGAACCCGAGCACCAGCCCGACGACGCGCACCACGATGGAGTTCGAGAACGCGGCCAGACGCCGAAGCATTACGCTTCCCTGGTCACGCGTGTTGACAAGGCATAGCCCAGATTGCGGACCGTCTTGATGTATGTCGGGCGGCGCGGATCATCGCCCAACTTGTTGCGAATGCGGCTGATCTGGGAATCAATCGTCCGGTCAAACGGTGTTGCGTCAAGACCGCGCGACAGATCGAGGAGCGTCTCGCGCGATAAGACCCGCGGCGCGCGTTCGACCAGAATCTTTAGCAAGACAAACTCGCCGGAGGTGAGTTGGATTTCATCTCCCTCGGCGTCGCAAAGCGACATTTGCTCGGGGACAAGCCGGAACGGGCCAAAGCGCAAGGCGCTGCCCGATGTCGGACTCTGGTTTTCAACCCTTTCCGCCATACGGCGCATGACCGCCTTTATTCGGGCCACAAGTTCGCGTGGATTAAAGGGCTTGCCAATATAATCGTCCGCCCCAACTTCGAGGCCAACGATCCGGTCAATATCGCTCGAAAGCGCCGTGAGAAAGATCACCGGAATTGTGTCCTTCGCGCGCAAGCGGCGACAGAATGACAGCCCGTCCTCATCCTTCATCATCAGATCAAGAACGATAAGGTCGGCCGGTTCCTGAGCCAGCAACGCTTCGGCTTCAGCCACGCAACTGGCCGTCAGCGGGATCATCCCGGCCCGTTGCAAAACTCCTTGGACAAGGCGGAGTATTTCCGCGTCGTCATCGACAACCAAGATCCGGTACGCGCATTCCATGCTGTCCTGACTACCGCCGAGGCGGTTTTGGCTCCATCAGCAAATTGTCACAAAGTGTTTCGCTCAAGGGGCACGGCATCATTTTGTAACATCTGCGCACAAATCCCAAGATTACGCGGACATGGCAGCAACAGCCCCCTTCCATCGCATCATCTGCAATGTTGATGGAGACCTCCCCAATGACGTCCAAGCCTGTGAGAAAGAGATCGATCGCGAAGGGTGGGTTCGCGATCGTGGCAACGGGAGCGCTGCTCCCCCTGTTCCACGTTAGCGCTCCCGTTGCCTACGCCCAATCCCAGCAAGACGCCCAGAAAATGCTGAAGAAGGCCGACAAGAACGAGGATGGAAACATCTCGTGGAGCGAAATGCTCGATATGCGCAAGAGCGTCTTTTATCGGCTCGATCGAAACAAGGATGGCTTTGTCGATCAATCGGATCGGCCGTCTTTCTTTGGCAGCCAGTTCGACGAGGCCTTCGAGCGATTCGTCGTATTTGACACAGACGGTGACAATCGCGTGTCGCGCCAGGAATTGTTGGAGGGCGAAGCGCCCGGCTTTGAAGAGGCCGACACCAACAAGGACAAAGTCGTCAGCGCCGCTGAAATCGAAGCGATGCGCGCCAAGCAATAGCCCACGATCGAGCCTGACGGGTCCAGATGGAGGGGGCACCCGCCAGCCGAATAGCCCGGAGCAAAACCATGACTGATCCCCGCTATGCGTTACCCTTCCTGCTCGTCGCCGTGCTTTGCGCGGTCGCGGAGTATTTCTGGCGCAAGCGCACCGGGCGCGGGTACGATATGGGCGCGCTTGGCGGGCATGTCGGCATCATGGTCGGCTTTGTGTTGACGCGCCGCGTCCTCACGACCCTGGTGCTCTCATCGGTTCTTTTCGTAGGCTACAGCTTTGCACCGGTGCACTTGCCGATGGATGATTGGCGCACCTGGGTCCTGGGCTTCTTCGGCGTTGAGTTCTTTTATTACTGGCAACATCGTTTCAGCCACACGATCCGCTGGGCGTGGGCCGGGCATTCGGTGCACCATTCAACCAACCAATTCACTCTTCCCGCTGCGTTTCGGCTGAGCTGGATGGGAGCCTTCTCGCTGGCTTGGCTGGCCTTGGTTCCCTTGTCCCTCATGGGTTTTCACCCCTTCGTGATTGGCCTCCTGATGACGCTGAACCTCAACTACCAGTACTTCTTGCACACCGAAGCGATCGGCAAGCTGGGTCCGCTGGAATGGGTCTTCAACACACCTTCGCACCACCGCGCGCATCATGGTTCAAACGAGGAGTATCTTGATACCAATTTCGGCGGGGTCCTGATCGTCTTTGACCGCCTGTTTGGTACCTTTGCCGAAGAACGCGACGACAACCCGGTTGTCTATGGCCTCACCAAGAAGATCACCAGCAACAACCCGTTTGTGATCAACTTTCACGAATGGCTCAACATGGCGCGCGATGCCTCACGCGCGCGCGATCTAAGAGGCCTTGCCCGCGCCTTGTTTGGGCGCCCATCGGACATTTCTATTGGCGCAGCGCAGCCTATGGAGCCCGCCCGTCAATCGGTCCCGAACCAGCGTCCAACTGCGCCGCGCGCCCAGTCCGTGCCGAAGGATCGCCTTGCCTGAACGGAACCCTCAACACCCGGCTGACGCGCCCATGCGCAGCCCTTCCCCCTCAAACCTCTGGGATCTAGGAGACTGTAACTTGCGTTTCTCACTCATGGCCTTTGGCCTTTGCCTCGGAGCGCTGCCAAGCGCCGTGTTCGCGCAGGAGACCGGCAACTACGACGATTGGGGCGATGATGGGCCCGGTAAGGTCAGCATTACAGCGCTCGTTGCGGTGACGAACTCAACCGTTGTTCTAACAGACAGCGAAGTCACATTGCCCGATGACTTCGAAGCGGGCGACATCGAGGTTAGCCTAGCCGAAGAATTGAAAGTTTCGAACACGCTTGTTGGCCTTAATGTGGGCTACCGGGTGCTGCCCTTCCTTGATCTGAACGTCCAGGGCGGATTGGTCGAGACAACCTCGGACGTGGGGCTAACCATTGAAGGCACGCCCGCCGACACATTTCCGATCGACTTTGGCGGCCCGATTTCGTTTGCCACGGACGTATCCACCGAGGCCTCCGGCTATTCTTTTGGCGGCGGCGCTACGGGGTTCCTGCCGGTCGTCACAATCGGCGATGATATGGTGCTGGCCTATGCCAGTTATCAGCACGTCTGGAACGAGTTCGACGATGATGGCATCTCGGTCGATATCGGTCGGCTTAGCGCGGGCCTTGTTTACCCGGTCAATCCGATGGACGATCCAAAGCCGGTTTTCCGCCTTGGCGCATCCTACGTCAACTCCACGCGTACGCTGGAGCGGGGGCTGGAGTTTAATGGCGACCAAATCTCGATCCGCGCCACACAGGAAACCGATGATCCGTGGTTCGGCCAGTTTGGCATCTCTTACCCCGCCTCGCGCCATGTGCTGTTGAACTTCAGCAGCTCGGTTCAGACGACCGGGGATGTCTCTGTCATCGCGTCGATCACATTCACTCCATGATCTTGCCCTAGCGCCCAGCGGAAGCGCCTCGCGACAATCCGATGCAATCGCGCCACGCGGCCGCAAAGTCGACGCGCGATTGCAGCGGACGAGGATGCACTACGGAGCAGCGCGATGACTTCAAAACTGGATGTTTCGTCAAAGTGTGGGCGCGCTCGCACTCACAAAGGCGGGCAAGCATGAATCAGTATCAGCCGCAGATCGATCTCGAGAGTGTCGTAGGGGCCAACGGCGGCTCCGGTGACAAATTCCATTTAGGGCGCAAGGGATGGGCTGCCCTGGTCTTGCTGGCAATCGCAGCGGTGGCGCTGTTTCTGGTCACCCCATCGCTTGGCGGCCCCGTAGCCGCCTATGTCACCGCACCAGCCAGCCGGGGTGACCTCACCGTTGCGGTGACATCAACCGGCACAACTCAACCCAGCAACGAAGTGATTGTGGGGATCGAGGTTTCCGGGACGATCTCCTCGGTCATGGTCGACTTTAACGAGGAGGTGCGGGCCGGACAGGTTCTGGCGCGTCTCGACACCTCGTTGCTGGCAGCCCAAGTCGCGCAGTCAAAGGCCTCGCTCGACAGCGCCACCGCCTTACGCACCGAGGCTGAGGCAACCGTGGTTCAAACCGAGGCTGACCTTGCACGCCTCTTGGCGCTCAAGGAAACAACCAACGGCGCGTTGCCCGCCGCGCAGGATCTTGACAGCGCCCGCGCCTCCGCCACCCGTGCGCTTGCTTCGCGCGGGACGGCTGATGCGCAGATCAGCCAGGCCCGCGCACAGCTGGCCTCGGCGCGCACGGAACTGAGCAAGGCGACGATTGTGTCTCCGATCGACGGCGTCGTGCTCTCGCGCAATGTCGATCCGGGCCAAACGGTAGCCGCCTCACTGCAAACGCCTGAACTCTTCGTTTTGGCCGAAAACCTTTCGGAAATGGAGCTTCGCGTCGACATCGACGAGGCAGACGTGGGGACCGTAGAGGTCGGCCAATCGGCGACTTTTACCGTGGACGCTTACCCCAACCAGATCTTCGAGGCTGTGATTGAACGCGTCCACCTTGCGCCCAAGATCGAAGGCGGCGTGGTGACATACGAGGCCGTGCTCTCAGTCGACAACTCCGATCAGCATCTGCGCCCGGGCATGACCGTGACCGCGATCATCACGACACAGGACGTCTCGAACGCCCTTCTCGTGCCCGAGACCGCGTTCCGCTTCACCCCCTCAGCCCAGTCCGGCGAAGAAGAGCGTGGTTTTGTAAGCTCGCTCCTTCCACGCCCGCCTTCAAGCTCCGTTGAGATCGCGGACATAGAACGCGGCAGCAACAAGCGCACGATCTGGGTTCTGAACGCAGACGACGAAATCGCACCGGTCGAAGTGGCGATCGGGGCCAGCGATGGCGTGTCGACCGTCATTCTGTCCGGAGACATCGACGAAGGCACGCGCGTTGTCATCGAGGAGGCGACGCGATGATGAGCTCTGCGGTCGGCCGCGAAACGATTATCGAGCTCGTCGAGCTCACCAAGGAATTCGGCGAAGGCGAAGCGCTGGTCAGGGCTTTGCGCGGTATCAATGTGACCATCAAGCGCGGCGAATTCGTGGCGATCATGGGGCCGAGCGGGTCGGGCAAGTCGACCTGCATGAATGTCCTGGGGTGCCTCGATCGGCCAACCTCGGGGCGATACCTATTTGCCGGCACAGATGTCGGCCAGCTTGAAGCCGAGCAATTGGCGCTGCTGCGTCGGCATTATCTCGGTTTTGTCTTCCAGGGCTTTAACCTGCTTGGGCGGACCACTGCGCTCGAGAATGTCGAACTGCCGCTGCTCTATCGTTCCGTGCCCGCTGCGCAGCGGCGTCAGCGGGCGCTGAAGGCGTTGCACGAGGTTGGTCTTGAGGGGCGCGAAAACCACACCCCTGCCGAGCTTTCGGGTGGCCAGCAGCAGCGCGTCGCCTTTGCCCGCGCGATCGTGAGTGATCCGGTCGTGCTGCTTGCTGATGAGCCCACCGGTAATCTCGACACGCAGACCAGCGAAGAAATCATGAACCTGATGACCGATCTCAACCAGAGGCTAGGCATCACGATCCTGATGGTGACGCATGAGCCGGAAATGGCCGGATACGCGGACCGTCTGATCGTGTTCCGCGATGGGCTGGTCCAGTCCGATGGCAATGTGGCGAAGGCGGCCTAATGATCTTCAACGCCTTCAAGCTCGCCATTGGATCGATTGGCAGCAACGCGCTGCGCTCCATCCTCACGATCCTTGGTATTATCATCGGGGTGGCGGCGGTCATCACCATGGTGACGCTCGGTGCAGGGGCAACGCAGCAGATCACCGGAGAGATCGAAGGGCTGGGATCCAATCTCGTTCTGGTCGTCCCTGGCACGGGCGCGCGCGGCGCAAGCACGCCGGCGCGCTCCTTTGAGATCGCCGATGCGGACGCCATCCGAGCCTCGATCCGCAACATAGATGCCGTCGCTCCGACGGCGCAGACCCGCGCCATGGCGGTGAACGGGAACGAGAACTGGTCGACCAATGTGACCGGCATAATGGACGAGTACTTCGAGGTCTTCGACTGGCGCATCGCCGAGGGGCGCGCTCTGAGCAGCGGTGAGATCCGGTCTGGCACGGCGTCTTGCATCATCGGATCAACCGTAAAGACCGAACTGTTCGGTTCGCAAAACCCTATCAATCAGGACATGCGCCTTAGCGGGGTGTCGTGCCGGATCGTCGGCGTGCTGGGTTCCAAGGGGCAATCAACCTTCGGAACCGATCAGGACGATGTGATCATGATGCCAATGCGCACCTTTCACAGACGCCTTCTGGGAAGCGACGATGTGTCTCTCATCGCGGTCTCGGCGAGCGAAGGCGCTTCGCTGGCACGGGTCAAACGCGACATCACTTATCTGATGCGCGATCGGCGGCGGATTTCGGCAGGAGAAGACGCCGATTTCAGCGTCCGCGACATGACCGAAATCGTCGACATGCTAACCAGCACAACCAACATGATGACCATGCTGCTGAGCGCTGTGGCCGGGGTTAGCTTGCTGGTCGGCGGGATCGGGATCATGAACATCATGCTCGTCTCCGTCACAGAGCGCACCCGCGAAATCGGCATCCGCCTTGCGATCGGAGCGCGCAAGCAGGACGTGCTCACCCAGTTCCTTGTCGAAGCTGTGGTGCTCGCCTCGCTGGGTGGTTTGATCGGAGTCATCCTAGCGCTGATCGCGTCCTGGTGGCTCGCAATCCTGATCGCGATCCCGTTCACGCCGGACGTCTCGATCATCGCTCTATCCTTTGTGTTCTCAAGCCTTGTGGGCGTGTGCTTTGGCTACGTCCCTGCGCTCAGAGCCGCCAATCTCAACCCCATCGAGGCTTTGCGCTATGAATAAGCCGCGTTCCTCCTTTCGCGTCACAGCGGCGCTAACGCTGGCCGGTTCGCTGATGCTGTCTGGCTGCATGGTTGGGCCCGACTACGCGGCACCGGAACTGGACGTGCCGAGTGCCTGGTCCAAGGCCTCAAGCGAAGCGAGCGCAGACACTCTGGAAAACCTGTCGCAATGGTGGGTGAAGTTTGATGATCCTGTTCTTGATGAGCTGATCGCCCAAGCGATGGCCAACAATCCGGATCGGGACATTGCGCTTGCCCGTGTTCGCGAAGCGCGCGCGCGGCTGCGCTCAAGCCAGGCTGATCTTCTGCCTCAGGCCAGCGTTGATGGCACCGGGACGACCAACCAGGTCGCAACCTTCCTTGGCCAGGTTATCGAGTTCGACCAGTATGATACCGGCTTTGATGCCAGCTGGGAGATCGACATCTTCGGCAAGACCCGGCGTTCGATCGAATCGTCCAAGGCGTCGATCGAGGCAAGCCAGGCCGACTATGTCGACGTCATGACGTCGCTGGTTGCCGAGGTCGCGCGCACCTACGTCGACATTCGCAGCTTCGAAGCGCGGCTTGTCGTCGCCCGCGACAGTATAACGGTGCAGGAACAATCGCTGGCGCTGGTGCGCGCGCGGACCGCCGCCGGGTTTGTGAGCGGGCTCGATTTCGAGCAAGCCAAGGCCAATCTGGAATCGACGCGGGCTCAAATCCCTGCGCTTGAACGCGATCGCCAGCAGGCGATCAACCGGTTGGCGACACTGCTTGGAAAGGCACCCCAGGCGTTTTCCTTGTCCGAGCGCTCAGCAGGGCAGATCCCTGCGGCCCCGCGCACATTGGCGTTGGGCATTCCGGCCGAGGCCCTGCGCCAACGCGGTGATGTGCGCTCGGCGGAACGCAATCTGGCCGCGCAAAACGCCCGGATCGGCGTCGCCAAGGCCAGCCTCTATCCCAGCTTTTCGCTGTTTGGCTCAATCGGGACCGCCGCTGATGATCCCTCGGGGCTGTTCGGTAGCAACACACAGACTTCGCTGCTTGGCGGAAGCCTGACCGCGCCGGTCCTCGACGCTGGCCGGCTCCAGGCCAATGTGCGCGCTGAAGAGGCCATCTACGATCGGGTCCTCGCGACCTATCAAAAGACGGTGCTGGACGCGCTGCGCGAAGTCGAAGACGCGTTGATCTCGCACGAGGCAGCGATTGAGCGCGTGGCAAACCTGGAAGCTGCACTCAAAGCCTCAAGCCGCGCCAGCCGCTTTGCTCAGCGCGAATACGAAGTGGGCACCAAGGGCTTTGACCGCTTCCTCGACGCTGAACGCAGTCGGCTTTCGTTCGCAGATCAATTGGTTCTCAACGAAGCGGCTGAAGCGCAGGCTCTGATCGCCTTGTTCAAGTCGCTGGGCGGAGGCCGCTCCGCCGCATCGCTCGCTTCGAGTGACCCCGAACAAGGAGATGAAACATGAGCGCCGTGCGCAAGACCGCTACCCGCCCTCTTGGCCTCGCCAGCCTTATGGCGATCGTTCTGTCCACCGCCGCATGCAGCGGCGCCGCATTCGAGGAATGCGTTGAGCGACCGATGGCCCCTGGTACCGCGCGCCAAGGTTTTGAATTGATCGACGTGCCAACCGGGCAGGTGTGGCTCACACGGGACTGGGAGTTGGAGGAGTTTCAGAGCTTCTCGCTGCCTGTGTCATGGTCGCTCTGGCGCAAGAACGATCCGCGCACAGGCGCTGCGAGCCGTGGCGCCTTCCTGCGCTCACCGGGCTGCGCCTTGGGCGAGTTCACGTACATGCGCGCGCATGGGCGTGAATTTCTACACGTCGTCAATCTGCAGAATTTCGGCGAGGAGCCGGATGGCACTGACGGCCTTATCCGTGACGTAAGCCTCAATAAACACCACTCGATCACCTATGACGAGGGTGGTCCGATCGAGGTTCTCACCAATCCTGAGGGTGAGCGGTTTGTGCTGGTCGCCCGGACACTCGAGGACGCCCCTGAAATCCCTACCCTGCCTGATGGGTGGACGGTGACACGCGCGCAGCTGGCAGCTCCTTTCACGTTCGATCTGGATGGCGAGGTTTCTGTGCTTCGCATGGACAATGAGGATTCGTTTCAGGGTCCCGTTCCCGATGATGTCTCCATCCCACTGATTGAATGAGCCCACTTTCATTCCCCCACCCCCACCCCCCACCCCTTGAGGGGTCAAAAACAAAAAGGAACAGCCCCAATGAAAGTCCAAACCAAGGCGCGCGTGCGCGCTATCACCTTGGCCTCAGCCCTGATGGCAAGCGCAGCCCCCTTACCGCTTGCCGCTCAGCGAGTGATCTCCGAGGAAGAGGAGACCGATCCGGTCCGCACCTCGGATGATGGCGACGTTACGATCCTCGAAGAGGCAAGCCTTGAGGTGACCGGCGCGAACCCGATCACGATCGATTCCAACAATTCGGTTACCATCGAGGAAGATGCCACGGTTCAGTCGGATGATGCCGACGGGCGCGCGGGCGTGGTGATATCCTCGGGTACAAACGCCGACTTCGACAACGCTGGCCAGGTTCTGGTCACAGAGGAGTTCGTGGCTGAGGATGACGACTTGAACAGCATCGCCGACGGGCCGATCGCCGAAGCGTCCAACCGCTATGGCATCCGCATCCTTCCTGGCGAGGAGACCGGCGGCACCATCACCAACAGCGGCGAGATTACGGTCGAAGGACTCAATTCCATCGGCCTCAGCATTGAAAGCGATTACTCGGGATCTATCGACAACACGGGTGAACTCACCGTGATCGGAGATAACAGCATCGCTGTCTCCACCCAATCCATCAACGGCGATCTCACGCTGGGTGGCACGATCCAATCGGTGGGTGAAGGCGCGCAGACCGTCCTGATTGATGGCGACATCTCCGGATCGTTCATCGTAAACGGAAGCCTCACCAACGCCTCGGGTTTCACCAATGAAGATGGCCGCAGCCTCTCCCTTTCACGCTCGGACCTGCGCGTTGAAGGCGCGGCGGTGGAGGTGCGCGGCAACGTCGATGGCGGTATCATTCTCGAAGGCCGCCCGTTCGACCTCGATGAGGAGAACGATGACGAAGACGGCGATGGAATCGATGATGCTGAAGAAACGGTTGGGCGGATTTCGACCAACAATGAGAGCCCTGCGCTG
Source organism: Pseudomonadota bacterium (assembly GCA_039815865.1). Taxonomy (GTDB): domain Bacteria; phylum Pseudomonadota; class Alphaproteobacteria; order Sphingomonadales; family Sphingomonadaceae; genus Erythrobacter. The sequence continues at coordinate 11,613 of JBCBYM010000022.1, forward strand.
CTGATCGGGTCGGAAGAGAACATCACGATCGGAACGGTTGAAGGCAGAGACGGCACGGGCTCGCTTGTGATCGATGGATCGATCAACGCTCTGGCGATTTACAGTTCCTTTGACACCAACGCGGTTGTTATCGGCGGCCAAGGAGGGACGGTCGATCTGCCAGGTGGCATTGTTGTTTCGGGGTCGGTGACCGCGCGCACTATCGATTCGACAGCCATCGGCATCCAGATCAACGAAGGCGTGACCGCGGCCACGCTGGACAATTCCGGCACAATCTCCGCTGAAATCAGTTCTTCGGGAGAGGGCACAGTGATCGCCGTGCAGGACCTTTCCGGCACGCTTGATACGGTCAACAATTCCGGCTTCATCTCCGTGAACGGATCGAACGAAGACACCGCAGTGGCCCTGGATCTGAGCGCCAACACAAGCGGGGTGACCATCACCCAATTCCTCAACGATCTCGACGCTGAAACGCGCGCCGAACTTGAGGAAGACGAGGACTACGACTTCGACAATCCGGCCGTCTTCGCCTCCATCACAGGCGATATCATCACGGGAACGGGCGATGATACGCTGGATATCCAGACCGGTGTGGTGCGCGGTGATGCGTTTCTTGGCGCGGGCGATGACAGCATCACGTTGTCGGACAACGCGGTCTGGGACGGCGACATCTTCTCCGGCTCAGGCGATTTCACGCTTAGCCTTGCTGATGATTCCAGCTTTGAAGGGACGCTGAACCCGGCAGGCAATGATGCGACCGTCGTGATCATGGATCAGGCGCTGTATTCCGGCACATTCGAGAACGCGGAGAATGTCACCGTGAACGTCGAAGGCGGCACGCTTGAGGCACCGCAGGGCGAGACCCTTGTCTTTGATGAGCTGAACGTGGGCGCCAGCGGAACGATCGCGGTCACGATCAACGAGGACGACGACATCATTTCCGGCTTCGATGTCAACGAGGCAACCTTTGAAGAGGGCGCGCAGATTTCGGCCGATGTCCAGTCGATCACCGGCGTTGAGGGCTCCTACACCATCCTCACCGCCGACACGATCGAAGGCGTACCCGACCTTGATTTCGCAGGCGAAGCCTTGCCGGTTTTGTTCACTGGGGAGCTTGTGACGACCGACACCGACATCACACTCGACCTGCGGACCAAGACCGCCGAGGAGCTCTCGCTCACTCAGCCGCAAGCCCAAGCCTATGACGCCTTCATTGACCAGGCGCTTGAGGTGGAACTGTTGGAGGCAACCTTCCTCGACGCTGAAGATGAGGCCGCGCTTCGAGACCAGTTTGAAGGCTTGCTGCCGGATTACGCGGGGGGCACGTTTGACTTTGTCACGCGGGCCTCGCGCCAGTTCACCAAGAACCTGTCGGATGGCAAGGCTTTCTACGACATCAGCCCGGTGGGCGGATGGCTTGAGCCGATCTACTTTGAAGGGTCCAAGGACACTGGCGAAACGGCCGCCTTCACCAATGATGGCTGGGGCATCAGCGCCGGGCTCGAGCGCGATTTCGGCTTTGGATATCTGGGCTTTGGCATCGGCTACGCCACCGGCAGCGTCACCAACACCGAGCGTCAGGAGATATCCAGCAGCGTGATCGAATTGAGCGGCCACTGGCGCATGAAGAGCGACAACTTCTACGCCTTTGCCAAGGTCTCAGGCATGCGTCCCTCGTTCTCCTCCACCCGCACCTTTATCGGCGAAATCGACGAGACCGAATTCGGCTACACGTCGTTTAGCGATTGGGATGCCTGGGCGGCGTCGGCAACCGGCGGGTTGTCCTATGATCTGGAGCTTACGCGCGCCTTTAGCCTGCGCCCGAAAGCTCAGTTCGATTATTTCTGGCTTCAGGAAGATGGATATCAGGAAGAAGGCTCGGAAGAGATCGACCTTCTGGTTGAGGACCGCACCAGCAGCGCTGCAACCGGGACCGTGTCGATGGCGGCCAGCTACAAGATCGGACGCCAGCGCCGCGACAACACGCCGCTGACCTTCGAAATCGAAGCGGGTTGGCGCTCGATCCTGATCGATGATCTGGGCGAGACCACGGCCTCTTTCCTTGACGCTGATCCGTTCACCGTAACACCGGAAGCGCTCGATGATGGCTGGGTGTCGGAAGCGCGTATCAAGTTCGGCGGGCTCGATTATCTCTGGCAACTCGGCATCGGCGCCGAGCAAATCCAGGGCGATGTCGATCTGTCGGCGCGCTTCTCGCTGTCGGTTGCGCTTTAGGAGCGCGTTTGGCTGCAAAAGGGTGCTGCCGTGCCGTCTTTTCGAATTTTCGCAAAGCCGGCACGGCGGGTGCAAGTCAGAGATCGGGACATGAAGAAACCGCTCATCCTGCTTAGTGTTTTTGGCGCTCTGGCCGCCGTGATTACGCTCATGCTGCCGACCTTCCTGCAAATGGCGGGCCTGCACCCTCACTTTGAAGGCGAGCCGATTGATCTTGCCGGAAAGCGAGCTCTGATCATCACCACAAGCCACGCAACGCTGAACGTGCCGGGAGAGCCTGGAGGCGAGGCCACGGGCGTTGCCGCGTCAGAGATGACACAGCCCTATTACGAGTTCCTCGATGCCGGAATGCGGGTCGATCTGGCCAGCGTTCGAGGTGGGCCAATCCCGATCGATCCCTCAACGCTTGGTTGGTTGGTGCGCTCATGGGCCGATGATCGCTATCTGGAGGATGCCGAGTTTCAGCGCAAGGTCGCCAGCTCCGCCGCAATCGCCGACATTGACCCAGAGGATTACGACGTGATTTTCCTCTCTGGGGGCTGGGGCGCGGCCTACGATTTTGCGACATCCGAGACGCTGGCAGCGCTGCTGAGCGCGGCCTATGCCGCCGAGCGTAAGCCGATCCTATCGGGTGTGTGCCACGGGCCGTTGGGCTTTGTCGAGGCGGTCGATCCGGAAGGCAACCGCCTCATTGCCGGGCGCGCGATGACCGGCGTGACCGACAAGCAGGTGGACGAACTCGACATTCACTTCACCCCCTTCCACCCCGAGACCGAGCTGCGAAAGGCGGGCGCCCTGTTCGAATCGGACACCGCCTTCATGGACATCCTTGCCAACCACGTTGTTGTTGATGCCGAAGAACGGTTCGTGACGGGCCAGAACCAGAACGCCGGGGCCGAGACCGCGCACAAAGCGATGCAAATCCTGGTCCGGCGTGCACGGCGGGCTGAGATGACCCCATGATCCAGCGTTTGGGCGTGCACCTTACCGGTTGCCAAGCTTGGCAATATTGCGCATCGATTACACAGCAAGATCAAGCGTGGGGCGAAAATGACGATACGGATGGCCTTGGCCTGCCTTTTGGCAGGCCTTGCGAGTACGGCGCAGGCTAAAGACGAGCCGCGGCTTTTCTCCGCCCAAGATGTGTTTGAGCTGGAATGGGCTGACGATCCGCAAATCTCTCCCGATGGCCGGCAGGCGATCTATCTGCGCCGCTTTAACGATATCCAGACCGATCGCACGCGCAGCCATATCTGGATCGTGAACCTTGATGGCTCGGGCCATGAACCGCTTTTGGCCGATGACCGCTCCTACCGTTTCCCGCGCTGGTCGCCCGATGGAACGCGCATCGCCTTTACCACTGTCAAAGGCAGCAAGGTGCAGGTGTTTGTGCATTACCTGAAATCCGGGCGACAGGCGCTGCTTGGCACCTTCGAGGAAACGCCCTTCAACCTCACCTGGTCCCCCGATAGCACACACATCGCCTTCACCATGTCGGTGCCCCAAAAGGCCAAGAAGCTCGTCAAATCCCGCAACAAGCCCAAGGGAGCGAAGTGGGCGGATGCGCCCTTGGTGATTGACCGCGCGCGCTATCGCACCAATGGCTCGGGATTTCTCGACCTTGCGTACAACCATGTCTTCGTGATGCCAGCCGAAGGGGGCACCGCGCGCCAGCTCACCAGCGGCGATTTCAACCATGGCGGCTCGCTCTCTTTCATGCCCGATGGTTCGGAAATCCTGTTCTCGGCCAATCGTGATCCCAATTGGGAGCTGCAATCGCGCGAGGCGGATATCTTCGCCGTGAACGTCGCCTCGGGCGCGCTGCGGCAGGTGACCGATCGCCCGGGGGTTGAGAGCAATCCAACCGTTTCGCCGGACGGGGCCAATGTGGCCTTCCTCTCAACCGGCAACGCGCGTGAGCCGTTCGTGCCGACCAATGTCTTTGTCATGAAGCCCGATGGTACAGGAATGCGCAACCTCACTGAAAGCCTCGACCGGCGCACGGGCAACGCGCAATGGGTGTCGAACAGCGAGCTCACCTTCACCTTCCAGAACCGCGGCGAGAACCAGATCGGCAGCGTCTCTTTGACGGGCAGCCCGCGCGTGCTGGTTAAGGGGATTGGCGGCACCACGATCGGGCGCCCCTATGTAAGCGGCACCTTCAACGCCAATACAGCCGGTGGGCTTGTTTACACCAAGGGCAGCGCGACACGGCCCGCTGACCTTTATGCAAAGGTTGGAAACCGCGAAGTGCGGCTCACGCGCCTTAATGAAGACCTGCTGGCGCACCGCGATCTGGGCGAACTGAGCAGCTTCACCTATCCCTCCTCGCTCGACGGGCGCGAGATCCAGGGCTGGATGATCACGCCGCCCGGCTATGAGGAAGGTAAGACTTACCCACTGATCCTTGAAATCCATGGTGGACCGCACCTGGCCTATGGCCCGCACTTTTCCGCCGAACTGCAACGCATGGCCGCCGCCGGCTATATCGTCATCTATGACAATCATCGCGGCTCGATCGGCTATGGCAGCGCGTTTGCGAACCTCCTAAAGTACAAATATTCAAGCCCTGACGATTTTGCTGACCACATGTCCGCGGTCGACTGGGCAATCGCAAACGGGTTTGCGGATGAAGACAACCTCTTCATCGCGGGTGGTTCAGCAGGGGGGATCGCCACCGCCTACGCCATTGGACTGACCGACCGGTTCAACGCGGCCATGTCGGCCAAACCCGTGATCAACTGGATCTCCAAGGTGCTCACCGCGGACAGCTATATCGGCCAGATCCAGAACCAGTTTCCCGGGCCCCCGTGGGAGCATCTGGAGCATTACTGGAAGCGTTCTCCGCTCAGCCTTGTCGGCAATGTCACGACGCCCACCATGCTGATCACAGGCGAAGTCGATTACCGCACGCCCATTTCGGAGACCGAGCAGTTCTATCAGGCGCTGCAATGGCGCGGTGTGCCCAGCGTGATGGTGCGCATTCCCGGGTCCAATCACGGGATCGCCTCGCGCCCCTCGCGCCTTAACGCCAAGACCGATTACACGCTCGCCTGGTTCGAGAAATATCGGACCGACGCCGACGACTGAGCCTGCCACCAAGCGCCACTCCTTTCAGACCCACCTCGATCAAGGACACCCCAGTGAAACTCTTCCAACGACGCACGCTTTCGCTCGCGGCCCTGCTTCTGGCGGGCTCTGCCAGTTCCGCTCTGGCCGAGGAAGGGTTCTACCAACACCCCGCAGCGCGCGGCGATGTGCTTGTGTTCGCAAGCGAAGGCGATCTGTGGCGCACCGGGCGCGATGGCGGCACGGCGATCCGGTTGACCAATCACGAAGAGGAAGAGCGTTTCGCCAAGATTTCGCCCGACGGGACGATGGTGGCTTTTAACGCAAGCTATGACAGCGGCGATGATATTTATGTCATGCCCGTCGCGGGTGGCGCGCCCCGGCGGCTGACTTTCGAAGGCGGGGGGCTCACCACGGTGGGCTGGACGCCCGATGGCGATGTCATCTTCTCCTCGCGCCTCACCGGCGGGGGCCAGGGCGAAGTGCTCTACACAATCTCTCCCATGGGGGGTGAAGCAACGCCTATCCCGCTGTGGCGCGCCAACGCGACCGCCTATTCTCAGGACGGCTCCACGCTCTTCTTCTCGCGTCGGGGACTGCATGCGCGGGCGCGCGACAACGCGGTGCTCTATCGCGGCGGCGGTATGGCGCAATTGTGGAGCTGGCAGACCGGCTCGAGCGAAGAAGCCACGCAACTGCTTGCCGATTTTGGAGCGCCAATCCGCAACCCCATGGCGCATGCGGGACGGATCTATTTCATCTCCGACAAAAGCGGCGCGGATGCGATCTGGTCGGTTCCCGAAGGCGGCGGCACCGCGACGAAGGATTCGGACGAATTCGCCTTCCCGGTGCTGCAAGCCGCGATCGATGGCGGCGACATCTTTCTGCAAAACGGCGCCGACCTGCATGCCTTCACCATTGCAACGGGCGCGTTGAAGACGCTTCCCATCGATCTGGTTACCGACCGCGAGCAGACCCGCCCCCGCACTCTGGAAACCCCGCTTGCGAATATCGATGCGGCGCGTATTGCGCCCTCGGGCAAGAGCATCACCGTCACGGCACGCGGCGAAGTGGCGCTCGCCTCCCCGCTTGAGCGGCGCCGGGTCGAGTTTGCCATTCCCGACGGGGCACGCGCGCGCGAAGCCGTAATGGGCCCCAAGGGCGAGCACGTCTTCATGATCCTTGATCAGGGCGATGCGCGCGAAATCGTCAAGTTCGCCGCCGATGGTTCGGGCGAGCCTGAGGCGATCACCAAGGGCTATGACGCGCATATCTGGTCTTTCACCGTCGCGCCCGATGCCAAGACGCTGATCGTCTGGGACAAGATGGCGCGGCTACAAAAGATCGACATCCCAACAGGCGCGGTCACCTTATTGGCCCAGAACACAACCGGAGATGACAACGCGTTTGGCTTCCCCGTGTTCTCACCGGGAGGCGACTTCATCGCCTATTCCGAAACCGGCGCGGAAAACTTCGGCAATGTGAGCAATCTGTTCGTCCAGAACGTTGCAACCGGAGCGCGGGTCCAGGCGACATCGGGCAAGTTCAGCGATGGCAACCCGGCCTTTTCCGCCGATGGTGCGTGGCTGTACTTTATCTCGGACCGCAATTTCTCTCCCGAACCCGGCAGCCCGTGGGGCGATCGCAATATGGGCGTCTCCTTCCCCAATCGCGGAGAGCTGCACGCGCTCCAGCTCGATCCCGAAGCCCAGTTTCCCTTCACGCCCGATAACGAACTGACAGGCGAAATGGACAAGGACGAGAACGGCGCGTCAGACGATGACGATGACGATGACGATGACGATGACAACGAGGATGAGGACGAAGACAAGGAGGACGAAAAGGCCAACATCACGCTCGCTGGGCTGGCGGACCGGCTCTACAAGCTCCCGGTCAAGCCTGGCGCGGGCGGGCAGCTCTTGGCGTCTAAGGAATTCCTCTACACGCGCATGGAGGACGCGTGGGTCTCGATCAAGATCGACAAGAACGATCCCGAGGTTGAAACCTTCGCGGGCAAGGCGCTCGGGCTTTCGATCTCGGCCGACCGCAAGACCATCCTCGTGGTGCAGGGGGACGGCGAGAACTACAGTTTCGCTCTTGTGCCAGCCGGCGCCAAAATATCCGATGAGCTTGATGGCAAGCAGGTCCGGCTCGGCGATTGGCGCATCACGGTCGATCCGCGCGCGGAATGGGAGCAGATGTTCCTCGACGCCTGGCGCATGCACCGCGATTTTGCCTACGACCCTGCGCTGCGCGGAGTGGATTGGGAAGCCGTGCGCGATCAGCATCAGCCGCTGGTGAGCCGGATCGGCCACCGCGCGGAACTGGGCACGATCATGGGCCTGATGGCCTCGCAGCTTGGCATCCTTCACAGTCAGGTGCGCGGCGGCGACTTGCCCGAGGATGGCGAGAACAGCCAGCTCGGCTTTCTCGGCGCTGGCTATTCGCCGGTGCAAGGCGGCCTCCGCATTGACAGCATCTACCGCGGTGAGGCTGACCTTGTCAGCCTGCAGCCGCCGCTGCGCCGCCCGGGTGTTGATGTGCGCGAAGGCGATGTGATCACCAAGGTCGATGGCCGCCGCGTAGGCTCACTCGCCGACCTGCGTCTGGCGCTAGCCTCCAAGGCCGGTCAGCAGGTGCGACTGGATTTCACCCGTGCGGGCGCAGCCATGACCCAAATCGTCGAACCCATGAATGCGCGCGGCCGGGTGATGGCGGAGTATTACGACTTCACCGAAGGGCGAAAAGAGGCCGCGGCTCAGCTTTCCGGCGGGCAGATCGGCTATCTCAAGCTGCGCGCCATGGGCGGAGGCGACATTGCGAGCTTCGCGCGCGACTTCTTTGCCCAAATGGACAAGGACGGCATCATCATCGACGTCCGCAACAATTCGGGCGGCAATATCGACAGCATCCTGATCGCCCAATTGCTGCGCCGCCCCTGGGCCTTTTGGGGCAAGCCCGATGGTTCGGGCGTTGAATACACCAACATGCAGAACGCCTATCGCGGGCATGTTGCGGTCCTCATCGATGAGCGCACCTATTCCGACGGCGAGACCTTCGCGGGCGGGGTCAAGTCGCTTGGCATCGGGCCGCTTGTCGGCAAGCGCACGGCGGGCGCTGGCATCTGGCTCTCGGATCGCAACCGCGTGATCGACAATGGCGGCGTGCGCATCGCGGAGTACGCGCAATATGACATCAACGGCAACTGGATCGTCGAAGGCTATGGCGTTGGCCCCGACTACGAAGTCGAGAACGGTCCATACGCCACCTATCAGGGCCGCGACGCGCAGTTGGAGGCGGCGATTGGCCTGCTGCAACAGCGCATCGCACAAGAACCCGTGCCCGACCTGGTGCCAGGCCCGCTTAGCCCGCTCGGCACGCCGGCGGCGGATGTGCGCAAGCTGGACTGACGGGCAGAGGCCGAGGTGACCCGGCGAATTGTTGATGAAGTGAATTATTGATAACGATTTGCAGTCGCTGAATTGCGCGGTATAGATCGGCGTCAGTTTATCAGAAGGAACACCCATGCGATCGACATTGAAAGTCTGGACCGGTCTTGGCGTGGCCACCGCTCTTGTGGGGGCAGGCCTTGCCGGCTGCGCGGGCGAAAACGGTGAAGGGGGCGAAGGCGGTGAAGCCGGCGCTGAAGCCTCGATCGCGGGCGAAGGTGAAGGCGGAGAGGGCGAAGGCGGAGAGGGCGAAGCGGGCCCCGGTGACGGCGAAGGCGGCGTAGCGGCCGACGAGGCCGCCAGCGACCCGGTCGTCTATGGCGCCGCGCTTGCCGTTGTCGAAGCGCACGCCATCGCCGCGCGCGATGCCTATCTTGTGGGCCAAACCGAAGCGGCGGCCGAGATGTTCGGCCATCCGGTGTCCGAAGTGCTGGCGGATATGGCGCCTGTGTTCGATGAGTTGGGGGTTGCAGACTTCACCGCAACCCTAAACGAGGCCTCATCAGCGGCGCTCAAACCGGACAATTCGGAAGCGGTTGAGGCCGCTTATGAAGCAATCCTTAGCGCGCTCGAAGGGGCAAGCGCTAAGGCTCCCACGGGAGACATGAGCAAGGGCGCTGTTGCGGCGGGTGTCGTCGCCGATCAGATCGACCGGGCCACAACGATGTACGCCAAAGCCGCTGGCACGGACATCTACGAGCCCTATCTGGACGGCTACGGTTTCTACAAGGCGGCCTCAGCGGCGTTCGAGCGCAGCGGCGCGGCTGTCGAGACGTACAATTCCGGGCTTCACAGCGACATCAAGGCCGCGCTTGGATTGCTGGGCGATGCCTATCCTTCAGCCGAGCGTCCCGCCGCTCTTGAATCGGATCAAGGCCAGCTGCTGGGCGCGGCGAGCAAGGTGAAACTGGGCCTTCCTGCCACGTAGGATCGGCCTTTGGCCCGGGCCGCTATTCCCCTTTGGGCCGAGCGACGCCTTCCTCAAGCAGGCGATTGACCTGACGCGCGACGTCTTCGTGGCTCAGCGCGTCGGTTTCGCTCGCCCAGATGGCGAAGCGCAGGCCAATAAACACGTTCATGCCCATCACAGCCCAGGCCTCCACCTCGCCCAGATCCTCACGCATTTCACCGGCCTCGGAGCCTTTGCGCAGCCGCTGGCCGATCCGCTCGGCGATCGTCTCGTAGTGGGTGCGATAGCTGGTCGGGTCGACGAATTCGGCCTCGTCAATGATGCGGTAGACTTCCTTGTGCTCGGACGCGAAGTCGAGAAACGCTGTCAGCGCGGCGCGTTCGGTGTCCAGCGCGCTCATGTCTTCGTCAATCGCAGCGCGCGCGCTGGTGCGCACATTTTCGCTCATATCGAGGACGAGCGCTCTGAACAGCGCATCCTTGCTGTCGAAATAGGTATAGAACGTGCCAAGCGCCACGCCCGCACGCCGCGTTATCGAGCTGACGGACGCTTCGTGAAAACCCTTTTCCCCGAACTCGATCGCTGAGGCATCAAGCAGTTTGCGCAAGGTGCGACGACCGCGCTCCGTGCGCGGCACCTTGCTGTCAGGCAGCCCCGGTGACGCATCCGCCGCGCGCTCTTGCGAACGTGCGACTTTCGTCTCTCTGGTGCCCTTTTGCGCCATGCGTCCCCCCTCTCACGGATCATCGGGTACGCGGCAAGAGAGATTTTCACAAGACTAAACTTGAAAGTTGGTTCACCTTTCAATATCGTGCTCTCAGCCGCGACAATCGACGGCAAAGGGGAGAGAAAATGAAACGGATTTTCACGAGCCGCGCTCTGCTGTTCGCGGGGTGCGCCGGTCTGGTCGGACTGGCCGCGCCAGTGGCCGCTCAAGACACGACGGGCAGCGATGAGGATGCATCCGTCGCCGAGGATGCGAACGACAACCGCATCGTCGTCACCGCGCGCCGCCGCGAGGAAACGATCATTGATGTGCCGCTGTCGGTGACCGCCCTTTCGGGCGAGACGCTTGCGCAGCAGGGCATCCAAGACCTCACGCAAGTGGGCCAGCAGGTCCCCAACATCACCCTCGAAGTGAGCCGCGGCACCAACACCACGCTCACCGCCTTTATCCGCGGCGTTGGCCAGCAAGACCCGGTCGCCGGCTTCGAAGCGGGCGTGGGTCTCTACATCGACGATGTCTACTTGAACCGCCCGCAAGCCGCGGTGCTCGACATCTACAACGTGGAGCGGATCGAGGTCCTGCGCGGACCGCAAGGCACGCTTTACGGGCGCAACACGATCGGCGGCGCGATCAAGTATGTGACCGCTGAATTGCCGGACGAGGAAACGCTCAGCGTACGTGGAACCTACGGGTCATACGACCAAGCCGATCTGATCATCACCGGCTCTTCGCCCATCACCGACACTCTGAAAGCGGGTTTCAGCGGCGCGCGTTTGTCGCGCGGCGGCTTTGGCGAGAACATCGTCACCGGCGCTGAGAACTACAACAAGGACGTCTGGGCGGCGCGAGGCACCCTCGAATTCGATAACGGCCCGGTCTTCGTGCGTCTGTCGGGCGACTATGTCCTCGATGAAAGCGAAGCGCGCCAGGGGCACCGCCTGATCCCAGGTCAGTTCAGCGGCGCGCCGGTGCTTGACGATGTGTTCGACACGCGCGCCGGGCTCGATATCGTGGACCAGGAAGTCGAGGCCTATGGCGGCGCGCTCAACATCGCGATTGAACTGAGCGATACGATCACATTCAAGTCGATCACCGGCTACCGCGAGGACACATCGACGACACCGATCGATTTTGACAGCCTGCCCTCCGGCGACCTCGACGTGCCCGCGATCTACGAGAACGACCAGTTCAGCCAAGAGCTGCAACTGCTTTATGAAGGCGACCGCCTTTCCGGTGTGTTCGGCCTCTACTACCTTGACGCCAACGCCTTCACCGCGTTCGACGTGCTGCTGGAGAACACCGGCGCGCTGATCGGACTGCCGGGCCTGAACGCGCAGACGCTGGGCGATGTGAACACGGAAACCTGGTCGGTTTTTGGTGACTTCACCTATGATCTGACGGACACGATAAGCGTGTCGCTGGGCGGGCGTTACACCAACGACAAGCGCACCAGCCGGGTGCTGCGCACCACCTTTATCGGCGGGTTCTCGGACCTGTTCGATGGCCCGGGCGTGCCGATTGCCGTGACCAGCGACTTTGAAGGCAGCGAGACCTTCGAGGATTTCAACCCGCGCGCCTCGATCAGCTGGCAGCCCAACCGCAATCACAACGTCTACTTCACCTACAGCCAGGGCTTCAAGGGCGGCGGCTTTGACCCGCGCGGACAGACTTCCGCCGCGCCCGATCTTGACGGCGATGGCGACATCGATTTCGACGATCAGTTCGAATTCCTGCGCTTCGAGCCGGAAACGGTCGACAGCTTCGAGCTGGGCTGGAAGGCCTCGCTGCTCGACAACCGCCTGAACATCGCAATCGCGGGCTTCCTTGGCCAGTATGACAACGTGCAGATCCCCGGATCAGTGGGCGTGGACACCAATGGCGATGGCATCAACGACAGCTTTATCGGCATCACATCCAACGCGGCGAGCGCGGACGTCAACGGCTTCGAGTTCGAAGGCAACGCGCTTGTGGGCAAGGACTTTGCCGGCCAGGGCAGCCGTTTCAGCGTCAACTGGTCGCTGGGCTATCTGGACGCAGGCTTTAACGAGTTCATTGACGCGTTCGGCAACGATGTGGCCGATCAGCGCGTGTTTCAAAACACGCCTGAATTCACCGGCCATATGGGTTTTAACCTGGGCGTGCCCGCCGCCGATGGCGTGGTGGACTTCATCGGCCTTGTCTCCTTCCGCGACGATGCGAGCCAGTTTGAAAGCCCCAACGCCTTCCTCGATCAGGACGCGTTCGAGTTGGTCGACTTCAGCATCGTCTACACGGACGATGATGACCGCTTCAGCATTGGCGGACACGTGAAGAACCTGTTCGATGTCGAATATATCGTGGCGGGCTACAACTTCGTCGCGGGCGGAACGCCTCCGGGCACGCCGTTTGTGCCGACGCTCGGCCTCGAGGGCACGCTGACCGGCTTTTACGGCGATCCGCGGCGCTTCTTCGTGACAGCGCAGGTCAATTTCTAAAGGCCCGGCCTTTTTCAACCGGCTCTCCAAGGGGCGGCGCGTGCGGGAGGCATGCGCCGCCCCACCCTTTTTGAAGCACCCGATTGGCCCTTCCTTTCGTGACCCCAAGCGGGCATAGGCGCGGCCATGCACGATATCCGCCTGATCCGAGATGATCCCGAAGCCTTTGACGCGGCCTTGGCGCGGCGCGGCGCAGAGCCTTTCGCGCGCCAGATTGTCGCGATGGATGAAGAGCGCCGCGCGCTCACGACGAAGCTGCAAGAAGCGCAAAGCCGCCGCAACGAAGCCTCCAAGGCGATCGGCAAGGCAATGGGCCAGGGCGACACTGACACCGCCGAAGCGCTCAAGGCCGAAGTCGCCGAATTGAAGCGCACCATGCCCGAGATGGAAGAGGCCGAGCGGGCGCTGGGTGAACGCCTAAAGGACGCGCTCGCCGTGATCCCGAACATCCCCTTTGACGACGTGCCCGAAGGCGCGGACGAAGAGGGCAATGTCGAAGTGGGCCGCTGGGGCGACATCCCGAGCTTTGACTTCGAACCACGCGAACACGCCGATTTCGCGCCCGCTCTGGGCATGGAGTTTGATACCGCGGCCCGCATGTCCGGCGCACGTTTCACCTTCCTGCGCGGGCAAATGGCGCGCCTCCACCGCGCGCTCGGCCAGTTCATGCTCAATCATCAGGTGAGCGCGAACGGCTACACCGAATGCGCCCCCCCGCTGCTCGTCAAGGACGAGGCGATGTACGGCACCGACAAGCTGCCCAAGT
>JBCBYM010000230.1:0-3282 GCA_039815865.1 Pseudomonadota bacterium
CAAGCCTGGCCGCGCGGTACGACAGTTAGAGCCCGCCCGTCCCGCCCATGAAGAACCCGATCCAACGGCCCACTAAGCTCGCGCGCAAGTTCAAGCCCTTGCGCCGCGCTGTCAATGTGCCGTGGTACGCAGACCTTGGCCTGCGCCTTGGCGCGGCGTTTCTTCTTATCGGCCTCGTTGTGTTCATCCACTGGCTGGATCGCGACGGGCTTCAGGACAGCTATGACGGGCATGTCAGCCTGCTTGATCTGTTCTATTTCACCATGATCTCGATCACGACGACGGGCTTTGGCGATATCACCCCTGTGACCGAGGCGGCGCGCTTCAAGGAAGCGGTGATCGTGACGCCCATTCGGTTCCTGGTGTTCTTCATTTTCGTGGGCACCGCGTATAATTTCATCATCAAGCGAAGCTGGGAGAAGTGGCGAATGGCGCGCATCCAGGAGAAACTCACCGATCACGTCGTGGTCCTCGGCTTTGGCGTCTCCGGCTCGCAGAGCGTGGAAGAGCTGATCCAGCGCGGCACCGATGCGAGCAAGATCGTCGTCGTCGACCCCAGCGAAGAGCGTCTCGTTCAGGCTGAGAAGATGGGCGTTGTCGTGCTGGCGGGCGATGCCTCGCGCGACGATATCCTCAAAGCCGTGCGGATCGAGACCGCGTCCTCTGTGCTGGTCTCCGCAGGCCGCGATGACACCTCCATTCTAATCGTCCTCACCGTCCGGCACCTGGCGCCCAAGCTCCCGATCAGCGTGGTCGTGCGCGCCGAGGACAACGAGCTGCTGGCGCGCCAGGCGGGCGCGAACAACGTCATCAACCCGGTGCGCTTTACCGGCTTGCTGCTCGCCGGTTCGGCGCGCGGCGCGCACATCGCGGACTATCTGGCTGACCTCGCCTCGGTTTCGGGCCGGGTCCAGCTGGTCGAGCGCGAGATCGAGGAGGCGGAAGCGGGCCTCTCCATCGGCGAGCTTTCCACCGGCGGGCGGGGCTTGCGCATCTACCGCAATGGCCGAGCCATCGGCTATTGGGAAGAGGAATGCCAGGTCCTCCAAGTGGGCGATATCGTGGTCGAGATCGTCCCCTCTAACGGCAACGGTAATGGCAATGGCGGGGGTTCTTAGGAGCCCGAACGCCCGCGCCCTCCCAACTACCGAAACGCCACGAACACACCTCCCATCGCGGCCATCCCAAACAGGAAGTGCCCGCCATCGATGAGGAACAGCGACAAGGGCTTGCGCTGGAACAGGTAGTTGATCGCCATCGCCGGGATCATCACGCCGCCGGCAAAGCCGACTGCCATCATCATCACCACATGCGGCGCCGGATTGGTCCGCGCGAGCAAGTGCCACAGCACCGCTGCGATTAGCACTTCGCACACAAAGCACAGCCCAAAGATCAGCGCCATATTGCCGCCCTGCGCTTGCTCATCGGTCACGCCCGAGGCCTTTTGCCAGGCTTTCCCGAACAGGCCGCCGTACCAGATCATGCCCACGACAAAGAACGCCGCCGCGCCCGCCAGAACCGGCCAAAGCTCAAAGTCATTCATTTTAGATCCCTCCCATTGAATGCGGCCCATTGTGTACGACCCAATGTATACCACGAAGCCTAGCGCAATCGCTGAAGCGCGTGTAGAGGCGCGCCCATAATGAACACCCCCACCACCACTCTCCCCGATGCAAAGCGCGTCGGCATGGTCTCGCTTGGCTGCCCCAAGGCGCTGGTCGATAGCGAGCGCATCCTCACACGCCTGCGCGCCGATGGCTACGCGATGAGCCCGGATTACCAGGGCGCCGATGTCGTGCTGGTCAACACGTGCGGCTTTCTTGACAGCGCCAAGGAGGAAAGCCTTGCCGCGATTGGCGAAGCGATCGCCGAAAACGGCCGCGTTATCGTTACCGGCTGCATGGGCGACGAGGCCGAGGCTATCCGCGCCGCGCATCCGCAAGTCCTCGCCGTCACGGGCGCGCACCAGTACGAACAGGTCGTTGAGGCCGTGCACGAACACGCGCCGCCTTCGCAGGGGCCGTTCGTCGACCTGATCCCGCAGCCCGACATCAAACTGACCCCGCGCCACTACAGCTATTTGAAGATCTCCGAGGGGTGCAACCATTCCTGCGCCTTCTGCATCATCCCCCAGCTCCGCGGAAAGCTGGCGAGCCGCCGGATCGACGCGGTCCTGCGCGAGGCGGAGAAGCTGGTGGCTGCGGGCACCCGCGAGCTTCTCGTGATCAGCCAGGACACCTCGGCTTACGGCGTCGACACACGGCATGACGCGCGGGACTGGAAGGGGCGTGAGGTCCGGGCCCACATGACCGATCTGGCCCGCGAATTGGGCCAGCTCGACATCGGCGCCAACAGTTCTGGGCCAACGCCGCCCTGGGTCCGCTTGCACTATGTCTACCCTTACCCGCATGTCGACAAGGTCATCCCGCTGATGGCCGAGGGGTTGCTCACCCCGTATCTCGACATCCCCTTCCAGCACGCCAGTCCCTACGTCCTCAAGCTCATGCGCCGCCCTGCGAATGAGGCGAAGGTGCTTGAGCGCCTCAAGAACTGGCGCGCCATCTGCCCCGATATCGCGATCCGCTCCAGCTTCGTCGTCGGCTTCCCCGGAGAACGCGAGGAGGACTTTGAGTACCTGCTTGACTGGCTCGAAGAGGCGCAATTGGACCGTGTAGGCGCCTTCCGGTTCGAACCGGTTGAGGGCGCCGCCGCCAACGCCCTGCCCGATCCCGCGCCCGAAGCGCTGAAGGAGGAGCGATACGCCCGCCTTATGGAAGTGACCGAGCGCATCAGCGCGGCCAAGCTTGAAGCCAAAATCGGCCGCACGCTGCCCGTCATCATCGACGAGGTCGGCGAAGCGGACGAAGACGGCGATATCGGCGCCAATGGCCGCACCCAGGCGGACGCGCCCGAGATCGACGGCGCGGTGTACTTGCGCAACGTGCCCGATACCCTCGCGCCCGGCGACATCGTCGACGTCGCTATCGAAGAAGCGGACGCGCATGACCTGTTCGGCGTGATCGCACCCGCCTGATCCGGCGCCCGATTCGCCGCCAGAGTGTGGCTCTCATCGCGTGGGCCTGCGGTCCCGTGTTGGAGACACAGGTTACACAGTCCAAAAGTCGAAAACACACCCCGCCCGGCAAGCGCCCAATGGCTCAAAAAAAGGCGCACTCCGCAGGGCGCCGGTCAAAGGGTTGAAACGCAGGCATGCGAGTGTCTCTATCAGTCCAAAGCCATGTAGGAAAACCGTGCTGCCCTTCTTCCCTCGCTTCCGATCCG
>JBCBYM010000231.1:0-3278 GCA_039815865.1 Pseudomonadota bacterium
ATCGCCGGACTCAAGAAGCTGAGGCAGATCAATCACGCCGCCATCTTCAAACGCTGCGACTGCCCCACGCACGACCAGCATACGCGCCGCATCGCGCGGCCTTACAGGCCGCAAGGCAATACGCTCTTGCGGGAGGTCGAAGTCGAACAGGTCTACGCGCATGCGAAGGCCTCTTGCAGCGGGAACTAAGCGCTCAAAGCGGCGCGTTGAGCAAGTCGGCGGTGATATCGGTCTCGATCTGCGGCGCGGGAGCCGTGGGAGGGGGCTTGTTATCGCTTGCAAGCGAGGCCTGAAGGATACGCGTGGGCTGCTGCGGCGGCTCACCTCGGTTGATCGCATCAACGGCAGCCATGTTGTCGATCACCCGGCCCAAATTGGTGTACCGCTTATCCAGGCTGAAACGCGGATAGAAGACGATGAAAAACTGGCTGTTTGCGCTGTCGTCATCCGCTGCCCGTGCCATCGAAACCGATCCACGCACATGCGGCATCGGGTTGAACTCTTCCTTGAGATCGGGAAGCTGCGATCCGCCTTGCCCCGTGCCTGTGGGATCGCCGCCCTGAGCCATAAACCCTTCAATCACGCGGTGGAAAATGACCCCGTCGTAAAAGCCCTGCCGCGTTAGCGACTGGATGCGCTCGACATGTGAGGGAGCCCATTCATCCATCAAGCGGATCTTGATCCGCTCGCCGTTGGACAGATCAAGCACCCAGACGGTGTCGAGGTCCGAGTTTGGATCATAATCGATTTGCGGGAAGAACGTGGGTTTGGCCGGGCGTTCTTCCTCAACCGCTCCTTCTTCGGCCGTTTCTTCAGCTGTATCACCGCTGGCCGCCTCGCCGTCTTGCGCCAAAGCGCCAAGCGGAGCGGTGATTGCGAGAAAAGCAGCGGCGGGGGTAAGCAAGGTTCGAAGCATAATGGGCAGTGTCTTCACGTCATCAGAGATCAGGTCAGAAGCGCGTCTAACGAGGCCGGGCTGACACTTCAATGAATGATCGCGCGCGGACCCCCGTCTCTCACCGAGGATTTCGGCCTAGAGATCGCCTTTGCGACCAATCTCTTCCACGCGGGCAAGCACGTCCGTGGCCACAGGCTCGCTCACGAAACGGTCAATTTCGCCGCCATAAAGCGCGATTTCCTTGACCAACTTGCTGGCGATTGGCTGCAATCCCACATCCGCCATGAGAAACACCGTCTCGACATCATCATCAAGTTGCTGGTTCATACCCGCCATCTGGTATTCGTATTCGAAATCAGCGACCGCGCGCAGGCCGCGGATGATGACGCTCGCGCCTTGTTGCTGAGCGAATTTCACGAGCAGCGCGTTGAAGCCCACAACTTCGACATTGCCAAGGCCCAGGTTCTTCACCTCGCGTTCGACCATCGCAAACCGCTCTTCGGTGGAGAACATCGGGTTCTTTGACGGGTTGGTTGTCACCCCGATGATAAGCCAGTCCACCAGTTTCGAACCACGCCGAATGATGTCGGCATGGCCCAGAGTGATGGGATCGAAAGTGCCCGGATAAAGGCCCACACGGCGTGTCATTTCTGGTCGATCTCCCATTCGATACCGGCCGCAGAACCATCGTCTGCCACCCGGATCAAAACTCTCTCGGTCGTACCGTCCTCGGCCGCGCTGGCGTAAAGGCCTGGCTCGGTCTGGGCAAAGTCACTGGATATGAGCGCGGCTTTCACTTCATCAGAGCACGAGACCGAGGCCTGATAGGCGCGCAGGA
Source organism: Pseudomonadota bacterium (assembly GCA_039815865.1). Taxonomy (GTDB): domain Bacteria; phylum Pseudomonadota; class Alphaproteobacteria; order Sphingomonadales; family Sphingomonadaceae; genus Erythrobacter. Next base: position 1,737 of record JBCBYM010000231.1, read on the forward strand.
ACGACACCGCTCCGCTCGCCTCGGTGCGGCGCATCGTTCCGATTACATCCGCACCGGTGCACCCTTGCGCGTCAAAACGATCAACCAGAACCTGCACGATCTCTTTCTTCTTCGCCGCCTCTTGGTCGCTGATCTTCATGCGATGGCCCGCATGCGCGTCCATTTCGGAAGGAGCGCCCGTTTCTTCGCCAACCTCGGGTGCCTCGGTTTGGGCCGAACATCCCGCTAGCGCGCCAGCGATACCGGCCAAGAGGATTGCAGACGTCTTCATCGATCACGCTCCACGATGAATCGAGCCAGGGCGCGCAGAGTGTCCGCCTCTGAACCATGCGTGCCCAGATGCGCAATCGCCTGATCCACCAGCGCCCGTGCCTGCTCGCGCGCCTTGTCGACACCCATCAAGGTCACAAAGGTCTGTTTGCCCTGTTCTGAATCCTTGCGCAGCGCCTTACCGGCTTTGTTCGCGTCGCCTTCGACATCAAGCAGATCGTCCGCAATCTGGAACGCAAGGCCTATATCGCGGGCATAGTTGCGCAAATGCCCGCGACCTTCTGGCGGCACCTTGCCCATGATCGCTCCCATCTCGACGCTGGCGGCGAGCAGCGCGCCTGTCTTGAGTTGTTGAAGCCGGGTGACGGTGTGCAGATCATAATCCACCCCCTCTTCATCGGAGACCATATCCATCATCTGTCCACCGGCCATGCCGTTCATACCACTGGCTGTACCAAGCGTTGCGATGAGTTCGGAGCGCGTGAAAGGGTCGGCGCTGGTTTTGGTGTCAGCCAGGATTTCAAAGGCGAGCGCGTGCAGCGAGTCCCCGGCAAGAACCGCGGTCGCCTCATCGTATTCGTGATGCAAAGTGGGCTTGCCGTGACGCAGATCATCGTCATCCATACATGGAAGATCATCGTGGATCAGCGAATAAACATGGATCGCCTCCACCGCCGTGCCCGCGCGCAAAGCGGCATCGCGCGAAACACCGAAGAGTTCAGCCGTGCTCACGACAAGCAGCGGCCGCACACGCTTGCCCCCACCAATCGCGGCGTAGCGCATGGCTTCAACAAGCCGAGCGCGCGTATCGGATGGCACGGGAAGCAGCGCATCAAACTGCGCATCCACTTCGCGCTGAACCCTTTTGAGGCTGTCGGCCAGAAGATCCCCTTCAATCCCCACCAACATCGCCTTACGAAGCTCCGTCAAGCGGAACGGCGCCGCTGGGCGCGCCATCGGCGCTGGTCACGATCTTTTCGATTCGAGCTTGCGCCGCATCAAGCCGCTTTTGGCAAGCGGCGCGAAGCTTTTCTCCGCGCTCATAAAGGCTGATCGATTGATCGAGCGGTACATCGCCGCGTTCAAGCTGCTGCACAATCTCTTCGAGCGCCCGCAGCGCGTCTTCGAAGCTCATCTGTTCGATATCGGCGGCCTCGGTCATGCCGGTTTTTCCCTCTTCCATGAGCCAAGCATTGACCGCGCGCGAGCACACGGTCAAGGCTGGCGGCAATCAGAGAAAGGTCGAAATGGCGAAATACATGATTGCCTTTG
>JBCBYM010000232.1:0-3077 GCA_039815865.1 Pseudomonadota bacterium
GCCAGCGCCCGGCGCGTCTCAACCCCGGCTCCGATCAGGAATGCAAGCTTGATCGGCATGCCGCCCGTGGCCGAAGGCGTCACCGAATTGGCGACCATCGTGCCGGTTGTGACCTTGAGCGCGCGGCGAAAGCCGAGGTCCAGCCCGAAGAACCGGCTCCACAAGGCCAGGCGCAGCGAATTGGTCAGCATCGGCACGAAGATCAGCGCCAAGGCGAGCGCGATCAGATGCGGCTCCACGATGCGATCCGACAGGTCCACTCCGCCCAGCGACCAGACCAGCAGGCCGACATTGCCAAGCGCCACCACCGGCAACACCCACAAGGCAATCGTCAGCGTGCGGCGCGGAAGCGAGCGGAGCGGTTCTTCACTCACGGCCGCGACGCGCTCTTGAAGCGGTTGGTTGGCATCAAGGGGGTGGTTGGGTTCAGAAGACACAGACACTCGCTGGCACGTAAATCAGGAAAAATTCAGCGCGCGCTTGAGCGTCGTGCTCATCGAGCTCGCGCGCCGCGCGTCACGCGCCTTGAGCGCTTGGGCGTATTCGACATCGATCAGTTGGCGGAAGGTCTGATCCCAGCGATTGTGCGAACCCGCCAGCGCGAGCGCGTTGCTGCGCTGGCTCTCGAAATCCTCTTGCCACACGCGCACGACGTTGTGCGCCATGGCGAGCGCGTCATCCACCGGACCAAGCAGGCCTGTGCCCTCAGGCACGCGTTCGGGCATGGCGCCGCCGGCCACGCCAACAACGGGCAGACCCGAGGCCTGCGCTTCAAGGACGGAGATACCGAAAGTCTCATCCGCCATGCCGCTTACATAGATATCACTGCTGGCGAGCGCGCGGGCGAGCGCGGCGCGGTCCGTCTCATAGCCCGGAAACGCGATCGGCAGGCCCTTGGCTTCTTCCTGCAAGGTCTCGCGCAGCTTGCCATCGCCCATCAGCACCATCTGCGCGCCCAGTTCTCGCGGGATCTGCTTGAACATCTCGGTGAGCACATAGGCGCGCTTTTCGTTATCCAGCCGCCCGGCGTAGATCAGCAGCGGGCCATCGCTTGGCGGCAGGCCGAGCGACGCGCGGAAATCGGGATCGCGGTGTTCGGGCGAGAACTGATCGATATTGACGCCCAACCCCAGCACGCCGGTGCGGTGGTAATTGAGCTTGGCAAGCATGCCCTGCGCTTCGCGGTTCAAGGTGTAGACCCGGTCAAAGCGGTGGTAGGTCATCCAGGCGTAGAAATACGCGGCGTTCTTGAAAAAACTGGCCGGATAATGCCCGGACAAGTCCTTCATCACCCGGTAGATCTGGGAGTTGGGAAAATCCGTGCGATACCCCGCTACCAGCGCGGTGTCGGGGAAGCGCCGGCGGTGCCGGATCGCGATCCAGGGCAGCACCCAGGGGCACTGGCTTTCAATGATGTTCGGCTGGTATTCGCGCAGCAGCTCAAACACCGCGTCATTCCGGTTGATCCAGCGGTAATTCGGGCTGCCCCACACCTGCGGCGCGCCCACTTCGGCAAAGATCGTGCGGCCTTTAACCGTGATCTTGTCTTCCTTGCCCGGGACGATCTGGAGCAGGCGGTGCTCGGTGTTATCCTGAAAGAACTTCTTCTTTTCCTTCAGATAGGTCGAGATACCCCCGCCGCCGGTGGGCGACCAGCTCTGCGTGAGATCGCAAATTAGCAAATTGTCTGACAAAGGCGCGCTCCCCGCTTGTGTCGTTGTTCCGGAGCGCAAGGGTCGATCCGTCAGGAGAGGCGACGATAACCCGAACGCGTGGTGTTCCGAGAAATCCTTTGCCCGCAAGTTATGTCCACTCCACGACGATTTGAGGACAATTTGGTGAAATTTAACGGGCTGGAAAAGGACTGAAAAACGACCAGTTTGTCACATCCACGGCGCGAGCAAGGCTTCGTACAAAGACGGCGTTACGGCTCCATCGTCGGCGGGGCCGAGGGAATCACGCCGCCGGTCTTGATCGAGCGGGTCTCATTCGCCAGCACGCCCACAACGCTCGTCCACACCGCGACATTCTGCCGCAATTGCGCAAGATCGATCTTGTCGAGCGTGTCATCGGGCGTGTGGTGCAGATCAAAGTAGCGCGTCCCGTCCTGCTGCAGATCAATGATCGCCGTTTTCTGATCGCGCGCGATATTGATGTCCGCGCCGCCGCTTGCCGTAATGGTCGAATCCGCCACGCCAAAACGCGCAACAACCTGCGCAAGCCGCTTGTGGAGATCGGGATTGGTTTCGCCGAAATTGCTCTCAAAGCGCCAGATGCGGTCCGCGCCGAAATCGCTTTCAAGCCCAACCGCAATCGGCTCATCAATATGCGCCGCACTGTAGGCTTTTGAGCCCCACAGGCCCACCTCTTCCGCTCCCGCCAGCAGCACACGGATCGTGCGCTTTGGCTGGCCCATCTTGGCCACGTGGAGCGCGGCGGCTGTTACGATCCCGCAGCCCGCGCCATCGTCAAACGCGCCCGGGGCGTTCCACCAGCTATCAAGGTGGCAGGCGATCAGAACCGGCGGCAGGGAGGGCTCGCTGCCCGGAATTTCAGCGACGACATTGGCGCTCATCGTTGTGCCCAACAGACGCGGAGTGAGCACCAGCTTCATCCGGATCGCACGGCCATCGGCGCGGTCAAACATGCGTTCCAGATTGTCGGCATCCGCAAGCGACAAGGCGCCGGCGGGGATCGGGCTGGTGCGCGCTGGAAAGCTGGTGCCGCCCGTGTGCGGGTTGCGGCTGCGATCCGTGCCGACCGAGCGGATCACGGTTGCCAGAGCGCCCTTGCTCGCCGCGATGCTGGGGCCAAACCAGCGCACGGGGCCCGCAAAGCCGTAATGCGAGCCATCCATAGACGGGCGCATCTGGTGCGTGATGTACGCGATCTTGCCCTCCAGGCTGCCATCAGGCGCGGCGGAAAGCGCGGCGACGCTTTCGAACTCGATCACCTCGGCCTCGATCCCTTCCGGCCCGGTGAGTCGGTTCAGGGCGTGTCTTCGAAGCAGTAGAAGCGACGACCGGTTCCGCAGGGGATCACCCGGTCTGCGGGTCCAAGCTGGACCGCAGACCGGG
>JBCBYM010000233.1:0-3073 GCA_039815865.1 Pseudomonadota bacterium
GGTGGCCCCCTTTTTTGGGAGTGGGCCGATTGTCTGGGTGGAGCGTTTTGGCTTGCTTGATGTGCGCTCCCGCGAAGGCGGGAGCCTCTGGTCGCTGGCACCGAGCTAGTGGCATGAGGTCCCCGCCGGCGCGGGGACTCGCAGCGGGCAGCAAATCTCTCCATCCTCATGATCGTCTCACTTGTGTCGCCGCTTTAATGGGCCTGTGGCCCCGGTGAAGAGAATTTATGCCGACGATTAACCAGCTGGTCCGCAAGGGCCGCACTCCGCAGAAGGCCAAGAGCAAGGTCCCTGCAATGGAGCAGAACCCGCAGAAGCGCGGTGTCTGCACGCGCGTCTACACGACGACGCCGAAGAAGCCGAACTCCGCGCTGCGCAAGGTTGCCAAGGTGCGCCTGACGAACCAGCGCGAAGTCATCTCCTACATTCCGGGCGAAGGCCACAACCTGCAGGAGCACTCGGTTGTGCTGATCCGCGGCGGGCGTGTGCGCGATCTTCCGGGCGTTCGCTATCACGTCCTGCGCGGCGTGCTCGATACGCAAGGGGTCAAGGATCGCAAGCAGAGCCGTTCCAAGTATGGAGCGAAGCGGCCTAAGTAAGAGGTTTTTGTTGGGTACGCTTCAGGCATCCGCCCGAAGCTTGATGCCTTGCCAGCCCTTGCCCCCGCCCTTCCGCCCTTGAGGGTACACTTCCGGGTGGAAGGGCGGGGGCGAGGGCTGGCAAGGCCCCCAACGACGAAGGAGTTTTAAAATATGTCACGTCGTCGTCGTCCCGAAAAGCGGGTCATCCTGCCCGATCCCAAGTTTGGTGATCAGGTCCTGTCCAAGTTCATGAACAACCTCATGCTCGACGGTAAGAAGGCCGTTGCAGAAGGCATTGTGTACTCAGCGCTTGATGTGGTTGAGGCCAAGGCCAAGGCCGATCCGGTGCAGCTGTTCCATGATGCGCTGGGCAATGTCGCCCCGCAGGTCGAGGTTCGCTCGCGCCGTGTGGGTGGTGCCACCTACCAGGTGCCGGTTGAGGTGCGCCCCGAGCGCGCTCAGGCGCTGGCCATTCGCTGGCTGATTTCGGCCGCGCGCGGTCGTCCCGAGACCACCATGTCCGCGCGCCTCTCGGGTGAGCTGATGGATGCGGCCAACAATCGCGGCAACGCGGTCAAGAAGCGCGAAGACACGCACCGCATGGCCGACGCCAACCGCGCCTTCTCGCACTACCGCTGGTAGGCCCAGCCGGCCGGTTGGCGTTGCAGGCGGCTCTCAAACGGCGCGCAGACCTCAGAAACTGGGGAAAGCGCGCCGCAGCCGTCTTCAACCCGTCACACTTGTAACTATATGGGGCGCGTTCCAACCTTGGACCCGTCCCTTCCATCTAAGGAAAAACATTATGGCCCGCGAGTATCCGCTGGAGCGCTATCGCAATATCGGCATCATGGCGCACATTGATGCCGGCAAGACCACCACGACCGAGCGCATCCTCTACTACACCGGCAAGTCCTACAAGATCGGCGAAGTGCACGATGGCGCGGCGACGATGGACTGGATGGAGCAGGAGCAGGAACGCGGGATCACCATCACCTCGGCGGCGACCACTACGTTCTGGACCGCGGAAGATCCCACTATGGATCCGATGTCGGCTCCCGAAGCGCTGCGCGAAGGCCAGGAAAAGCACCGCATCAACATCATCGATACGCCCGGACACGTGGACTTCACGATTGAAGTTGAGCGTTCACTGCGCGTGCTCGACGGCGCGGTTGCGGTGTTTGACGGCGTTGCCGGGGTTGAGCCGCAGTCCGAAACCGTGTGGCGTCAGGCTGACAAGTACGGCGTTCCGCGCATGTGCTTCATCAACAAGCTCGATCGCACTGGCGCGGACTTCTATTATTGCGTCGACTCGATCGTCGATCGCCTCGGTGCAACGCCGCTCGTGCTGTACCTGCCGATCGGTGCGGAAAGCGACCTGCAGGGCGTGGTTGACCTTGTCGGCAATCGCGGCATCGTGTGGGATAACGAGCAGCTGGGCGCGACCTACAAGCACGTTCCCATCCCCGATGATCTGGCTGACAAGGCCGCTGAATATCGCGAAAAGCTGATCGAGCTTGCCGTTGAGCAGGACGATGACGCGATGGAAGCCTATCTCGAAGGTGAAGAGCCCGACATCGCCACGCTCAAGGCGCTGATCCGCAAGGGTACGATGGACCGCGCGTTCGTTCCGGTCCTGTGCGGCTCGGCGTTCAAGAACAAGGGCGTGCAGCCGTTGCTTGACGCGGTGGTCGACTACATGCCGTCTCCGCTCGACGTTCCGGCGATCAAGGGCGTGCTGCCCGATAGCGACGAGGAAGACGAGCGACCCTCGAGCGACGAAGCGCCGTTCAGCGCGCTGGCGTTCAAGATCATGAACGATCCCTTCGTGGGCTCGCTCACCTTCACCCGCATTTACTCGGGTCAGCTGGCCAAGGGCAGCGTCCTGAACAGCGTGAAGGACAAGAAGGAAAAGATCGGCCGCATGCTGCTGATGCACTCGAATAACCGCGAGGACATCGATGAGGCGTTTGCAGGCGACATCGTCGCGATTGCCGGCCTGAAGGAAACCACCACCGGTGATACCCTTTGCGCCACCAGCGCGCCGATCATCCTTGAGCGCATGGAGTTCCCCGACCCCGTGATCGAGCTCAGCGTGGAGCCCAAGACCAAGGCGGACCAGGAAAAGATGGGCGTTGCGCTCAACCGCCTGGCGGCTGAGGATCCCTCGTTCCGCGTCACGACCGATCACGAATCGGGCCAGACGATCATCAAGGGCATGGGCGAGCTTCACCTCGACATCCTCGTTGATCGCATGAAGCGCGAATTCAAGGTCGAAGCCAATGTCGGCGCGCCGCAGGTGGCCTACCGCGAATCGCTCGGTCGTGAGATCGAGATTGACTACACCCACAAGAAGCAGTCGGGCGGTACCGGGCAGTTTGCTCGCGCCAAGGCGACCTTCAGCCCGGGTGAGCGCGGTCAGGGTGTTGTGTTCGAGGAAAGCATCAAGGGCGGTAACATTCCCAAAGAATATATCCCGAGCCTTGAAAAGGGTA
>JBCBYM010000234.1:0-3060 GCA_039815865.1 Pseudomonadota bacterium
GGCGGCGGGCACATGGATGAAAAGGATGCGCACCGTCTCACCCATCAGCCTATCGGGCGGCACGGGCGCTACCCCCAAGGCCTTTACAAAGCCGGGCAGATCCGGCGCCAGGCCATAAGCAACAACGCCGAGCACAAGCGCAAGCCCGCTCCAGAAGAGCAGCGGGGTCAGCCAGCTGGCGAGCGACAGGAAGCGCTTTGGATTGGCGTAGATGTGCACTTTTTCTCAAATCCCACGATCTGTTCTAGTGCCTTGTGGCCCCCTCGCAAGGGCACAAATCCGATAACCGGCATGCATAGCCCTGCACACCGCTTGCAAAGCGTTCAGGTGTCGAGCGCGCGCGGCGCGTGCAAAGCTCAGCCCCGGCCGATCAGCTTTTGCGCCATGCGATCCGCGACGATGTCGGGCGAGGTGCCGATTGCGGCGCTTTCCTGCCAGATTTCCTCAAGCCGTCCGGGGATCTGCTCGATCCGCGCGCGCACTTCCTCGACCGAGCCCACACGCCCCTCGCGCCGGGCGAGATATTCCCACGCGACCGAGATGATGCCGCCAGCGTTGATGACGTAATCGGGAGCGTAGAGGATATCGCGCTTGAACAGCGGCTCCCCATGGGCGCTGCGGGCGAGCTGGTTGTTCGCCCCGCCTGCGATAATCGCGGTGTCGAGCGCGGCAATGCTCTCCTCATCAAGGATCGCGCCCAGCGCGTTGGGGCTGAGCACATCGCACGGCGTCGTCATGATCGCATCGGCGGCCACGGCCCTCGCGCCCAGCTCATCGGCCAGCGCCTGCGCAGCGCCAGCGTTGATGTCAGCGAGCGTCAGCTTGGCGCCGTCTTTGGCGAGCAAACGCGCGACGCCGCCGCCCACGCTGCCCACGCCCTGCACCGCGACATGGACGCCCGCCGCGCTGTCCTTGCCCAGCTTGTGGCGGATGGCGGCAAGAATGCCGAGATAGATGCCATAGGAGGTGAACGGCCCCGGATCGCCTCCGGCTGCGTTCTCGCCCGTGACCGGAAGGCCAGAGACATGGCTGGTGCGCTGGGACAAGGTGACCATATCGGCCTCGCTCATCCCCACGTCTTCGGCCGTCACATACTGGCCGCCCAAAGCCTCAACCGCGTCGCCGAACGCGGCGAGCATTTCGGGCGTCTTGGTGCGCGCGTCATCGGCAAGGATCACCGCCTTGCCGCCGCCCATTGGCAGGCCGGCCATGGCGTTCTTGTAGCTCATCCCGCGCGACAGGCGCAGAGCGTCGCGCAGAGCGCCGGCGGGGTCGGGATAGTGCCAGAAGCGCGTTCCGCCCGCGCCCGGGCCCAGATGGCTCGAATGGACCGCGATAATGGCCGTCAGCCCCGATTTGCGCTCACGCACAATCTGCACAAGCTCATGATCGTCGAAATCGGGTTCGGTCCAGAAAGCGGTCATTGGCGTATCACACCCCTTGAATTGCCCCGCGCAAGGCGCCGGGAGCCATCCGTTTTCATCGGTGAGATCAAGCGGGGAAAATGGGGCGACCGATGGGACTCGAACCCACGACCTCCGGCATCACAAGCCGGCGTTCTAACCAACTGAACTACGATCGCCACAAACCGCTCAAACTCGCCAGCCAGATGCCACCGGGTCTGCACTAAGCCCGAGGGCATTGCGCAAGGCCCAAGCGTGGTCAAGGCCGCCGTGAGCGGGCGCGAGCCTGTTGCACAAAGCGCCTTTTAAGGGAAGCGAAAACTTAAGCGCCGAAACACAAACGTAATATTCTTTCGCACGCTTGGAACACCGGCCCTTGCCCCTTGGTCTTGCGCGGCCACGCTTTTAGGGTTGCACAGCCATGGACGTGATCACCGATTCTTCCGCTGAGCGCCTTATGCAGCGCCCCGGCATGCAGCGCCTGCCAAGCCCGAAGGCAGAAATCTTCCAGTGCCGCGACTTTGTCGGGCCGCCACTGCGCGCCGCTTTGATCGAGCTGATTGACCGCGATCGCCGCCCCAGCACCATCGCCGATGACAACGGCGACAAATATTTCCGCACCTCGGAGACCTGCGATCTCGAAGCGCATGAACCCGCTGTGCGCGAACTCGAAGCGCTGCTCACCGATCTGTCGGGCATTGATCGCGCTTACGGCGAACCGTGCCAGGGCCAGCGCTACGCTGTGGGGCAGGAGTTCAAGGCGCACACCGACTATTTCACCCCCGGCGGACCCGATTGGGAGCAATATTGCAAGGTCGCCGGCCAGCGCACATGGACCTTCATGATCTACCTCAATGAGGTGGAGGCGGGCGGCGCAACCCGGTTCAAGGCGGTGGGCAAGACCTTCCAGCCCGAGGCTGGCAAGCTGGTGTGCTGGAACAACCGCCGCCCGGACCTTCGTGAAAACCCCAACACGCTCCACCACGGGATGAAAGTGCGCAAGGGCACGAAGTACGTGATCACCAAGTGGTATCGCGAGCGGCCTTGGGGGTGAGCGGCGCGATCGTATCTTAAGTCTGGTTCTGTGAGACAGAATTGGTCGCACTAAGACCGCTTCTGGGGGTGAAAGCGGACCTTAGAACGATTGTAGTTCTGACATACTAAAAGGAGATACGCAGCGCTCGAATTGCAATGCCCTGGGCCGTGGGGCGACCGCTGCTTAACGAGCCAGGGCAAGCCAAAGGCGCCGTTCATTGTCTCAACCCCGAATATGAACGACGCCTTTGTGTTAGGTAAGTATCCGGTACATGTTGCCCCGACTAAATGCAGATTCGGTGGAGCGAACAAACAGGGCGTTGTGCTCCATTTTATGATAGGGGAAAAGTCATGGCGAAGATTGCGACGATGATAGCTGCAGCAATGGTTTCAGGCGCATTGGCGTTAAGCTTCGTGCCGGAAGTTGCCGAAGCAAAGGGTCGGGGAGCGAAGTCAACGGCGTCGAGCGCAAGCAAGGCGCGTCCAGGCCAGCGCAAGTATTCCAAAAAGACCACCAAGCGCGCTCCGTCCCGCACCGCCGCATCTGTGCTTAAAGAGCGAGCTCGCAAGAAAGATCCAAGCGAAATCAAACGCTACAAGAGCGCTAAAAAGTCCCGCAGCA
>JBCBYM010000235.1:0-3058 GCA_039815865.1 Pseudomonadota bacterium
GATCGCGGTCGCAATCGGACGGTCGCGATCATCCTGCCACGCCTCGACGGAGAGGTTGGCGTTGCGCCGCCCAAGCCGCGTGATACGCCCAAGAGCGAAGGTCGGCTTTTGCTTTCCGGCGGAAAGATACTGAACGGTGATGTTGATCGGCTTGAGCACCGGTTCGCGTCCCTCGCGCAGCAGCACTGTACGCAGCGCCGCGTAGCCCGCGTTCTCCAGCAGCCCTGCGGTTGCCCCTCCGTGAAAGGCTCCCGGGCGTCCCTCGACATTGGGGCCGAATTCAACGGTGAGGATCGGCAAATCGTTCTCGATCCGCTCCACTCTTATGCCAAGCGAGCGGGCGTAGGCGGGAAGGCTGTGTTCAAGGGCGGTGTCAGCCATCGCTCTTGCTCCCCGGCTTGTCTTTGGCGCGCGGATCAGCGCCGATTGTCATGAAAACACCGGCGACATGGGCGACCGGGTCCTCGGGGTTTCCATCATGCGCAACCCCGCGCACAAAAGCCGCTGAGCGCGTGGTGCGATAGCATTCGACGCGGCCAAAGACGCTTGAGCCCTCGCGCGCCGGTCGCTGATAATCGACGCGCAGATCAAGCGTGGCGATGGGGACAAACTCATTGGCCGTCTGCCAGATCGCCATGCCGCTTGCCATGTCCATCAGGCTGACGATCGGGCCTGAAGCGAGCACTGAGCTGTGCGGTTCGCCCAGCAAATCTTCGCGCCAAGGCAGTTCAAGCTCCACCCAATTGTCCGCGTGATTGGTATAGCGAAGCCCGAGCCAGCCTGTGTGGCCATGCTGGAAGAAGAACTTTCCCGCTTCGGCCGGATCGAAGCCTGGCGGTGCCGGTGTGGGGGTCTCGCTCATCGGGAGAAGGCGATGGAACGCGCCGCGATTCATTACAAGAGTTTAATTTCCCGCGCGGCTTGGCGCGCGTCAATCTCCCCCTTGCGCCGCTTCATTTACCTTGGCGCGTTGGAAAGGGGATTAACTATGAACACGCCGATTATCGACGTCGCCAGCCTGCCGGGCCTCGAAACCGCTCAAGGCCTTTTTGGCTCACTGGCTCAGGCCACATCGGGCTATGGTGACGAAGTCGTGGCGATTATGGTCTATGTTTACGACGTCCTTCCGCCCGAAGCCGCGATCTGATCGCTGCGACGGACGGAAAAGAAGTCGTGCATGTGCACCCGGCCATTGCGGCGCTGCGAGGCACCACCGCCTCGCAGCGCCGGGCTGTTGCGGCCAACAAGGCGGCGATGGAGCAGGCGCACAAGGCGTGGTTGGATCGAGCCGACATCTGCCGGGTGCGTGAGGAGCTGAGCCGGTATGGTTCTGGCGCTGAACTTGAGGCGTGCGAGGCGTTGCGGAGCCTCACGCATGATCACGCTCGCGCAGTGGCCTTTGTCGAGGCGCTGATTGGTCCCACGCTCGGTGTCCTCAAGACTCACCCGCTGGGCGAGACGCCTTATCGCTTCAAAGTCTCCCAGGGCCTTGCAACTGTGCAAGTGCTCGATGCGTCAGGTGCGACGCTCAGCCTGCTGGCCTACGAACCCCTTGAGGATGCTCAAGCGCCGCAGAGCGCTCTGTTTTCCGATCGCGATATCAACGACATCGTTGTGAGCGGCTCCGCTCATGGCGTGGTCCACACTCTGGGTGAGGCCGGGGCGATGAGCTCACGACCCATGCACCTTGCCCCGGGCGATTGCCTCGCCACTAAAGCCCGAATCGGCGTGCGCCGCATTTTGCGCGTTGAACGCACGTTGCTTCTCCTCCAGCTCGCGCGCGAACCGCAGCGACCAAGGCCCGTGCGCGAGATCGCGCTGGGTACTGGCGTCGAGCTGCGCACCGCGAGCGGCGATAAATCGGCAAGCCAGGCGGTCATGGCCTTGAGCGTGCTGGGCGCCCTCAAGGATTACGGCGCGCTCAATGTGATGCACGCCGCCGCCCTTAATCGCGATGAAGACCCCGATGTGCGCTGGGAAGCGGTCCGCCAGACGCTGGGCCTAGGGGCAATGCGCGGGCTTGAGGCGCTCGATACACTCGCCCGGCGCGAGGATGATCCGCTGAGCGCCCCGGCTCTGGCTCTCAGAGACCAGCTGCTTGCCACCCAGCCTGACCTCAGAGCCTTGTGGAAGGAGAGCGCGTAGTGCCGCTGATCATCGACAACCCATCGCAAGAAAGCTGCTCGCTACCCGAGGCGATCGAAGCGCTGGCTGATATTCAGTTTGATCCGCGTGATGAAGGCAATGTGAAAGAGGCCGCGTTGTGGCTGAGGCGGCTCACCAACAACCGAGAGTTTCTTTCAAAATACCTTGTGGACCGGCTTGCTGGACGGCTGACGGGTGGGTCAGGAATGGCGGTGGACAGCGGCTATGGCCCGCAGGCGATCGTGCTGAGCGGCCTTCGCGGATCGATGTTTCTGCGCGCGAACATCTGGCCATCGGAAAGCGATCTGTGTTTCCGGACCAGCGGCGCCTCAAACTTTGTTTACGGCGTCCCGCACGATCACAATTTCTCGTTCTTGACGAGCGGCTATTGCGGGCCTGGCTATCGCAGCGACTATTACGAATACGACTATGACACGGTCACCGGCTGTCCGGGCGAAGAGGCGGGCCTTCGCTTCATTGAACGCAGCGCTCTGCATGAAGGCAAGCTGATGCTCTACCGCGCGCATAGGGACGTGCACTCGCAATTGCCTCCCCAGGCTCTGTCGGTCTCGCTTAACGTCATGCATGTGGACCCGGCGCAAGGGTGGTTTGATCAATACGGCTTTGATCTGGAACGCGGCAAAGTGACCCGTGTGCTCAGCCCCAATGCGACCGAGGCGTTCTTGCGCGTAGCGGTCGCCAGCGGCACCGATGATGCGCTCGACTATGCGTCCTGGGTGGGCGAGACCCACCCTAGCGAGCGGCTGCGCCTCGCCAGTTTCGAAGCGCGCGCCTCGCGTCTGGATACGGACGGGGGCGAAGAATTGTGGCGTAAGGCAGAACACAGCGGAAGCCGCATGGTCGCTCACGTAGCAAGGGAACGACGGGCCGCTTTGCCCGCCTAGAGTACGCC
>JBCBYM010000236.1:0-3058 GCA_039815865.1 Pseudomonadota bacterium
GTTTCGCGTTGAGAAGATGGGCATCATCCACTCCGGTATTGGCAAGCTGTCCTTCGAAGATGACGCGCTCAAGGCCAACTTCAAGGCGATCACCGAAGCGGTCGTGAAAGCGAAGCCGTCGGGCGCCAAGGGCAAGTATGTCCAGAAGATCTCGATCACCTCGACCATGGGTCCGGGTCTCAAGATCGACACCGCTGAGGTGGAAGGCGCGTAAACGGGCCTTGCGCCAGTACGAGGGCCGTTGCGGGCAAGGTGGGGCGATTGTTCGCTTTCCTACACGCAAAGGCCCAGGCAAAAGGGGGTTGGAGGCGCACGCTTCCGGCCCCTTTTTTGCATGCGCCGTCCGGTTCTACGCAAGAGGATATGTAACAAAGCGCCGAATTGCGGCGAATAGCGAGCATAACGCGACACAGGTTTGCCCGGGTGCGCGACCTGTATTCTGTGTTCAACGCTTGCTTTTCTTCGTGGAGACCTCATGTTTTACGCCACAGCTACGGATACTCCCCTAGGTGTCCGGCCCGCTGCCCCGACAGACCTCTTCGAAGGAGAAACCATGTTCAGTCCCAAATGGGGTGTGATCGCCGTCGCGCTTAGCGTGCTTGCGCTGACCGCGGCGTACAGCGCGCAATTGGGCTTGGCCGTAGGGGTTGCGCTGGTGGTTATCACCGCGATGGTGCTGTGGGTGCAGCTTCGCTTTGCGCTTCAGCCGGGGGAAAGCCCGGCGGATCGTTCGGCTCTCGCGCGGCGTTTCAACCGGCTCGGTCGCAACCGCCGCGCGGCCCAGGCGGCGGCTGAATCAGGCGCGCAAGCGGGATCGAATACGCGCGAGCGCCCCTGAGCGGCTGGCGACCCCCTTGGCCGCGCTGACGCTGGCGTCAAACAGGCCGCGCGCCGCGATAAGCGCGCGATTGGCCAAAGTGGGTGAGAGCAGCGCAAAGCTGGCGCAGTCGATCCGGTCGGTCCCGAACATCGCCTTGTGCGCGCCGTCGCCTTCGGTGAAGTCGAAATGGGTGTAGCGCTCCTCGGCGAACAGGCGTTCCAGCGCGTGCATCTGCAACACCGTGCCGGGCGACAGCCGCGCCCAGTGCGGATGGTAGCCCAGATGGGCGTAGACCAGCGTCGAGCCGTGGACCGGCAGCGCAAGATAGGCGATCGGCTCGTCGCTCGCCTCAAGCAGATAGCACCGCATCCGGCCCGCTTCGGCAAGGGAGAGCGTATCGCGGCGGGCGGCGGGATCATCGGGCAGACCCGCGTCCAAGAGGCGCGCCTGATAGGTCATCGCCGACAGCGGGGCGGCGCGTTCAAGGAAGCGCTCGACCTCAGAGGGCTTGCGATGTTCGGTGATGGCAAACCCCGCGCCGACCTCGCTCTCCAGCTTGCGAGCCTTGCGCCGCAGAGTGGAGCGGGTCTTGCCCGAGAAGCGCGCCATGTAGCCTTCAAAGGTGCCGCTCATCGCGATGAAGTGACGCGGATAGTCCTGCCTTGCGCCGATCACGTGGCGGGGGAAACGGGCGGTGAGCGCTGGGATGAGCGAAAGCGGCGCAGAGAGCACCCGAAAGCCGTCAGGCCCCGGCATGGGAGGCGGCGTGGCGGCAAGGTCACCGCTCAGCGCCTGCTCAAGCGAGAACGACCACGTCGCAAGGCGGCGTGGGACCGACAGAAGGCGACGTGTGCCGACGGTGAAGTCGATGGGCACTTGCGTCTCGGGCATGGGCGCCTCGGGCGGGAGCGGGATGGGTGTGGCGGCGTTCACAGCTCCCTCACATCGCGCCGTAAAGCGTGTTGGAAAGCGCTTGCTCAGCGTAGCGCACGCCGGTGCGCCACACGCTCGGCGCAAGCGGCGGGGCGGTCGGCCCGGCGGCGACCTGAGGAGGATGGTCGCGATAGGTCCCCGAAGACACGCCGTGCGTGTCGCGCAGGAAGGCGCACAGCGCGTCGAAACGGCGCCGCACAAGGCGGTTGGCGCGCAGGGTGCGGCGGTTGAACAGTTCAAAGCTGTGGCTCACCAGCGTGAGCGAGCCGGAGCCTGCGTCGCGTGCATGGCGGATCGCGGCGCGCATCTCAGCGAGGGTGAGCGCGGTGATCTGGCCGTGGCGCTGGCCGTGGGCCTTGCCGGGCGCGCCCAGCGCTCCGATCGAGCCGACGGGCACTTCGATCACGCCGCAATGCTCCACCGGCGCGCGGGAGTCCGCCCCAAGAGTGATGCGGCTGGCGCCGGGAAGGGCCGGGCAATGGCTGGTGTCATAGCCGATCCCAAGCTCGGCGAGCGCGCGCAGAGTGTCGTCATTGGCGCCGTAATTGCCCGCCCGGAACGCAACCGGCGCCGGCGCGCCGGCGGCCATGAGCTGCTCGCGAGCGTAAGCAAGGAGGCGGCGCTGATCCTCCAGCGGAAACTCAAACAGGTTCACCCCGGTGCGCTTGGAGGGCAGGGGGGTGCGATCACCCGCCAGCGCCAGCCACTCGGTGTGAAGGTGGAGCTGCACATCCTGACCGGCCTCAAGGATCGGCCCCACCATGTCCTCAATCGCTGCCGTGCCCCAGATGAGGGCTGGCATAGGGTCAACGAAGAACACCGCCTTTTGCCCGGTATCGTTGAGACGCCGCAGCTGGTAGGGAACGCCCGCCTCATCCGCGCCGCCAGCGCCCGCAAACGAGCGCAGGAACGTGTCGGCCCGTGCGGCCTCAGACAGGTCGCCAGCAAAGCCTGAGCAATACTCGGTGTCAATCGTGATGTAGACGCGGGCCATAGCCCCGTCAGGCTAGCGCATGAGGGTTAATCCCGCGTTTGCCCATTCACTGGCGCTGCGGGCGCTCAGAGCGCGATCAGACCCCTTGGGCCTAAATGCCGCCGGGCGTGAAGTCGTAGCCGCTGGTGGCCAGGCCATCGCACAAAGTGTCCACGCAGCTGGCCAGGTCCTCTTCGCTGGTTGAGCGGATAACGAAATTCGCGCCCACCCGGCCATCGCGGAAGAAGGGGTAGGAGCCGATCTGGCAATTCTCATGCGCTTGCTCGGTCTCGCGCAGGAGGCCCGCAACCTCGCTCTCGGCGACCCAGCAG
>JBCBYM010000237.1:0-3057 GCA_039815865.1 Pseudomonadota bacterium
ACGGGGCTCTATGCGGTGCTTTATGTGCTCCTCAACCTTGAGCAATTCGCGCTCGTGATCGGATCGCTCATGCTCTTCGTCGCGCTGGCTGCGGTGATGTTCGCAACACGCGGCATTGAGTGGTCGAAGGTGAGCCTATCGCATGAGGATGATCCGGCACCCCAAGCTCAAGACGAAGGGGACAGCGCCGCCCCGGCCTAGCGCCAAGGCGCGCCGAGCGGCGCGTCAGCAAAAGAAGGCCGGCCCGCGATACCCCTGTCGCTGGCCGGCCTTTCGTGTTTTTCGTGCCCTATTTTTCGTTGGCGAGTGGATCAGGACTTAGGGCGCCCGGGATATTTGCAGCCTTTGGCTTGGCCCAGGCCCTTCAAATAGCCGCGCCGCACCATGCCTGCCGTCACCGCCGCTTCGGCCTTGCGCTGATTGCCCGCCGCGCCCGAGATTTCGCGCACCACCCCGCGAAAGGGGATGATCGATCCAAACAGGCCTTTGGCCGCGTTCTTGCCATTGATCTTCGCGTCCTTGTCTTCGAGCGCGTCGATATCATCGCCGAGCACGCTGGTGAGCTTTTCGATCTCTTCGATCAGCGCCGCGCATCGGCCATTGCCCGCAGGCGCGTAGGGGTTTTCCGCCGCCGCCAGCAGGATTTCCGCAATCTCTTCCTTCGTAAGGCCGATATCTTCGAGCGGGGTTTCCGCGACATCCTTTACGTCTTCTTTGTCGACCTTTTGTGCGGCCGCCGGACTGGCTGACACGTTCGCCAAACTGAGCGCCAGCGCGCTTGCCAAAATTGCTCGAACCATAATGGCGTCCCCCTTTTCACATGACATCGCACACCCTTTTACAGCCGCGCGATGATGGCACCGCCCGCTGCGAGCCGCCATGCAATGTCATTTCACTGGACACGGCAAGCGCTTGGAGCAACAGACTTTCCAAGCCAAGGATTAGCCAATTGATGGGAGAGTGCAACAATGCTTGAAGGAAAGCGCGCGCTGGTCACCGGGTCGACCTCGGGGATCGGGCTTGCGATTGCCAGGGCTCTTCGTGAGCAAGGGGCCGAGGTGATCCTTAACGGGCTGGGCGACCGGGACGAAATCGCGGCTCTGCAAGACGAAATTGGCGCAGACTATAACGGTGCGAACCTGATGGACGCGGGCGCTGTTGAATCGATGTTCCAAACGGTTGGCGCTATCGATATCCTCGTCAACAACGCCGGCATGCAGCATGTCGCTCCGATTGAGGATTTCCCGCCCGAGAAATGGGACGCGGTGATCGCGCTCAACCTGACGGCGGTGTTCCACACGACGAGGCTGGCGGTGCCGGGTATGAAGGCAAAGGGCTGGGGGCGCATCATCAACACGGCCAGCGCGCATTCGCTCACCGCATCGCCTTTCAAAAGCGCGTACAACGCCTCCAAGCACGCCGTCGCAGGGTTTACCAAGACAATCGCGCTGGAACTGGCGACCAGCGGCGTGACCGCCAATTGCATCAGCCCAGGCTATGTCTGGACCCCGTTGATCGAAGGTCAGATACCCGACACCATGGCCGCGCGCGGGGTCAGCCGGGAAGAGGTGATCAACGATGTCCTGCTCGCCAAGCAACCGACCAAGACATTCGTCCAGCCTGAAGAAATCGGCGCCATGGCGGTGTTCCTCTGCCGCGAGGAAGCGCGCAATGTGACGGGTGCAAACTGGTCGATCGATGGCGGCTGGACGGCTGGATGATCCGACACGCGCGCCTCTGGCTGGCGTGTCTCGCTGGCGCGGCTGTGCTGTTGGGAGGGTGCGCCAAGGCTCCGATCGCCAGCGTGCCGCGCGCCGAGCGGGCCGCGATCGCTGCGCGCCTCAACGCCGATATCACGACCTTGGCGAGCGACGAATATGGCGGACGTCAGCCGGGCACCGACGGGGGCAAGCGGACGGTCGACTATCTCACCCGCCGCTTTGCCGAAATCGGGCTGACCTCGGGCACCAACGATCCCGGCAATCCCTGGCGCGCTCCGGTCGGGCTTACCAGCGTGCGCGCGGTCTCCAGCACGCTTGAGATCGTACGCGGCAATACGCGCGTGACCCTCACCGATGCCGAAGCGCTCGCCGTCACGACCCGCCAGCGCGAGCTTATCGCGGATGGCGAGATGGTGTTCGTGGGTTATGAGGCGCAAGATGTCGCCATCGACGACGTGCGCGGCAAGGTCGTGGTGGCGCTGGTTGACCAAAGCCTCAATCCCGAACGCCGCGTAATCCTCGAGGCCAAGCAGGTGAGCGCGGTGATCCTGGTGACGGACGATGCTTCGATCATCACCGGCGTGCGCGCCGATTCCAGCCGCCCGAAAATTGCCCTCACCGGCGAGGTTGAGGAGGTCTTTGCGGCGATCGCCACGCAAAAAGGGCTCGCCCGCGCGCTGGGCGAAGATCGTTGGCGGGCGCTGGTCAAGGCGGCGACGCGCAAGGATTTCACGCCTGTGAACCTGATGGCCAAGGCCAATGTCGAGGCGATTTCTGAGCGCCGTGATTTCACCAGTTACAATGTTCTCGGGCGCCTTGCCGGCACAGGCACGGGGCAAGGGGGTGAGGGGGACGCGATCCTGCTGCTCGCGCATTGGGATCATCTGGGCGAATGCGCGCCAGCCTCGCAGACGGACCGGATTTGCAACGGCGCGGTCGACAACGCAAGCGGGATCGCCGTCCTTTTGGAATTGCTGCAGCGATTGAAAGCGGCCGGGCCTTTTGAGCGCGATATCTACGCGCTGGCGACAACCGCCGAAGAGGTCGGCCTGCTGGGTGCGAAGGCCTTCGTCGCCAACCCGCCGCTCCCGCTCCGCTCCGTCATCGGCGCGTTCAACTTTGACAGCGTCGCCATCGCGCCGGCGGGGTCACCCGTGGGCTTTGTCGGCGAGGGTCGGACACGTCTGGACCCTATCGTTCTTGAGACACTGGCCGCGGCTGAGCGTGCCCTTGGTTCACGCGACTACGCCGAACGCTTTGTCGAGCGACAGGACGCCTGGGTGCTGCTGCAAAAAGGGGTGCCGGCGGTGAACCTCTCCAGCGCCTTTGGCTCCGA
>JBCBYM010000238.1:0-2969 GCA_039815865.1 Pseudomonadota bacterium
ACTGTTGGCACACCGATAACTGGGAGCAAGCAAGAACGAACGAAAACAATTGATTATAATGCAAGAATGATGAAGTCGGACATGTCACTGTCTGGCCATTAAGATTAATCTGCGCGGCGACAATCAAGGTGAGAGTTTAGCGACAAACAAGGTGAGAATGGCCTGGTGGTGGGCGGACGGAGGGAGGGCGTAGCCCGACCGGAGTTCGCCCACCACCAGGCTCGCATTTTTTCAAGCGTTATCTGGCGGTTATCACCGGTTGGGTGAGACTTGTGATTCTTCTTGGCTCTATGGAAGGATCAGAACTTGCCCGGCCTCCACATCAATGATCGTCAGATGAGGCTGTATATGAGTTTTCGCCCCACAGACACCCCGGCCCAGGCCGCAGCCAAAGCCGGATTTTCCACCGCCACCGCCTATCGCATCGAAGCGGACCCACGCCTTCCGTCGCAAAAGAAAAGTCCGCGCGGACGCCGCCGTGGCGATCCACTTGCCGACCTTTGGGATAGTGAGATCGTGCCGATGCTGGAAGCTGCACCGGGCTTGCGTGCGATTGCGGTCTTCGAAGAGATCCGCCGCCGCCATCCCGATATCTTGCCCGGCGTCCGGCGCACCCTGGAGCGGCGGATCAGAACCTGGCGCGCCGAGCATGGCCCAGAGCAAGATGTCATTTTCCGCCAACGCCATGAACCAGGGCGCCTTGGATTATCTGATTTCACCCACATGGGGGATGCCAAGGTGACGATTGCTGGCGTCGCACTTGATCATCGTCTTTATCACTTCCGGCTTGTTTTTTCCGGTTTCGAATATGCCCAGGTGGTGCTCGGCGGCGAGAGTTATGTCGCCGTTGCTGAAGGACTTCAGAATGCGTTGTGGCATCTCGGCGGAGCACCTCAAGAACACCGCAGTGACAGCCTGTCGGCCGCGTTCCGCAATCTGGATCGCGCTGCTCACGAGGACCAGACGCGCCGTTATGAGGCGCTGATGCAGCACTACGCAATGACGCCAACACGCAACAATACCGGCGTTGCGCATGAGAACGGCTCTATTGAAAGTTCGCACGGCCACTTCAAGAAAGCCGTCGAGGATGCACTCTTATTGCGTGGTAGCCGTGACTTTGCCGACCTTGAGAGCTACCGTCGTTTTATCGATGAACTCATCGCACGCCACAACAGGCGGCGGAGTAAAGAGATCGACCTGGAGCGGGCGCATCTGACACGACTGCCTGCGCGGCGCACCACCGATTACGAAGAGGCCCGTGTCGTGGTGGCCTCGAGCGGTGGGTTCATTCTGCGCAAGGTGTTTTACACAGTGCCCTCACGCCTGATCGGCCATCGTCTGAGAGTTCATCTTTACGACGACCGGCTGGAGTGTTTTTTAAGTTCATCGCACCTGATGACGTTGCCGCGCGGGCGGCCACGCGCGGACGGCAAAACCGGCCACGTTATCGATTATCATCACGTCATCCATGCGTTACGCAAAAAGCCGATGGCGCTGATGAACCTGGTCTATCGTCATGAGCTGTTCCCACGCCAGGCTTATGCCCGCGCCTTTGAGGCATTGCTGGATGAGGTGGGCGACAGGCGCGCGTGCAAGGTGACGGTCGAGCTTCTGGCACTTGCGCATGAGCGCGCCTGCGAAGCCGAACTCGCCTGCCTGATCGAAGCCGATCTGGAAGCCGGCCGTCTGCCGGATCTCAAAACGCTTTTGCAAACCTTCAAGCCCGATGCCGGTTCCGTTCCAGAGGTTAAAGTCGAGCTTGCCCCGCTCAGTTCATACGATGAAATTGCCGTATGCGCACCATCTGTGGCAGCCGTCAGCCTTGAGAACGTTGGCCTAGAAAACGTTGGTCTGGAGGTTCGCCCATGAAAAAGAAAAACATCACCGCCGATGCCGCCCGGCTTGAGTTGATGCTGGGCGAGTTGCGCCTGCCTGCTTTCAAAATGATGTGGGCCGAACTTGCAGAGCGCGCCGACAAGGAAGGCTGGCCGGCGACGCGCTTCCTCGCCACGCTTCTGGAACATGAAATCACCGAGCGTGACCGCCGGCGCATCGAACGCCATATGAGCACGGCCCGCCTGCCGGTTGGTAAAACCATCGACAGCTTTGACTTCACCGCCGTGCCGATGGTCTCCAAGGCACAGGTGATGGCGCTTGCCGCAGGCGATGGTTGGCTTGCGGGGGGCCACAATCTGTTGATGTTCGGGCCGCCTGGCACGGGCAAGAGCCATCTGGCGGCGGCCTTAAGCTTTGCCCTCGTCGAGAACGGATGGCGGGTGCTGTTCTCGCGCACCAATGACCTCGTCCAACGCTTGCAGGTCGCGCGCCGCGAGCTTGTCCTGGAGGCGGCGATTGCCAAGCTTGATAAGTACCATCTTTTGGTTCTCGATGACTTTGCCTACGTCAGTAAAGATCAGGCTGAGACGAGTGTCTTGTTCGAACTCATCGCCGCGCGTTATGAACGCAAATCGATGCTGATCACGGCCAACCAGCCGTTCGGCGAATGGGGTAAAATCTTCCCCGATCAGGCAATGACGTTAGCCGCCGTCGACCGTCTCGTTCATCACGCCACTATCCTCGAAATGAATGTCGAAAGCTACCGGCGTAAAGCTGCCATCGAGCGAAAGCGAGGTCGCGGCAAGCCGCCAAAGAACGCGACAACCAAATCGCGCTCTGAGTGACGCGCTGTCCACGGTCAAGCACTGCGCGACACAAAAAATAAGTCGTGCAGACCGAAAGCCCTTGCAAAATCGGCGGCGAGCGACAATCATAAACCTCGGCCGCCGGTTCTCATCGTGATTGTCGCCCCGCTCTCATCCAGTTTGTCGCGCTATAGCGGCCGGCAAAAGCACATGCTGAGTGCTAAGGGCGGCAAAAGCAGTATACGCTTGGCCTGCCGCCTGCGAGTGGGGCCGGGACCCCACACGTCGATCGCGTGGAATTAGTTACCCGGCCTCAACAATATCGCC
>JBCBYM010000239.1:0-2944 GCA_039815865.1 Pseudomonadota bacterium
GCTTGTCTTCATCGGGTTGCCGCCCACCAGCAGCGAGTGGAAGCTGAACGCCTCGCGCAGCTTGGGGTGCTTGATGTAGCTGGAGACCATCGAATAGACGCTGCGCCAGGCCTGTTCCTTCACCAGAGCGGGCGCGGCTTTGAGCATGGTCTTGAAATCGAGGAAGGGCTTGTGCCCCAGCTTCACATAGCCTTCTTCAAACACGCCCGCGGAATATTCGAGAAAGCGCTGATAGCCCACGACATCGTCGGGCTCGAGCTTGGCGATTTCGGAGAACAGTTCCTCCTCATCGTTCGAATAATTGAAGTTCGTGCCGTCGGGCCAGTTGAGACGATAGAACGGCATCACCTTCATCAGCTCGACATCCTCGGCGATGTCATGGCCGGTCAATTGCCACAGCTCTTCAAGGCAGGGCGGGTCGGTGATGACGGTGGGGCCGGCGTCAAAGGTGAAGCCGTCCTTTTCCCAGAAATAGGCGCGGCCACCCGGCTTATCGCGCGCTTCGATCACAGTTGTGGCAATGCCAGCCGATTGCAGCCGGATCGCCAGCGCCATGCCGCCAAAGCCTGCACCGATGACGCAAGCGCTTTTGCCCGCATAGCGCTCTGCCAGCCGCGGATCGATCCCCTTGCCGCCGGGCGTTGAGGCGATGGTGAGCTTGGTGGGTGCGTTCATTCGGGTTTCTCCGGATTGCATCGTGCGAGCCTAGCAGATGGGCGCGCTAATTTTTAGACTGACCTTTCAGCGGCTTTCCTCGCTGAAACATCGCGGCCATGGCGCGCGGGATAGATACGGGTGGCTTGCCCCACAAGACGCGCGCCTTGTCCCGCAAGGGCGAGCGCGCGGCGTAAAAGCGCTCAATCAGGTTCTGGCCGAGGCCATAGAAGCGCTGAAGGATGACATACCGTTTCTCCGGAGCGCAGGCGAAAAACAGGAAACGCGTGAGCAGCCGGTAATATCCGGTGCTCTGCCAATGGCGGCGCGCGCGCGCTTCGAACAGGGCAACCATTTGAGAGGGCGGCAGTTCAGCCTCGTCCGCCAGAGCGAGCGCGTTGCCCATCGCGATCGGCATGGTGTAGCTGGTGAGCGGATGGATAAACCCGCCGCGCGCACCGATAGCGACAACACCGGGCACGCGTACTTCGTTCTGATAGGCGTCGAAATCCCCGCCGGTCAGCACAGGGAGCACACCCGCTTCATGGCCGACGGGCGTTCCGTTCATCCAGCCCTTCTCGCGCGCATATTGGTCGATCCGGCCCGAAAGCGCCGCGCGGTCGAGCAAAGGATCATCCGCATAATACGTGTCTTCGATAAACACGTCGTGCGAGCTCAGCGGCAGGACATAAACAAAGCGATAGGCCGAGCCATTGCCGTGCGGCGCCAATTGCTCGACATCGGCGTCCATGATCATCGGGCGTTCTTCGCCGTGCGCTTCCTCGAGCCGCATCTGGCGTCCCATGAAGACCTGCCACCCGCCGCGCAAATGCTTTGAGGGCTGGAAATTGCGGGCATCCACAACCAGCCGCGATGCCAGCCGCGTCCCGTCGTCCAGTGTCACGCCCTTGGCGTCGATCTCGCTCGCTGTGCGCCCGAGATAAAGCGCCCGGGGCGGCAGAGTGCGCACGATCCCTTCATGAAAGTCGACGCTCGACATCGATGTGTAGCCGGTGTGGAGCGTGCGCTTCAATTCGGGAAAGCTGACGTCGTACCCCTTGGTCCACTCGGTCTTGCGAATGGGTTCGAGCAGCGCGCGGCCCCGGTCATCCAGATCGCTATCGAACCAGCTCCAGCGGTGGTTGCCGCCAATCGACGCGCCCGCCTCAATCAGCGCCAGCTTGTAATCGGGGTGGGCCTGATGCAGCGCGAGCGCGGTAAGACCACCGGCAAGGCCTCCGCCCACGACCACAATATCAAAGCCAGAATCGCTCATGCGCCCTCCGCCCTAGGGCACGGCGCGCATGGCGGCAATGTGCCGGCAAAGAACAGGTAAAAAACAATACAAAAGGCCCGTTGCAACCAGCCCCTTGCGACCTAAGGATGTTCCGTAAGCGAGCGCGATTTTTGGGGAACCTCAAAGGTCACAGTTCATTTTTTTGCAAGAGCCGCGGCGCTGGTCCCCTAAGCCTGTGTTGCGGAGCGTTTCTGTCCCCCCAGGAGACCTTCATGATTTCATCCCTTTGCGCGTCGTCCAAACTGGCTCTGGGCGTTGCCCTTGCAGCCTGCCCCGCTTCGCTTCTGGCGCAGGAAACCGCCCTCTCGCCCGCGCTTTCGGGTGACGCTGTTGAGAAGCTGGATGCGGTGATGGTCTCGCTCGCGGCGATGGAGGCGGGCACGCTGGATACGGCGTCGGAGACCGTTTCGGCTGGCGAGGACGCCGACAGCGCCGGCACCAACGCCGGCACCAACGCCGGCACCAACGAAGGCGCGCAGGATCAGGCGGGCCAGAAAAAGAGGCCCAGTTGGCCCAAGCTGGAAATGCCCAAGATCGTGTTTGATGACACCTGGCTCTCGGTTGGCGTTGGCGCAGGCATGGTGCCCAGCTATTCGGGTTCGGACGATTACATCCTCTTCCCGCTGCCGCTCATCTTGGGCCGCGTGGGCGGTGTTGGCATCCGCCCCAACGGCCCTGGCATCCGGCTGGACCTTCTCTCGCCCGAACCGGCGCTGGGCCCCAGCCAGAAGACGACCTTCAATTTCGGCCCCGCCATCCGCTTTCGCAACGATCGCGCGCAGCGGATCGAGGATGAAGTGGTCGAACTGGCGGAAGATCTCGATGTCGCGCTCGAAGTGGGCGCGGCTGGCGGTGTGACGTTCCCCGGCATCTTCAACCCGCTCGATTCGCTGACCTTCAACACGCAGGTGCGCTGGGATGTGCTGGGCGCGCATGACGGGATGCTGGTGGAGCCCACGGTCGGTTATCAGCGGCCCTTCGGGCGCAGCGTGC
>JBCBYM010000023.1:0-25169 GCA_039815865.1 Pseudomonadota bacterium
CTTTCGTCACGAAGGCGTGCTGGGAAACCTTCCGTGAGCAAGGCTATGGCCGTGTTCTTATGACCGCGTCCTCAACCGGCCTGTTCGGCAACTTTGGCCAGGCAAACTACGGCGCGGCCAAGCTGGGCCTTGCGGGCTTCACCAAGACGCTGCAGCTCGAAGGCGCGAAGTACAACATCCGCGTCAACTCACTGTCGCCGGTTGCCGGCACGCGCATGACCGAAGATCTCTTCCCCGAAGAAGCCTTCAAGCTGTTTGCTCCGGAAAACGTGGTTCCCGCCGCGCTCTTCCTCGTCAGCGAAGACGCCCCGACCAACGCCATCGTTGGCGCGGGCGCAGGCGGCTATCACTCGGCTTGGGTTGTGATGAACGACGCGGTCTGGCTGCCCGATGGTGAGCGCACCGTTGAAGGCTTTGCCGACAATTGGGAGAAGATCAGCGAGTTCACCAACCTGAAGGCCCCGCAATCGGGCTCTGAGCAGTCGGGCGCGATCCTGGCGGCGATGCAGAAGGTGACGGGCACGGGTCCGGACAGCGCGCGCGGCTAACGCGGCCTGACCTTACAAAGGCATGAAAGGGGCGGGAGGCGAACGGCGCTTCCCGCCCCTTTCTCGTAAGCGGGGATACCCCGGGCCTTGAGGCAGTCTTGCAATGCGCGGACTGGGCGTATTGACTCAGTAATACACCTCGGATAGTTCTGCTGCGCCAATCGCGAGGAGGCTTCGCCCGTGTATTCCGAAGACGACATCAATTCCGCCATTGCCGCCGGCGCAATCAGCGCAGAGGCAGCCGCGGGCCTGCGCGATCACGTAAGCCGGGTGCGCGCTTTGCCGCGGCAGTCGGAAGAGAATTTCAAGCTGCTTAACAGCTTCAACGATGTCTTCGTTGCTGTCGGTATCGTCATCCTGCTCATCGCCGTGGGTGCGATTGGACAGGCGCTTGCGAATTTCATCGTTCCCGAAAGCTGGGGCGGCACTTTGCCGAGCGGCTTGAGCGCCGAGCAGCTTGAGCAGCGCACGAGTGACATGGCCTTGAATGCGGGGCTTCAAGTCTTGCTGCCCGGCCTGTTTGTGGCCGCCGCCGCCTGGCCGTTGTCCGAATTCTTCACCCGCAAAAGGCGCATGGCCTTGCCCTCAATCCTGCTTCTGCTTGCCTTTGTCGGAGGAGTTTTTGCCTGTGTGTTCGGGCTTGGCATGACTGTGGGAATGGGCCTCAATGAGCGCGTCGTTGGTGCTGCCATGGTGATCCTTGCCGGAGCGTTTGCGGCCGGAGCGGCCTACTTCCACTGGCGCCGCTTTCAGGTCCCGATCACGGTGGCGGCTGGTGCCGGGGTCACGGTGATCTCCACTCTGCTGGCCATTGCAGCGTTCTTCCGGGTCGAGTTTGATTCGACGGGTTTCTATCTCGTCATGCTGATTACCGGGCTGATCGTGTTCGCCTTTGCGATGCGCTGGGACATGACCGACCGGGAGCGGATCACCCGCCGCAGCGATGTCGCCTTCTGGTTGCACCTGCTCGCCGCCCCGCTGATCGCGCATTCGATCTTTGCCATGATCGGGGTGACCGAGGGCCGGATCGACATGGGCGCGGCCTTTTCGGTGTTGGGCATGTATGTCGCCTTTGGCCTTGTCGCTTTGGCGATTGATCGGCGCGCGCTGCTGGTCTCTGCGCTCGCTTATGTGCTGTTCGCGCTCACCTTCCTGTTCAACGAATTTGGCGCGGTGGAACTGGGCTTTGCGTTGACGGCGCTCATAATCGGTTCCGCGCTTCTCAGCCTGTCGGCCTTCTGGCAGCCGATCCGCGCCTCGGTTGTCGCCGCGCTTCCCGTTGGCTTGCGCGCGCGCCTGCCTGAGCCCGAAGCGGTGGCGCCAGTCGCCCCGTCAGCGCCGCCCGCGACGCCCGCCGGATAAAGTCGAACAGCCCCTTGGGCCGCGAGCCCAGCAAGCGATCTAGTCTTCGTCGATAGCCTTGACCAGACGCCGCTCGACGGGTGCGAGCACGTTCGCCAATTCGTGCCCGCGCTTTAGCACCTGGCCATGCTCGCCAAAGAGCGTCCACATGCCTTGCTTTGATCGCAAGGAGGGGCGCTTTTCGATCCGCGTCTGCGGGCGCTCCGCCGCCCGGCGAAAGGCAGAGAAGCTGGCAAAGCTCTTTTCAAAGTCCATCGCGTAGTCGCGCCATTCGCCCGCCGCGACCATCCGGCCATAAAGGTCAAGAATGCGCTGAAGTTCGTCGCGTTCGAAGGCCACCTGGCTGGGTTGGCCGCCGGGGAACGCGATGACTTGACCCAAACTGCCCTGCCCTGCCGGACCGCTGCGTGCGCTCATTAATTGTCAGTCCCGCTTTTCGCGCCAAGGGTCTCGGCCCCGAGGGTCTCGGCATCAAGATCAAGGCTGGCCTGAACCGGCTCGGCCTCGGCCGGGGTCTGGGCAGCCTTCAAAGCGGCGAATTCGGCCCGCAGAGCCGCCAGCTCGCCTTCGAGCTTTTCGATGCAGTCCACCCGGTTGCCTTCGGCGTCCTCGCACTGAGGCGTGGTGCCATAGGGGATGAATTCCCTGATCCAGTCTTCGGCTGGAACCAGAGTTGAGCGCGCCTTGACGCCGACCATGGTTGCCCCCGCGGGGACGTCTTCCATCACCACGGCGCTCGCGCCAACGCGCCCGCGTTCGCCAACGGTGATCGGCCCGATGATCTGCGCGCCGGAACCAACGATCACATTATCCTCTAGCGTGGGGTGACGCTTGCCGCCTTTGCCGTTGGTGGGGTTGGTCCCGCCCAGTGTCACGCACTGGTAGATGGTGACATTATCGCCGATCTCCGCGGTTTCTCCGATGACGGTAAAGCCGTGATCGATGAAAAAGTTCTTCCCGATCTTGGCGCCCGGATGGATGTCGATCGCGGTCAGAAAGCGCGAGGTGTGGTTCACGAACCGCGCCAGGAAATAGAGCCGCGCCTCGAACAGCCAATGCGCCACACGGTGCAAGCCAAGAGCCAGCACGCCGGGGTAGAGCAGAATTTCCCAACGCGAACGCGGCGCCGGATCGCGGGCGCGGATCGAGTCGAGATAGGCCTTCAGCCGGTCAAACATTAGCTGTCTCCTTCAGCCGGCCTAAAGCCTTCCACCAATCCGCATCAAATGCAACCAAGCCCCACTTGTTCCTAAAGAAGGCTGGCTTGTTCAGGCCCTTGAAGCGCTTCGAGCGCGGCGCGCCAGACCGACATGGTGGCGGGCGCGGCGCGTTCAAGACTGATGCGATCAATGGTCTTCACCAGCCGTTCCAGATCCGCAAAGCTGCGCGCAGCGCGCGGGACGAGGTAAGCGGTCGCTCCATCGGCCAGCGCAAGGCCACGCTCTTCGGCAAGAGCCTCAATAAGCTGCGCGGCCATCGCATCGTCGGGTTCCCCGATTTCGAGCTGGAGCGATCCGCCAAGGCGTGAGCGCAGATCAGGCAAGGTCACCTCCCAAGGCCGAGCGTTGGCGATGATGAGCAAAGGCTCACCCGCGCGCGCGGCGCCCTCTTGGCTGGCGTTCCAACGGTGGAAGAGCGCGTCCTCATCGCAAGCCTCGGCGTCATCGATGACATCAATGCCCTGCCCGAGCGCCCAGCGGCCGAGCAGCGATTTGCCCGAACGTGGCGAGCCGGTCAGGACGGCGGTGTGGAACGGCCAGGACGAAGGGTCGCGCAGCGCCTCGATCACCGCGGCGTTGGCGTTGCCCACGACAATGCGGCTTGGCCCGCCTTGCGCCGAAGGTTCAAGCGGCAGAGCGAACTGAGAGAGGGAACGGACCTGTGGCACTGACACACCTGTCACGCGGCCTTAGCGACTGATCGCGAGCGTGTTGCCGCTCTCATTGACGCGGAAGCCTCGCCCGCGCAGCGCCGCGGCGAGGTCGGACGCGGTGCCGCTGAAGCTGACGCTCATCACCGAAGTGCCGCCCATCGCGGTGCTGGTGACCGACAGAGCGCGCACGCCCGGCGTCTCGCGCACGCCCGAAAGCGCCGCGTCAAAGGCCATAGCGTCAGGGGTTGCGAACTGGACGACGACCTGGCTGAGCGGGACGGCCTGCTGAGGGGTCTCCACGGTCGCCTCGCTCGGGATCTGTGGCCCTTCGCCCGCTTCGCCCGCGCCCTCAGCAGCGGCCAGAGCGGCCTCTTCGCGCGCGCGGATCGCCTCGCCAATATCGATCAGGCGTTGAAGCGCCGGGTCAATCTCGCCCGATCCGCCGACGCGCAAGGTGGGATCAGGCTGGAGCTTGCCATCCGCGAGCGCCTTTTCATAGATGCGGTCCATCCGCTCCACCGCCTGATCAAGGGTCGCGGAAAGCGAGCGCGGGTCCTCAGCCGTCAGCGTAAAGCTTTCGAGCACGCGGCTGTCAGGGCCATAGCGCGCGGTGAAAGTGGCTGTGATCGGGCCGCCTGGAAATTGGTGTTCCAGCCGCACGCTCGGCACCAGCACATCGGCGGCGTTGTACTGATCGAGCGTGCTGCGCCACCAGGTCCGGCTGCGTCGTCCGGTCTGGCCAAAGTTCAAGAGCAGCGAATCGCCGCCCGCCCCGCTTGGCCGGACATAGTCCATCCGGCTGGTTCCCGGATTGAACTCAGCCCAGGCGCGTTGCCAGGGATTGCGCACTTCAAAAGCGGTGTAGGTGCCGCCAGACACGCTGACCGGGATCACCAGCATAGGCGCTGACGGGCGCGCCTGCGCTCGCCCGCCCAGATATTTGCTGGCGCGCTGGCGATCAAAGATGACGCCCAGCGTGGCGATATAGCGCCGGGGGCCCAATTGCTCGCGCTGGATGACGATCGAGGACACCATCCCCGCCAGCTGTCCGTCGGGCAGTTTAGGGCCGCCCGCCTTGGCCCAAGCCAGCCTTTGCGCTTGTTGCCAGCCCCTTTGCCGAGCGTCCTGAGCGCTTGACCCGGTTACATCAATCTCGATCCCGCGGATCTGGATATCGGCGCTGGACGCGGTGGGCGCGATGCCGCGCTCGCCGCTGACCTGCGCCAGCACCAGCGCGTAAGCTCCGCCAAGCAGCGCCAAAGCCACCACAGCGGCCCCGCCCCCACGCAGCCAGCGGGGGGAAACAAAAGCCTCGAAAACCGGGCGGGAGAAGATTGCGTGCGTCGCCATCGGGGAAATCGCTCACCCTTTGCCCAATGGCGAGTGGAATTCCAAGCGCGAATGGCTAATGCATCGGGGCATGACTTCGGGAAAAGATCAGGACAAGCGCCACGCGGGCGGCGGCTACACCTATGCGGGCGCAGGCGTCGATATCGAAGCGGGCAACGCTCTGGTGCGCGCGATTGCGCCGCTCGCCAAGGCCACCGCTCGCCCCGGCGCGACCAGCGAGCTTGGCGGTTTTGGTGGGTTTTTCGACCCCAAGGCCGCCGGTTACACCGATCCGCTGCTGGTGGCGGCCAATGATGGCGTGGGCACCAAGCTCAAACTGGCGATCGATTATGACCGGCATGACAGCGTCGGGATCGATCTGGTCGCGATGTGCGTCAACGATCTGATCGTGCAAGGCGCTGAACCGCTGTTTTTCCTCGACTATTTCGCCACGGGAAAGCTCGAGAACGGTGTGGCTGAGCGGGTCGTCGCTGGGATAGCGGATGGCTGCAAGCAAGCCGGATGCGCGCTAATCGGCGGAGAAACGGCGGAAATGCCGGGCATGTACACAGATGGCGACTATGACCTTGCGGGCTTTTGCGTTGGCGCGGTGGAGCGTGGGGAGCAACTCACAGGCGAGCGCGTAAAGCCGGGCGACATCTTGCTGGGCCTTGCCTCGTCCGGCGTGCACTCCAACGGCTTTTCGCTGGTCCGGCGTCTGGCGAGCGATCGCGGATGGTCGCTGGATGCGCCCGCGCCCTTTGATCCGGATCGATCGCTGCTCGATACGCTGATCGAGCCCACCCGGATTTATGTCGAGACCCTTTTGCCGCTGATCCGCGAAGGCCTGATCCATGGCCTGGCGCACATTACGGGCGGCGGGCTGCTGGAGAACATCCCGCGCATCCTGCCCGAAGGCGCCGAAGCGCGGATCGATGTCGAATGCTGGCCGCAGCCTTCCTTGATGCGGTTCCTTCAGGAGGAAGGCGCTATCGCCCCGGAAGAGATGGCGCGCACCTTCAATTGCGGGATCGGCATGGTGATCGCGGCAGACATTGATCGCTATCACGAGGTAATCGCACGCCTCACTGATCTGGGCGAAACGGTGCATATGATCGGCAAGGTCTGGCCCGGAGAGCGCGGTTGCCGGGTGCAGGGACCCGCTGGCCTGTGGTCGGCTGCGGAGGACTGGGCGGTGACCCACCTTGGCTAACAGCGCTCCCCCAAAGGCGAAGGTCGCGATCTTCATCTCGGGCACCGGCACCAATATGGCCGCTCTGCTCTACGCCAGCCGCTTGGAAGACGCGCCGTTCGAGATTGCGCTCGTCGCCAGCAACAATCCTGACGCGGAAGGCCTCGCACTGGCTGAGTTGGAGGGGATCGCGACCTTCGCCCACTCGCACAAGGGCCACTCACGCGCCGATCACGACGCCGCGATGGAGCAAGCGGTCAAGCAATCGGGCGCGCAATATATCGTGCTGGCGGGCTATATGCGCATCCTGTCCGACGCGTTTGTCGAGCGCTGGACGGGCCGCATTCTCAACATCCACCCCTCGCTCTTACCCAAGTACAAGGGCCTCGACACCTACGCCCGCGCCATCGAAGCGGGTGACGCTCATGCGGGTGCAAGCGTCCACGTGGTCACGCCCAAACTCGACGCGGGCGAGGTTCTGGCGCAGGCCCCCGTTGCCATCGCGCCTGATGACACGCCTGAAAGCCTGGCCGCGCGGGTGCGGATTGCCGAGCATCAGCTCTACCCGCGCGCCGTGGCCGATTATGTGAGCCGCGGGAATGATCCCGATTTCCTCTACGCCCGCGTCGCCGAGATCGCGCTCGCCCTGCCCGAAGCGCATAGCCGTGACAGCCACGGCTCACCCGGTTTTCGCGTCGGCACGGAGAAATCGGGCAAGTTCTTTGCGCATTTCTCCAACCAGCATCACGGCAGCGGGCATATCGCGGTGCTGGTGAAGACGAGCGGGCTTGACGAGGTGCAGGGGCTCTCGGAAACGCAGCCCGAGGTCTATTGCAAACCGGCCTATTACGGCGCGAGCGGATGGGTGGGCGTGATCCTCAACCGGCCCGATGTCGACTGGGAGCATGTCAGCGAGTGGCTGCACCGCTCTTGGCGCAGCGTTGCCCCAGCGCGGCTGACCCGGCTGCTCGACGCCGCTGACCAGTTTTGACCACCCAAAAGTGAAGACGCCCCCGCCCCGCCCTCACCCGCTTGCGCGCAGTCCCCGGGTGGATCAGGCGAACCGCTTCTTTGCCAAGGCGTGGGACAGGGGCTGGCTCCCTGCGCCATCGCTCGACGCCGCTGAATTGTGGGCGCGCGCGGCCAAGACTTTGGGTGAGAGGGCTGAAGACGCTGAAAACGCGAGCCGATCGCCAGAAGACGTCGCTGATTTCCGGGAGCGCCTCAAACGCCTCACACAGGCCGCGCGCGAGGAAGCCGATCTCAATCCGCTGGGACGCGTGATGGCGCATGGCCAGCTGGAACGGGTTATCGCCAACCGGTTGAAGATGGGGGCGGCCTGGCTGCGTCGGCCGGATCGGCCGCAAATGCCGATTGCCCCGCCGATCATCATCATTGGCCATATGCGCAGCGGGACGACGCGCCTCCACACGCTGCTGGCGGCGGACCCCGCTCACTCGCACACCCGCTATTGCGATGCTTTCCACCCGGTGCCGGGGCGCCGAGTGGACCTGCGCGAATGGGCCGCCGCGTTCGAAATCGGCTTTCTATCCGCGCTCAATCCCTGGCTGCAATCGATCCACCCCATCAACAGCACGGCGGTGGAGGAGGAGTTGGGCTGGCTCGCCGGCGCGCTGCAGCACTCGATTTACGAATCGCAGTGGCGCATCCCCTCCTTTTCGGCCTGGAGTGAGGCGCGTGAGGCGAGCTCGGTCTACCGCGAGTTCGCCCGCGTCCTGCGCACCGATGCGGCCCATCGCGGCAATGCAGATCGGTCGCGCATCCTAAAAGTGCCCGTCTTTTCCGAAAACCTGCCCGAATTGCTTCGCCAGTTTCCGGACGCCCGCCTGATCGTGGCTGAGCGCGCGCTGGAGGACGTCCACCGCAGCGCCGTCTCCCTCGTGGCCAATCAGATGGCGGTGCAGTCTGACGCTTGTGAACTCAGCGCCATCGAGGCCGAGTGGCATCGCAAGATCGCCCTTCGCGAAAACCGCCGCGAAGCCGCCCTGCGCGACTGGACCGGCCCCGTCACCCGCCTCACCTTCGAGGAGGTGACCGCCGATTGGCAATGCGCCATTGCCCGCGCCTATCGTGAACTGGGCCTTGCACTGACCGCTCAGGCCCTGTCGGCGATGCAATCGGTCATGGCCAAGAGCCGTAAGGGCGCGCATGTGGCGCACTCCACCCAACTCTCCGGTTTCAGCCGCGCATAGAAAAAGGGCCGCCCCAAAGGACGGCCCTTTTCAAAAAACCGGGATGGTCGCCCCCTCAACCAACGAGTTCGTCGTCGCTGAAGAAGAAGGCGATTTCGATCGCGGCGTTCTCTTCGCTGTCCGAGCCGTGGACGGTGTTCTCACCGATCGAGAGCGCGTGCGTCTTGCGGATCGTGCCTTCGTCGGCGTCGGCCGGGTTGGTCGCGCCCATGATATCGCGGTTGCGCGTCACCGCGTCTTCGCCTTCGAGAACCTGCACAACCACCGGCTCGCTCATCATGAACTCGACGAGTTCACCAAAGAAGGGGCGTTCCTTGTGGACCGCGTAAAAGCCCTCGGCCTGTTCCTTGGTCATGTGGATACGCTTGGAGGCGACAACGCGCAGGCCCGCTTCTTCCAGCATGGCGGTGACCGCGCCGGTTAGGTTGCGACGGGTGGCGTCGGGCTTGATGATCGAAAAGGTGCGGGTGACCGCCATGATGTATTCCTTGATTGTGAGCGCTCATGCCTGAGCGGCTGGGGGAGAGATGAGAGGTTTCGCGCGGCCCCTAGCCCTCGCGCCGCTCCAATTCAAGTTTCGAGTGAAACCACCCGCGCCGCGCGGCGCGCGGCGCGCAAAGCCTCAATCAAGAGAATCGCCCACGGTCAATTGCACCGTTGTTCCCTCAGCGCCGGGGCTGGCGATCATGGAGAAGGTGAGCCCGGACGGGGACTGCCCGCCCAAGATCTGGGTGCCATTGGTCGAGATTTCCATCTGGATTTCGATCCCGCTGTCCTGCGCCTGGCCTTTGTAGAAGGCCGCGATAGTCTCAGGCCCGTCATCGCTCATCATGGTAACGAGTGCGCCTGAACCCGTTGCCTGGCTGACAATCGTGTTGGTCAGAACTTCGGCGCGCGGATAAGCCGAAAAGCCTTCGGGCAGATCCACCGGCACCGTGTTGCCCGAACGCAAGGTCGCGGTGCCCTCGTCGGTTTCAATGCTCGCGGTTGTCTCACCCGTTCGCGTGTCGATGGTGTATTCGCCGGCCTCGCCGTCTTCGCCAGTCAGCGTGCCGGTGTCTTGCGAACCGCACGCGGCCAGCAGGCCACAGGCCGCCAGCGGCGCTATCCGCGTAAGGTTGAAACGCATGTCCCTGTCTCCCCTTTGATGCGCGCATGATCGGCTATCGAGCGACCGCGCGCAAGGCTGAGCGCTTCAAGCGACCTTGACCCATTTGCCGCCATCCTGCCGGAAAAAAGCGCGCTCCAACCCTTCACGATCCGACAAGGCCTTCCAGGTCTCGCGGGCGTGCTGCAGCGTGGCCTCATCAAACAAAAGAAAGCTGCGGGCAAAGCCGGGCGCGTCGCGAAAGGCGCCGTCGGCAAAGATTGCGTGGCTTGCCCCGTTGGCCGGTTCGATGGTTTGGGACAAGAGGATGGGCTGGCGATCCGCGCCGGGCGCTCCCGCCTCGCCATTGGCCAGAAAGCTCTCAGGCCCCGCTTCCCACAGCCCCTTGGAAATGGCGATGCGTTGATCGGCGTTTTCGCTGACGATCAGCAGCCGCTCTCCCTGCGAAAGCACGCGCGCAGCAATCAGGGCGGAGACCTTCTCCACCGGATCGCGCGAGAGTTGCCAGAAATCGATCTTCATCAGGCCGATTTCTTAGCCTTCCGGCAGCGGTCCGAGCAATAGCGCACACTGTCCCAGTCGCGCTCCCACTTCTTGCGCCAGGTAAAAGGCAGGCCGCAAGCCGCGCAGATCTTCGAAGGAAGATCGGATTTCTTGCGCATTTTGGGGATGGGAGCGGTTCCTAGCCTTCGAAGTTGTCGGCGATCATGCGCTCAATCAGCCGCGCGCCCCAGCCGGTTGCGCCCTTCTCATGCGCGTGGCCCGGCTTGTCCGACCAGACCGTGCCTGCGATATCGCAATGCGCCCAGGGGGTGCCGTTCTTGATGAAGCGCGCGAGGAATTGCGCCGCGGTGATCGAACCCGCGGGGCGCGGCCCGACATTCTTCATATCCGCAATCGGCGAGTTGATGAGCTTGTCATAAGCCGGGCCGATCGGCAGACGCCACAGAGTATCGCCCGTGGTTCCGCCTGCGCTCAGCAATTGCTCGGCCAACTCGTCATCATTGGCGAACATCCCGCCATGCTCATGGCCCAGGGCGATGATCATCGCGCCCGTCAGCGTCGCAAAGTCGACGATGCGCGCCGGTTCGTGAACCTCCTGAACCCAATGCAGCGCGTCGCACAGGACAAGGCGCCCTTCGGCATCAGTGTTGAGCACTTCGACCGTCTGCCCGCTCATCGTCGTCACAACATCACCGGGCCGCTGCGCGTTGCCGTCGGGCATGTTCTCAACGAGGCCCATGACGGCCACGATATTGGCCTTCGCCTTCCGCTTGACGAGCGCGAGCATACCGCCCGCAACCGCGCCTGCGCCGCCCATATCCCACTTCATGTCTTCCATACCGGGAGGGGGCTTCAACGAAATGCCGCCGGTATCAAAGGTGACGCCCTTGCCCACGAACGCGGTGGGCTTTTCGCCCGGCTCGCCGCCATTCCAGCGGATCGCGAGCAAGCGCGAGGCGCGGCGCGAGCCCTGGCCAACGCCCAAAAGCGCGCCCATGCCAAGCTCTTCCATCGCCGGTTCGTCGAGCACAGTGATCTCGGCTCCGGTTCCCGCAAAGGCCTCTTCACAAAGAGCAACAAAGCTTTCGGGGTAGAGGATGTTGGGCGGCAGAGTGACGAGGTGCTTGGTAAAGTCGACACCCTCGGCGATGGCTGCCGCGCGATCCCAGGCGTCTTGCGTGCCAGCTGGCGCGCCCACAACATGCACGCTCCCGAGCGAGACACGCTTATCGGCGGCGAGTTTGGTGCGGTATTCATCAAAGCGCCAGGAACGGAGCCGCATACCCAAAAGCGCACCCGCCGCTTCTTCGCCCGATAGATCCGCATGCCCAAGGTCGACCACCATCTCCGTCTCGCCCGAGGCGATGTACTTCGCCACCAGCGCCGCGCCCGCCTTTTCGACGTTGAGCGCGCGGTTTTCCGCCTCAACATCGCCCGCGCCCGAAAGCGCAAGCCGGGTGAGCGCGCCTTCGGTCATCGTGAAATGCTCAAACACCTGGCCAGGGTTGCCGGTAAAGCGCGCCGCCTTGGCTCCATCGATCAAAGCCGCGTCGAGATCCTCAGGCGTATCGTTATGGTTCACGATCCGCGCGGTCAGGCGAACATGGGCCGGGGCCGCGCTGGCAAAATGGA
Source organism: Pseudomonadota bacterium (assembly GCA_039815865.1). Classification (GTDB taxonomy): domain Bacteria; phylum Pseudomonadota; class Alphaproteobacteria; order Sphingomonadales; family Sphingomonadaceae; genus Erythrobacter. Next base: position 11,762 of record JBCBYM010000023.1, read on the forward strand.
TCTGCATGAAATCTCCGTTGTGTGGCTTCGCGCAAGACCCGCGCGAGGCGTGTAATGAGCCAATGCATGAACGGCTCAATCGGCGCCGAAAAAGGGGCGGCTAATGGCGATTGCGATTAGGCGCGAGCGGTGCAATAGGCAAGCCATGTCGGGAGCATCCAGCATTGCGCGAAAGGCGCCAGTGTCACCGCGCGCGCGGGGTGCGTGTGTCTCCCGGCTTGCTCTGGCCACCACGATGGCCGCGCTGCCCTTTGTACCGGCGGCTCCCGCCCACGCGCTGAGCGCTCCGCTGCTGGCGCATCAGGTGACGCCGATGGCGCGCGATCGGGCTCAGCAACCCGCCGTAATCCCGGTTGCTGAGGACGACGCGCCGGGCGCAATCCTCCCAAGCGATGAAATCCAGTTCGAGGCCGAACAGCTCGCCTACGATAATGAAAGCGACACCGTGATTGCGCGCGGCGACGTGGTCTTGCGAAGCGGTGATCGATCGGTGCGCGCGGACGAGGTGGTCTGGGTGCGCGCTGAGCGGCGGATTTACGCGGCGGGCAATATCCGCCTCGTCGATGAAAGCGGAAACGTCCTTTACACCGACGCGGTTGAACTGAGCGACACGTTCGAGGCAGGCGCGATGGATCGCTTGCTTATTGCTTTGCGCGCTGGCGGGCGGCTGGCGGCGCAATCCGCAACGCGCGGCAAGGATGGGACGGTCTTGCTGACAGACGCCGCCTACACAGCCTGCGCGGTGTCAGACACGCAAGGATGCGACAAAACCCCCAGCTGGCGGATCACAGCGGAACGGGTGACATTCGATCCGGCGACCAACAAAGTCGGCTTTGACGGCGCGATGCTCGAGCTGTTTGGCCAGCGTCTGCTGCCGCTTCCCGGCCTCACCATCCGCACCGATGGCCGCGCAGAGACCGGCTTCACAAACCCCAATTTCCGCGTCTCCAATGTGAACGGCGTTGAGGTATCGGGCGAATATTACTGGCGGATCGCCGATAATCAGGATCTGACGCTGGGCGCCTCTGTGTTCAGCGATGTCGCCCCGCTTGCCTCTGCCCAATGGCGCCACCTCACCGGCAAGGGCGCCTATCAGATCACCGGCTACGCCACCGCGTCTGATCAGACATCCGATTTTGTAAATTTCGACCCAATCAACGAAAACGCCGAGGCGCGCGGCTATCTGTTTGCCAATGGCCGCTTTCAGCTGGACCGGGAATGGAGCCTCACCGGCTCGGTCCGCGTCGCCAGCGACCGCACCTTCCTGCGACGCTATGACATCAGCCGCGATGACCGTTTGCGCTCCACCGTCAATCTGGAGCGGATTGATGACCGTTCCTATCTGAGCCTTGCCGGTTGGGCGACGCAGACGCTGCGGATCACGGCGGATCAGGGGCAGATCCCGGTCGCGATCCCGGCCTTTGACTATCGCTTCAACGTTGAAGACCCGGTGCTGGGCGGCAATGTCCAGCTTCAGGCCAACACGCTGAGCCTCGTGCGCGAGGATGGGCAGGACACGCAGCGCGCCTTTGCCGGAGCGCGCTGGGATCTGCGCACGCTCACCGATTGGGGCCAGCTCGTCACCTTCAGCGCGCTCGCGCGCGGGGATGTCTACCACACGCAAGGCACGCTCTCGACGCAGACCGAGATCTATCGCGGCAATGAAGGCTGGACGGGCCGCGCGGTGGCTCTGGGCGCGATCGATGTCGAGTGGCCTTTCGTGAACGAGGCGTTTGGCGGCACGCAGGTGATCACACCGCGCCTGCAGATTGTGGCCTCGCCGCCGATCCGCAACCTCGCGGTTCCCAACGAAGACGCGCGCGCGATTGATCTTGAGGATTCCAACGTCTTCGCCCTCAACCGCTTCCCCGGCTATGACCGGGTGGAAGACGGAACCCGGATCACATGGGGGCTCGACTGGGAGCTCACCAAGCCGGGAGTGAGGGTCAAAAGCAATGTCGGCCAGTCCTACCGCTTTGACGATGATAGCGAGATTTTCCCCGACGGCACGGGCCTGTCCGAGCGGGTCTCCGATCTGGTCGGGCGCACAGAGGTGCGGCTGCGCAATTTCATCCAGTTCACCCACCGTTTCCGCCTCGACAAAGACAATCTCGCGATCCGCCGCAACGAGATCGACGCCGCGATCGGCACCAAGCGCACCTATCTTGAGATGGGCTATCTGCGCCTCAACCGCGACATCACCGAGGTCGAGGATTTGCAAGACCGTGAGGAAGTGCGCGCCGCGGCCCGCGTGGCGTTTGATCGCAACTGGTCCGCGTTTGGCTCGGGCGTCTTCAACCTCACCAGCGCTGAGGAGGACCCGGTCTTCCAACCCGACGGCTTTGAGCCGATCCGCACGCGTCTGGGGGTTGCTTACGAGGATGACTGCATCGAGTTCGGCTTCACCTGGCGGCGCGACTTTATCACCGCGGGCGACGCGGCGCGCGGCAACTCGTTCCAGGTGTTCTTTGCTCTGCGCAATATCGGTTTTCGCTAGCGGTCAGGCGGCGCGGCGCGGCGTTTTCATGGTCTTGGGGCGGGACGGTGACAGACACGCGCGAGGCGTTGGCATGCGACTAAAAAGTCGCTAATGCGGCTGCCTCTCGGGACGTTGCATGGCTAAGCGCCTGTTCAGAACACGGGCTCTACGGCCAAGGCGTGTTCGGGCTTAGAAAGACAGCCAACAGCCGACTGAGTACAGGGGGCACAACCGTCTTGACGCGCGATAGGGGCCGCGCGCCGGGAACAGGAACGAGACATTCGGGACCAAGGACGTGATTTTGAAAGCTATTGTGAAACCGCTGGGCGCTTTTGCCCCCTTTCGCGCCGCCGGCCTCGCGGCGTTTGCCGCGCTCGCCGCGCTGACCTCAGCGATGCCGACCATGGCGCAAACCGTCGCAAAGCCCACCACGGAAAACCCCCTGGGCCTGCCCGATCAGATCAACATCATCGGCGATGACAACCCGAACATGCGCAGCGCCACCGCAGTGGTGAACGGGTTTGTGATCACCGGCACCGATGTCGAACAGCGTGTCGCGCTTGTCACCTCGGCTTCGGACGCTCAGGTTTCCGAGGAAGAGCTCAAGCGCCTGCGGCTCCAGGTCCTGCGCAACCTGATTGATGAAACGCTCAAGATCCAGGCCGCGGAACAGTTGGAGATGCGGGTCGAACGCGGACAGGTGATGCAGACCTACAATCAGCTTGCCGCGCAGAACTTCCCGCAAGAACCCAAGAAGATGGATGAGTATCTCTACTCGATCAATTCCTCGCCTAGCGCGCTGCAGCGCCAGATCGAGGGCGAGCTGGCCTGGGACAACCTCCTGCGCCGCAACGTGAACCCTTTCATCAACGTCGCGGCGGAAGAGGTCAACGAAGTGCTCAAGCGGCTTGAGGAATCGCGCGGGACCGAAGAGCATCGCCTGGGCGAGATCTATCTCTCTGCGACGATTGAGAACCGTCAGGCCGTGTTGCAAAACGCCCAGCGCATCGTTCAGCAATTGCAGCAGGGCGGCAGCTTCGTTGCCTATGCGCGCCAGTTCTCCGAAGCCTCGACCGCGGCTGTTGGCGGCGATCTTGGCTGGCTGAGGCTTGCTCAGCTTCCGCCCGTGCTGGCCAACGCGGCAAAGGACATGACGCCCGGGCAGTTGGCGGGTCCGATTGAGATTCCGGGCGGTTTCTCGATCCTGTACCTGATTGACCGCCGCCAGGTTCTGACCGCCGATCCGCGCGATTCGGTTCTCAGCCTGAAGCAAATCTCAGTCGCCTTCCCGGCGGATATCTCGCAAGAGGACGCGGACGCAAAGATCGAGCAATTCACCACCTTCGTTCAAGGCCTTCGCGGATGCGCGGACGCGGACAGCGCGCGCCAGGCCATCGGCGCGACGGTGGTCTCCAACGATCAGATCCAGGCGCGCCAACTGCCCGAAGCGCTGCAGAACCTGATCCTGCAATTGCAGGTCGGGCAGACAACGCCCGCCTTTGGCTCCGCTCAGGAAGGAGTGCGCGTGCTGATGCTGTGCGGGCGCGATGATCCCGAGGCGGCCGGCGCACCGACCTTTAACGTGATCGAACGCCAGATCGAGGAAGAGCGGATCAACAAGCGCGCGCAGCGTTACCTGCGCGACCTGCGCAACGATGCGTATATCGAATACAATTGACGCCCAGCCCGCTGCCCCCGCTTGCTCCTGACGCGCCGCTGGCGATCGCGCTGGGCGATCCTTCAGGAATTGGCCCGGAACTGATTGTCGCGGCCTGGCGCGCGCTTCAGGGGGACCAGACACTGGCTCATCCCTTCTTTGCGGTGGGCGGGATGGAGGTTCTGCGCGCCGCGGCGCAGGCGCGCGGGCTCGACTGCCCGCTTGTGCCTATCGCTCAGGCGAGCGAGGCCGCGTTGGCCTGGCACGCGGGGCTGCCCGTGCTGGCTGGGCGCGATGTCGATTACACCCCCGGCACGCCTTCGCCCGATGGCGCGCGCGTCGCGCTCACTTCACTTCAATGGGCAACCGAAATGGCCTTGCGCGGCGATGTGGCAGGAATTGTCACCGCGCCCGTCGCCAAGACCGAGCTGACCGCGATCGGCTTTCGCTTTCCAGGCCAGACCGAGTTTCTGGCCGATGCCTGTCGGAAGCGCCCTGAGGACGCGGTGATGATGCTCGCCGGGCCAAGCCTTCGCACCGTTCCGATCACGGTGCATTGCGCGCTGGCCGAAGTGCCCGGGAAACTGACAAGCGAACTCATCATCCACAAATCGGTCGTCACCCACGTAGCGTTGATGCGCGATTTTGGCCTCAGCCGCCCGCGCCTGGCCGTGGCTGCGCTCAACCCGCATGCGGGCGAAAACGGCCAGTTCGGCGATGAGGAGGCGCGCGTTATCGCCCCCGCTATCAAGGCCCTGCGCGCGGAGGGGATTGATGTGACCGGCCCTGTGCCAGGCGATGCGTTGTTCATGCCGCGCGCGCGGGGCAGCTACGACGCGGCCTTGTGCATGTATCATGATCAGGCGCTCATTCCTCTGAAAGCGCTCGAGGTCGATGACGGGGTCAATGTGACGCTCGGCTTGCCGATCATCCGCACCTCTCCCGATCACGGAACCGCCTTCGACATCGCCGGCAAGCGCAAGGCCGATCCGGGCGCCATGATCGCGGCCATCCGCATGGCAAGCGCCTGCGCCGTGCAGCGCTCCGCTATCCCCGCGCACGGCTAGCCGCGAGGATGGCGAGCGCGCCCGACCTGCCGCCGATCCGCGAGGTTATCGCGCGCCACGGCCTATCGGCTTCCAAAGCGCTGGGGCAGAACTTCCTGCTCGATGAGCAATTGCTTGCCCGCATCGCCGCCATTCCCGGCGATTTGAATGGCGCGCGCGTGCTTGAGGTTGGCCCCGGTCCCGGAGGGCTCACCCGCGCGCTTTTGCGGGCCGGCGCGCGCGTCACCGCGATCGAGATGGACACACGCTGTCTGCCCGCGCTGAAGGAGTTGGGAGAGGCCTTTCCCGCGCAGCTCACCGTCATCCAAGGCGATGCGATGAAGCTGGATCACGGCGCGTTGATGGCCGAGAACGGGCAGCCTGAGCCGTTCCACATCGCCTCCAACCTGCCCTACAATGTCGGCACGGCGCTGTTCACCCGGTGGCTCGATGGAGCGGACTGGCCACCGCAATGGCTATCCCTGACGCTGATGTTCCAGCGCGAAGTGGCCGAGCGGATCGCGGCTCGACCCGATACCAGCGCCTATGGGCGGCTCGCGGTGCTCGCCCAGTGGCGTTCCAACGCCAAACTGGCGCTCAAGGTCCATCGCAGCGCCTTCACCCCGCCGCCTAAGGTGATGAGCGCGATTGTCCACGTCACGCCGCACGAGGCACCTGAGGGCGTTAACCCCGCAACTCTCCAACGCCTTACCGCCGCCGCCTTTGGCCAGCGCCGCAAGATGCTGCGCCAAAGCCTAAAAGGCGTGCCCGGCGCGCTGGAAGCCATGGCCATCGTCGGGATCGAAGACACGCGCCGCGCCGAAACGGTCTCGGTTGCCGAGTTTGTGTCCCTCGCCCGCGCGCTGAGTTGAGATCCCGCGCGACGGCGCGGTACAACACAAGACCAAGTGTTACCCCATTATACAACTGTGTTCGTAATACTGCGGGCCGCAGGCGCGCCGAACCCCGGCGCCCACAAGGAACACAGGCAGACACCTATGAGAATGGGCACACCCCACGCATCCCTGCTAGCAATTGCAAGCCTCGCTCTGGCCTCGTGCGGCGGCGAGGATAGCGCTCCATCGGTGGTGGCGAGCGCGCCTTCGCCCTCTCCTACACCCACACCGACACCGACACCCACACCAACGCCAACACCAACACCTACGCCAACATCGGCCGGTTCAGGGCAAAAGATCACGCTGGATATCGAATACGCGCAAGGCGCCACAACGGATGGCTCGATCCCGCTGCTGCTTGATCTGTACGAGCCCGATGAGCCATGCACCGCCAATCGACCAATTGTGCTCTTCGTCCATGGCGGCGGCTTCACCAGCGGCGACAAGGACAGCGGCAACGCACGCTTCCGGGCCGAGCAAATGAACGCGCGCGGCTTCAATTTCGTCTCGATCAATTACCGGCTTGATCCCGATAACCCGGTGCCCTCCGCGCCCTTTGTCGCGGTGCTTGATGATATGTTGGCCGATGGTTTTGGCGATCCGAGCGATCCACGCCTCGACGCGATTGCCGCGGCCTTTGAGGATACGGTCGCGGCGCTCAATTTCCTGCGCGACAACGCCAATACCTATTGCACCGACACCAGCCGGATCGCGTATTGGGGCTCATCCGCTGGCGCCTTTACAAGTCTCCAGGTCGCCTATGGCCTCGATCAATTCGGGATAGATCGCCCAGAACCCAGCGTGGTGATCGACTATTGGGGCGCGCTCATTCGCCCAACCGACCTTGATGTCGCCGAAGCGCCGTTCCTTGTGATCCATGGCACCCAGGATAACACGGTTGACTATCAGAACGCGGTCGACCTGACGAACCAGGCGCAAACGGTGGGCGTCAGCCACGCCTTCTACACGGTTGTGGGAGCCGGCCATGGCGGCCGCGCGACCGGGATCGACGTCAACGAAGTGGACGGCCAGACGCTGCACGAGCGAACCTTCGACTTTGTCGAAGCGCATCTCACGGGAGGAACACCGATTTACGGCGCGTTCGAGATTGCGCCCTAACCCCCCCTTTTTCAGCGCTTTTGCTTCTTGGCGCCATTGGTGCAGCAAAGGCTCGGTGTAGCCGCTGGGTTGTTCCATACCTCTCCAAATTCGGCGACCCTCCAACATCTGACGCCGCCTTTGGCCAGCGCCGCAAGACGCTGCGACAGAGCCTGAAGAGCGTGGCCCGTGCGCTTGAGGCCATGGCCGGACCAGACGTGATGAAAGGCGCCGCGCCGAAAGAGCGAGTGTGGCCGAGTTTGTGACACTCGCTCGCACAATCGACACGCAGTGTTAGGTATTGGCCGCTAGGCCTTGCTCGAAGATGATCGTGGTGGGGAGCAAGTCACGTGTTCGGATTTAACAAGAGAAAGCCAATGATCGAAGGCCCGGTGGAGTTTACCGCCGAAGTGGACATTCAGCGCCCGGCTTCCGATGTTTTTCCGCTTCTTGACCTTGCCGATCCACGCTTTCGCCAAGCGCAGTGCGCCCAAGTTCAGCGGATCGAGGGTGAGCAGGAACGCTACGATGTTGTGCTAGAACAGATGGACGACGTTGTGTTTCATTTTCAGGTGCTTGAGCGCACTGCTGGCCAGCGCTACACCATCGAATGCGCGATGGAGCCACAAATCAACGCTCTGAAAATGGCAGTGGAAGCCTACGAGATAGAGCCCATTGGCGAGGCCGCCTGCCGCGTAAGGCTCACGACGAGCGCGGCCTTCAATGATGATCTGTCCGACGAGGAAATCGCCAACGAAATCGCGATGATGAGCATGGCCGTGACGCAAGATCTCGAAAAGCTTGCTGTGCTTGCCGAAGAAGGGCTCGACGCCCTCAAAGCATTGGAGGAAGAAGAGCTCACCTTCAATGTCGAATTTGGTGTCGACTTCGACCTCGAAGAGATCGATATCGACTGGGACGACATCGAGCCTAAGCAATAAACGGCAAAGAGCGAGCCTAACCCGCTTTCCTCACCTGCCTCCATTGGTGCAGCAAAGGCTCGGTGTAGCCGCTGGGTTGCTCGACGCCCTTGAAGATCAGGTCCTTGGCCGCTGAGAACGCCGGCGCGTCTTCGTTGCCGATCAGCGGCACGTAGTCCGGATCGCCCGCGTTCTGCGCGTCGACCTTGGCGGCCATGCGCGTGAGGCTGTCCATCACTTGTGTCTCGCTCACAACGCCGTGGTGCAGCCAGTTGGCGATGTGCTGAGAGGAAATGCGCAAAGTCGCGCGGTCTTCCATCAGGCCCACATCGTTGATGTCGGGCACCTTGGAGCAGCCCACGCCCGCATCGACCCAGCGCACCACATAGCCAAGCAGGCCCTGGCAATTGTTGTCGAGTTCCTCGCGCAGCTGATCCTCGGGCCAGTTGGTGTTCTCAGCCAGCGGGATCGCCAGCAGCGCGTCCAGAGTTGCAGGCTCGGGCAGGCTCTTCTGGATCTCGAACACGTTTTCCTGATGGTAGTGCAGCGCGTGGAGCGTTGCAGCGGTGGGCGATGGCACCCAGGCGGTGTTGGCCCCGGCGCGCAGATGGCCGATCTTCTCAGCCATCATCTGGCCCATCAGATCAGGCGCAGCCCACATGCCCTTGCCGATCTGGGCTGTGCCAGACAGGCCGTGCTTGAGGCCAATCGCCACGTTGCGCGCTTCGTAGGCTAGCAGCCAGTCCGAGCCCTTCATCGCGCCTTTGCGCATCATCGGCCCCGCTTGCATCGAGGTGTGGATTTCATCGCCGGTGCGATCAAGAAAGCCGGTGTTGATGAAGACGATCCGGTCCTTCACGGCGTGGATACAGGCGGCAAGGTTCGCTGATGTGCGGCGTTCCTCGTCCATCACGCCAACCTTCACCGTATGGCGCGGCAGGCCGATCAGGTCTTCCACCGCGTTGAACAGGTCATTGGTGAAAGCGCATTCCTCCGGCCCGTGCATCTTGGGCTTCACGATGTAGATGCTACCCTGACCGCTTTTGGGCTTGGAATTGCCGTACTTCGCGTGGCCCTCAACATCGATGGTGCTGATCGCGGAGGTGAAGACGGCGTCCATAATGCCTTCAGGGATCTCGCTGCCGTCTTCGAGTAGAATGGCAGGATTGGTCATCAAGTGCCCGACATTGCGGACAAACATCATCGAACGGCCCGATAGGCTTTGAGCATTTCCGCCGCGATCTGTGTAAGCCTTGTCGCCGTTGAGCTTGCGGGTCATCGTGCGCCCGCTCTTCTCGAAACTCTCCTCCAGATCACCGCGGATGACGCCCAGCCAATTGGTGTAAGCGAGCAGCTTGTCCTCAGCGTCCACCGCCGCGACCGAGTCTTCGCAATCGGCAATGGTGGAGAGCGCGGCTTCGACGTTGATGTCGGCGATGCCCGCTGTGTCAGTCGCGCCGACCGGCGTTGAGGGATCGAACACAACTTCGATGTGGAGGCCGTTGTTCTTGAACAGCAGGCCCTTGTCGGTCTTGCCGACATACTGGCTTTCATCGACCAGCTTGCCGTCGTTTTCGTCCGCAAGGTCAGCCCAGCTCTGGTCGACCAGCGGCAAGGCCTGGTCCAGGAATTCACGCCCGCGCTTGATCACCGCAGCCCCGCGTTCCTCATCATAGCCACCCGGGCGAGCCGCGGGAGCGTCCAGCGCGTCCGTGCCGTAGAACGCGTCATACAAGGACCCCCAGCGCGCGTTGGCAGCATTCAGCAGGAAGCGCGCGTTGAGGATCGGCACCACCAGTTGCGGGCCCGCCATGGTCGCGATCTCAGGATCGACGTTTTGCGTGCCGATGGTGAAGTCGCCCGGCTCAGGCACGAGATAGCCGATCTCGGTGAGGAAGGCGCGGTATTCGGCCGCATCGTGCGGCTTACCCCGCCGTTCTTCGTGCCAGGCGTCGATCTGCGCCTGCAAGTCTTCGCGGCGCGCCAGCAGATCGCGGTTGCGCGGCGTGAACGTGTTCACAAGCGCGGCAAAGCCCGTCCAAAACGCGTCCACATCGCGCCCGAGCGGGGTCAGCACCTCGCTCTCAAGGAAGGCGGCCAGCCGCTCATCCACCGAAAGGCCGGCGCGCACTGTCATCGTCGTCATGTAAGCGTCCTCGTAAACTCGATCCAAAGTCCGGGTCCTGGGGAGGAGGACGGATGAGCCTATGCCGTCCCAAGGCTCGTTTTGCAACGCAACACTGGCGCCTCACCCTCGCACCCCGACCCAGCAATGGGTTGGAACCGGCACGCTTGGCCGCTAGGCACTCAGGCAATGACCTGGTGGCTTGAGGACAATTCATGAGCATGCGCCTGCGCGCCGCGCGCCTTTCCGACCTTGAGCACCTGTACGAGATGGCCAAGCTGACAGGCGGCGGCTTCACCAATCTGCCCGCGGACCGAAAGGCGCTTTCGGGCAAGCTGGAACGCGCCGCCGAGGCCTTTGCCCGCACCGAAGAGAGCGTCGCGGATGAGCAGTTCGTGCTGGTGCTGGAAAGTGTCGAGACCGGCGCTGTGCGCGGCACCTCGCAGTTGATGAGCCAGGTCGGGCAGCAATGGCCGTTCTATTCCTACCGTCTCAACACGCTCACTCAGTACAGCCAGGCACTCGACCGCACGGTGCGCACCGAGATGCTCAACCTCGTCACCGACCTTGAAGGCACAAGCGAAGTGGGCGGCCTGTTCCTCCACCCCAATGAGCGCGCCGGCGGGCTCGGCCTGCTGCTCGCGCGATCGCGCTATCTGTTCATCGCCATGCACCGCGCCCGCTTTGCCGACAAGATTATCGCCGAACTGCGCGGCATCATCGATGAGCGCGGCGACAGCCCATTCTGGGACAATGTCGCGGGCCGCTTTTTCGGGATGAGCTTTAACGAGGCGGACTATTTCAACGCCATCAACGGCAACCAGTTCATCGCCGATCTCATGCCCAAACACCCGGTCTATGTCGCCATGCTCGATGAAGACGCGCGCAAGGTAATCGGCGTGCCGCACCTCTCAGGCCGCGCGGCGATGCGGATGCTGGAGAACGAAGGGTTTCACTATGATGGCTATGTCGACATTTTCGACGGCGGGCCCACCATGGTGGCGGTGACGGACCGGGTGAAAAGCGTGGCGGACAGCCAATCGGCCACCCTGAACGGCCTCGACATCAACGAAGGCGAACGCGCGATCCTGGCGACCGGCCAGTTGGAGAGTTTTCGCGCATGCTACGGCGCGCGGCGCCTTGATGGCGAAGGCGGGATTGCGATCGATTCCGCAGCCGCCGACACGCTTGATCTGCGGCCCGGCGACACGGTTTGGAGCGTGGCGCGATGAACCTGACCGAGATTAATTTTGATGGCATCGTCGGCCCCAGCCACAATTACGCTGGCCTCAGCCTCGGCAATATTGCCAGCGCCAGCCACAAGGGCGATCCCTCTTACCCGCGCGCCGCCGCGCTTCAGGGGGTGGCCAAGATGCGCGGCAATCTGGCGCGGCTGGGGGTGCAAGGGTTCCTGCTGCCTCTGCCCCGCCCCAACGCCGGTTTGCAATCCGCGCTGGCGCTGGATGAGACCGCCGCGCCCCAGCTTCACGCAGCCCCCTGGTCGGCCTCCAGCATGTGGACCGCCAACGCGGCGACCGTTTCCCCTGCGCCCGATACCGCCGATGGCACATGCCACTTAACGCCCGCCAACCTGGTGACCATGCTCCACCGCGCGCAGGAATGGCCCGATACGCTGGCCCAGCTCGCCATCGCGTTCGGCAATCAGGACCACTTCACGCTCCACTCCGCCGTCCCGCCCACTTTCGGTGACGAGGGCGCGGCCAACCATATGCGTTTGTGCGAGGGACACGGCGCCAAGGGGGTGGAGGTGTTCGTCTACGGCCGGCCCGGAGGCCAATTTCCCGCGCGCCAGCACGAACAGGCCAGCCGCCTCGTCGCCCGCGCGCATGGGCTCGATCCGGAGCGCTGCGTCTTCATCGAGCAGAACCCGGCGGCCATCGAAGCGGGCGCGTTCCACAACGACGTCGTCTCGGTCGCTAATGAGCGCGTTTTGTTCACCCACGCCGAAGCGTTTGCCGACCAACAAGGCGCCTATGACGCGATCCGCGCCGCTTTCCCCGCGCTCGACGTGGTCGAAGTGCCCAGCAGCGCCGTCAGCCTCGAAGAAGCGATCCGCACATACCTGTTCAACGCCCAATTGCTGACCCTGCCCGACGGGTCCATGACCCTGATCGTGCCCGAGGAATGCCGCGAAAGCTCGGCTGTGTGGTCCTATTGCGAGGCGATGATGGCGTCCAATGGCCCCATCCGCGACGTGATCCCGGTTGATGTGCGCCAGTCGATGGCCAATGGCGGGGGCCCGGCGTGCTTGCGCCTGCGCGTCGTATGCGATCCCGCTACGGTCGATCCGCGCTTCCGGCTCGATGAGGCCAAGGCCGACCAGCTAGAAAGCGTTATCGCCGCCAATTGGCCTGAACAGATCGATCCAGCGGATCTGGGCTCGGATACGCTCGCAAAATCGGTGGTCGCCGCGCGTTATGCACTGCTGAGCGCGCTTGGCCTTCAAGAGCTTGGTTAACGCCATTGCGCAACCGCGTCGGTGCCGCTTACACTTTCCCCATTGTTAACCACCAAGACCCGCAGCCCGCCGTGATTGGCACGAGTGTTGCAGGTCAAAAGGTTAAAGGAATGAGTGTGTTGCGCAAGATAGCCAGACTGTTTGTAATCAAGAACCGCTTTGAGGCGTTCGTGATTATCTACGCTCTGGCTCTTGGGGCAACATCGCGCGGCGCCGCCTATCTTGAGCAATATCCCGGCCTTGGCGGCCAATTGCTCTTTGTCGCGGCCTCGGGCGCGGTGTTTCTGGCCGGCGCAGCGATCCTCGACGGGCTCAAAGCCAAGAAAGAGCTGGAAGAGCTGAAAACGCTCGCGCAAGTCCGCGCGCCCGAACCGAACGCGTAACGCGCGCCTCTTAGCGCTCTGCCTGTGGGGCCAGTCCGGCCAGTCGCCCTTCCAGAATTGGATTTCCATCCTCGTCATAGCGCGGCAGCACCACCAGATCATCGGCGTTGTCGACGATCAGGCTCACCTGCTTGCGACGGTAATCGCGGCGCCCGCCAATCCATGTCGGCTCAAGCCGGGTCGTGCCGCGCACCACTATGCGGCGGTTGATGAACTGGTTCGAAAGCTTGGCCAGTGTGGGCTTGCGCTGCTTGAGGTCTACATCGCCCTCGACGATGATGTCTCCATTGGCGTCGAAAATGGGTCTGGGTTTGGCTGAGCCAAC
>JBCBYM010000240.1:0-2937 GCA_039815865.1 Pseudomonadota bacterium
CGAGCAGAGCTGCGCGCGCGGTTCGGGCCAGCGCGCGCTCGGCCTCGCAGACGCCGTCCATCTCGGGCGCGTCAAAGCCTGTCAGGCGGATGCGGCGGCGGCGCTCGCCTGGCGTGCCGATAATGAGGGTGTCGCCGTCGACCACGCAGCCCGTGGTGAGCGGACCTTGTCCGCACAGACTGAACTCAACGTCGACCGGCATCCATCCTTGCTCTTCGGTGGCCGGGCGGATGCCGAACCACCAGAGCGCGGCAACAATCGTGACGAGCGTGGGCACACGCCACAGGCTCCTCCAGCTCAGCATCCAGCCGCGCCTCGGGGCGCGCAGCCGCGAACGGGATTGGAAACGAGAGCGCAAGCGAGCCATCGGTAACGGGCTTTAGCACGTGCGTGGGCAAAACCCCATCTGGCTGAGCGTGCGACACCCCGGTCCGCGGCTGAGTTGGGGATGGCTCAAAGCAAAAGGCCGCCAGGATTGCTCCGGGCGGCCTTTCTCAAAGTCGCGAAATGCGATTTGGATCAGGCTTCGATGGCTTCGAGCGAGCCCATGCCGTTGGGCGTTTCGATGCTTTCGCACGTGCCCGCATCAACATAAGTCCAGGCGTTGCCCTGATAGTCGACGACGCTGGTGCCCGCGCAGCTGGTGCCCGGGCCCGCGGCGCAATCGTTCTTGCCCGCCAGGCTCACACCATAGCACTTTTCCTTGGCGGCGTCGTCGGTTGCGGCAACCTCGGTCGGCTCTTCACCGGCGGCGGGCGCTTCTGTCGGCGCATCGGCACCACCCGAACAAGCGGCAGCAAGTCCAGCGGCGGCGGCGAGGGCGATCGAGCCCGAAAGACGTGACGTGTTCATAAGGTATTCCTCCTTTTCCCGGTTGGGGATGCCCCAATCTGGCTGGTGGGCGCACGCGATCCCTGCGGCTCCCTCCAGGCGATTCGCAGTCAACACGTATTGAGTTACAGTGCCAAGGGAAAATGTTGCGAGCCGCCCGTGGCCTGCGACGCTGCGCCTGTGGCCAACGGCGCGCCCAGCGGGGGCGACAGTGGGGCGCTTTCCTAACGCGCTGCAAAACGCTAGGGCGCGCGGCCAAGCGCCTTTGAGGAGTACTACACCCGTGAGCCCTTCATCCCAACCCGACGCGGCGGCTCGGTCCGCGCACGAAAAGGCCGAGGTGTTGATCGAGGCTCTGCCTTATTTCCAGAACTACGCCGGACGCACATTCGTTGTGAAATACGGCGGGCACGCCATGGGTAATGAAGAAGCGGCGCGCGACTTTGCTGAGGATATCGTCTTGCTGAAAGCGGTCGGTATCAACCCGGTTGTGGTTCACGGCGGCGGGCCTCAGATCGGCGATATGCTGGGCCGGCTGGGGGTTGAGAGCACTTTTGTCGACGGATTGCGCGTCACCGATGAGGCGACCGCGAAGATTGCCGAAATGGTGCTCTCAGGCGCGATCAACAAGCAGCTTGTCGGCTGGCTGGCGGGCGCAGGCGGCAAGGCGATCGGCGTTTCGGGCAAGGATGGCGGGCTTGTCACCGCGCGCAAGGTGACCCGCACGACGCGCGATCCCGAAAGCCTGATCGAAAAAGCGGTGGACCTTGGCTTTGTGGGGGAGCCGGCGACTGTCGACACCAGCGTCATCGACACCGCAATTGCCGCCGGGATGATCCCGGTGATCGCCCCGATTGCGGCGGGCGAGGATGGCGAGACTTACAATATCAACGCGGATACGATGGCCGGCGCAATCGCCGCAGCCCTTGGCGCGGCGCGGCTGTTCCTGCTTACCGATGTCGCTGGCGTGCTGGGCAAGGATGGCGCGTTGCTTACCGATCTCGACCCGGCGGCGATTGCCACCTTGCGCGAAGATGGCACGATCACCGGCGGCATGGTGCCCAAGCTGGAGACCTGCGTGAACGCGGTCGAAGCGGGGTGCGAAGCGGCGGTGATCCTCGACGGGCGCGTGCCGCACGCGATGCTGCTGGAATTCTTCACCGCAAGAGGCGCTGGCACACTGGTGCGCGCGTGAGCGGGCTGCTAGTGGCTTGACCAAGCGTGAAGGCGTATTAGGTAGGTAATACGGCAGGGACGATAACGCCGTGCGGACACCCGCGCGCGCTGCGAGACAGGAAAGCACAGCAACAATGGCAGGCCTTGTAGCCCTCTATCAGATCATCGAAATGCTCACCGGGATCCTGGTGATGCTGATCATCATCCAGTTTGTGATCAGCCTGCTTTTCGCCTTCAACGTGGTGAGCCCTTCGAACCAGTTCCTCATGCAGGTCTACAATTCGATCGGCATGATCCTTGATCCCGTCTTGCGCCCCATACGGCGCCTTATGCCCGACACCGGAGCGATCGACTTCTCGCCGATTGTCCTCATCATCCTCTTGCGGATCATGCTCATCATTCTGGGCGCCGCGATGTTCCCCGGATAAGACGCAAGCCTCGATGACAGCGACCCGGATCGACGGAAAGGCCTTTGCAGCCACCCTGCGTGAGCGTGTGGGCGACGCTGCGCTCAGCTTTGCCGCCAAAGCGGGCCGCAAGCCGGGCCTCGCGGTCGTGCTGGTGGGCGAGGACGCAGCGAGCCAGGTCTATGTCCGCAACAAGGGCAAGGCGACGATCGCGGCGCATATGGAGAGCTTTGAGCACCGCCTCCCCGCCGACACCAGCGAGGCGGACCTTCTGGCGCTGGTCGAACAGCTCAACTCTGACCCGGCAGTCGATGGCATTCTGGTGCAATTGCCGCTGCCCGCGCATCTCGATGAACAAAGCATCATCGCCTCGATCAGCCCGGACAAGGATGTCGATGGCTTCCACGTGATCAACGCCGGGCGCCTTTCGGTCGGGCAATCGGGTTTTGTGCCGTGCACGCCGCTGGGTTGCATGATGCTGCTGACCGATCAGCTGGGCGATCTGTCGGGCCTCGAAGCGGTG
>JBCBYM010000241.1:0-2922 GCA_039815865.1 Pseudomonadota bacterium
CCTTCTGCAAACGGTGCGCGTGATCCTGTGGCCGGAAGGGGCACGGTGATGGACGTGGCGACGCTCACACCGGCGCTTTCCTTTGGGAGCCTGGGCTTTGCGGGCTGGGACGAAGCCTTTGGCGCCTATGCGGGTTTTGTGTCCTTCTTCCTGGGAGCGGTGCTGAGCGCCGGCGCGGGGCTGTGGATTGCGCGCTCAGGCGATCGTGAGCGCCCGGATCGCGGCGCGGCGCTGATCGTGTGCGCCACCACCGGCATCTGGTGCGCGCTAGCGGCCCTGCAAGGGCCGGATGCGACCGCGACCCAGCTTGCCGCCAGCCTGCGCACCTTTGCCGCGATCTTCCTCATCTTTCGCCTGTTCTCCGCTGATGGCCGCGACGCCAGCCTGCGCCCAATCCGGCCGGTGATCATCACTTTGGCCCTGGTCGAACTGTTCCAACCAATCCTGCTCATTATTGATGCGCGTGTGGGCCTGATGCCTGATCTGGTCGCGCTGACCTTTGAGGTGTCGGTGATCCTCAACATGCTGGTGGCCGTCGGCGCGTTGATGCTGCTGCACAACCTTTACGCGGGCGCTGCGGCTTCATCTCGCGAGATCTTGCGCTGGAGCACGATCGGGCTTGCGGGCGTCTTCGCCTACGATCTCAACCTCTACACCATCGCGTATTTGAGCGGTCAGTATCCTGCGTTCTTGATCAGTTTTCGCGGCGTCTTGTGCGGTTTCATGGCCGGCGCTCTGGCGCTGAGCGCCAATTCGGCGAGCGCTGGTCTGCAATTCCGCCCAAGCCGCGCGGTGACTTTCCAGACGCTCTCGTTGCTAGTGATCGGGAGCTATCTGCTGTTCATGGTGCTGGTGACGCGGTCGCTCGCTTTCATCGGCGGAGACATTGCGCGCGCCAGCCAGATGGTGTTCCTGGTGCTGGCCATTGTTGTGGCGGTGAGCTGGCTTCCTTCGCACAGAATGCGCGGCTGGCTCCGGGTGACAGCGACCAAGCATCTCTTCCAGCACCGTTATGACTACCGTGAGGAATGGCTGCGTTTCACCCGCACGGTGGGCCGCGGCTCCAGCGCGAGCGCAAGCTTTCATGAGCGCGCAATCAAAGCGATTGCCGACATCACCGACAGCCCTTCGGGCCTGCTGTTGGTTCCCAACGATGAAGCGCAATTGGAGCTGACCCAGCGCTGGAACTGGCCGATGATCGAAGTGCCCGCAGTGGCGGGTGAGTTTGCGCTGGCTGGTCTGCTTGAGCGGCACAACCATATCCTTGACCTTGATGAAGCGCGCTCGGGCGTGGACCACCACGGAGAGCTGGCTGAGGTGCCGCAATGGCTGATCGATGCTGAGGACGTGTGGGCGCTGGTCCCGCTCATCCACTTTGATCGCTTGGTGGGATGCGCGGTGCTGGGCCGTCCGCGATTGATGCGCAAGCTTGATTGGGAGGACTTTGATCTCCTGCGCGTCGTGGGCCAGCAGCTCGCCAGCTACCTCGCGGAGCAGGCCGGGCAACAGGCGTTGATGGACGCCAGCCGGTTTGACGAATTCAACCGCCGCATGGCTTTCGTCATGCACGACATCAAGAACCTCGCCAGCCAGCTTTCGCTGCTGGCGGCCAACGCGCAAAAGCACGCCGATAACCCCGATTTCCGGGCGGATATGCTGGTGACCTTGCGCGCCTCGTCAGAGAAACTGAACGCGCTGCTGGCGCGGTTGGGGCGTTATGGCGCGGGGCCCGTCCACGCGATTGGCGAGGTTGACCTTGGCGCGGTGGCCAAGACCCTCGAACAGCGCTTTGCGAGCGCGCATTCCGTCTGCGTGACCTCGAGCGACGAAGCGCGTGTTCTGGGGGATGCGGAGGCGCTTGAGCAGGCTTTGATCCACCTCGTCCAGAACGCCATCGATGCCAGCGACACGGACACCCCGATCTATCTCACCGTTTCGTGCGATGCGCTCAGCGGCCGGATCGACATCGTCGATGCAGGCTGCGGGATGACACCGGAATTCGTGCGCACCGGCCTGTTCAAGCCGTTTGTATCATCCAAGCAGGGCGGCTTTGGCATCGGCGCGTTCGAAGCGCGTGAGATGATCAAGGCGATGGGCGGGCGCTTGCTGGTGGAATCGCGCGAAGGTGTGGGCACGCGCTTTTCAGTGCTGCTGCCCGTGCCTGAAACCGCCCGACTGTTTTCCGAGGATGCGGGCGATGACCCCGCTGTGCCACGAGAGGTAGCCTGATGGCTGACAAGAAACCCACATTGCTGATCGTCGAGGATGACGAGGGCCTGCAGGCTCAGCTCAAATGGGCCTATGATGATTTCGAAGTCGTCATAGCTGGCGACCGCGACAGCGCCATTGCGGCCTTGCGCAGCGAAGCGCCGGCTGTGGTCACGCTTGATCTGGGCTTGCCGCCCGATCCCGACGGCACGGCGGAAGGCTTTGCCGTGCTCGATGCGATCATGGAGTTGAAGCCGGATACGAAAGTCATCGTCGCCAGCGGCCACGGCGCGCGGGAAAGCGCTTTGCAGGCGATTGAGCGAGGCGCTTACGACTTTTACCAGAAGCCGCTCGACATTGAGGCGCTCGGCCTGATCGTGCGCCGCGCTTACAATCTGCACCAGATCGAGAGCGAGAACCGCCGCCTTGTCGCTAACGCCGGTGAAGACAAGACGGTGCTTGGCCGGCTCATCACGGGCGCGCCAGAGATGGTGAAGGTTGCGCGCACGATTGAGCGCGTTGCGTCAACCAGCGTCTCCGTCATGCTGCTGGGCGCCAGCGGCACGGGCAAGGAATTGCTCGCGCAAGGTCTGCACAACGCCAGCAACCGGTCTGATGGACCGTTCGTTGCTATCAACTGCGCTGCGATCCCCGAAAACCTCCTCGAAAGCGAGCTTTTCGGCCATGAAAAGGGGGCGTTTACCGGCGCAGTGA
>JBCBYM010000242.1:0-2914 GCA_039815865.1 Pseudomonadota bacterium
CTCGTAGATCGACTTGGGAAAGGGGTTGGGTTTCTGGAAAACCATGCCCACACGCGCGCGCAGCTGCACGACGTCCATCGTATCATCGAGAATGTTCTCACCCTCAAGCTCGATCACGCCGTCAACGCGGGCGACGGGGATGGTGTCGTTCATCCGGTTAAAGCACCGCAGAAAGGTCGACTTTCCGCAACCGGATGGACCGATGAACGCGGTCACGTAGTCCGGCGAGATATCGATCGACACCTCGTCGATGGCCTTTTTGGGCCCATAATAGACCGAGACATCGCGCGCCTTCATCTTGGCGCTTGCGTCGTCTTTGATGCTGTCGTGGATGCGTGTCACCAGGTTTTCTCGAACTTGTTGCGCAGGTAAATGGCGATGCTGTTCATGGCGAGCAGGAACAGCAGAAGGACGACGATGGCGGCGCTCGTGCGCTCGACAAAGCCGCGGTCAATCTCATCGGACCACAAGAAGATCTGGACCGGAAGAACTGTGGCGGGCGATGTAAGGTCCGCTGGCGGCGTCGCGACAAAGGCGCGCATCCCGATCAGCAGCAACGGCGCGGTTTCGCCCAGCGCGCGGGCCATGCCGATAATGGTGCCGGTCAGCATGCCGGGCAGGGCGAGCGGCAGCACGTGGTGGAAGACGACTTGCACTGGCGAGGCGCCCACGGCCAGCGCGCCGTCGCGGATCGAAGGTGGAACCGCCTTGATCGCGTTGCGGCCCGTAATCACGATCACCGGCATCGTCATCAAGGCAAGCGTCATCCCCCCAATGAGCGGCGCGGAGCGCAGGTTGGGAAAGATCCATAGGAAGACCGCAAGGCCCAGAAGGCCAAAGATGATTGATGGCACCGCAGCCAGATTATTGATCGAGACCTCAATAAGGTCCGTCCAAGGGTTTCTCGGCGCGTATTCCTCAAGGTAGAGCGCGGCGAGAATGCCCACCGGAAAGGCCAGCGACAGCGTCACCAGCATGGTGAAGATAGACCCCTTGAGCGCTCCCCAGATGCCCACCGCTTGTGGGCTGGTCGCGTCCGAGCGCAAGAGGAAGCCCCAGTCCCAATTCTCAGCCAGCTTGCCTTGCGCCTTAAGGTCAGCGGCCAAAGCCTGCATTTCGGGAGACCCTTCGCCTGTAAGCCCCGAAGCCAAGTCCGAAGAGGCGGGGAGGTGAAAGACAACCGGCTCGGCCCGCTCGATCAGCGACGGGTCTGACGTCAAGGCCGCGGCCACATCGCGCCAGGCCTGATCGCTGATTTGCTCCGCGCCTTCGACCCCCAACGCCTCTTCAGCGTAGAAGTGCACGATTTCGGCCATGCCCTGCATCTCAAGCACTTGAACCGCGCTTGGTGCCGAGAGCGAAACCGCGTCGCCTGTCAGCCCGCTTTCAGGAAAATCGATCGGAACTTCAAGCTCAGCGCGCTGGAAACCGCCAATCCCGTTGTAGAGCATGTTGCCCAAGAGAAAGACGAGGACCGTGACCGAAAACAGGATCGCGCCTTGTCCCATGATCCGGAAATTGCGCTCGGCGCGGTAGCGCTTCTTCAAGCGCTTCTCGAATTCAGGCGTGCGCGTTGGGCGCGTGGTGTCACTGGCGGCGGCGTTATTCATAAGCCTCACGGAACCGTTTGACGACGCGCAGAGCGCCAAAGTTGAGAGCAAGCGTCACAAGGAACAGCACAAAGCCAAGGGCAAAGGCGCTGAGTGTGGCCGGGTGGTCAAAGCTGCCTTCGCCAGTCAGCATCTTGACGATCTGCACGGTCACGGTCGTCATGCGTTCAAGCGGATTGATGCTAAGATTGGCCGCGGTCGAGGCGGCCATCACCACAATCATTGTCTCGCCAATCGCGCGGCTCACCGCCAGCATCACGCCGCCTACAATACCGGGCAAAGCGGCAGGGAAGAGCACTCTGGTGATCGTTTCCGACTTAGTGGCGCCCATTGCGTAGGACCCGTCGCGCATGGCGGCTGGCACAGCGGCGATGGAATCGTCTGCCATCGACGAGACAAACGGGATAATCATCACGCCCATCACAACCCCCGCGGCCAGCGCGCTTTCGGTCGAGGCGTTGGTCACCCCCACGGCAACGGCCATATCGCGAATGAAGGGCGCAATCGTGAGCGCAGCGAAATAGCCATAAACCACAGTGGGAACGCCCGCGAGGATCTCCAGCGCCGGCTTGACCCAGGCGCGCAGCATGGGATCGGCGTACTGGGTGAGGTAAATCGCGCTCATCAGACCCAGCGGAATGGCGACGATCATGGCTATGATCGCTCCAATGAAGATAGTGCCCCAGAACAGCGGGATCGCACCATAACGTGACGCATCGGGGTTATCCGGGTTGCTCATCGGGTCGGGCCCCCAGAAGGTGCCGAACAGAAAGTCGATGGGCGAGACTTTGTTGAAGAACAGAAACGTCTCGTAGGTCAGGCTTGCGAATATGCCGAATGTTGTAAGGATGGCTATCAGCGAAGCGAGCAGCAGCACGACCATGACCGTGCGCTCAACCTTGGTGCGCGCGCGGAAATCGGGGCGAATGCGAAGGAAAGCGAAAACACCGCCGCCAAAGGCAATGATGAAGGTCAGCGCAAGGCCGATCCAGTTGTAGAACCCTATCGCCTCGCGAAACGGTTCAACCAAAGCTTCGGCTCCTTCGTTGAACACGCCGGGCGCACGGCCACTGGCGACAGCGCGGGCTTCGGAGAGCCAGGCGTTGCGTTCAAAGCCGAAAGAGGGGAGGTCCGCGGCCGCTGGCGATGCAAGGACACTCTGCGTGATGAATTGCGGCGCAGCGAAAGACCAAAACGCGATGAAGGCCAAGACCGGAATGAAAATCCACACCGCAACATACCAGGCGTGATAGATTGGCCGCGCAACCGGGCGTTTGGCGGGGTTAGCCTTCTGAAAGCTCCAG
>JBCBYM010000243.1:0-2896 GCA_039815865.1 Pseudomonadota bacterium
CGCTGTCCCCTTCGTCTTGAGCTTGGGGTGCCGGATCATCCTCATGCAACAGGCTGACCTTCGACCACTCGACCCGGCGCGTTGCAAACATCACCGCAGCGAGCGCTACGAAGAGCATGAGCGAACCGATCACCAGCGCGAATTGCTCAAGGTTGAGGAGCACATAAAGCACCGCATAGAGCCCCGTCAGCAGCGCCGCGATAAAGCCCGCCCGTCGCCAACCGCCAAGCACCGCCGCGCTGTAGCTGGTCAACAGAGCGATGACTGCGCCGCTCGCCAGCAGGTAAGCGAGCCCGAACCCGATCACTTCGGCAAACGCAAGCAACATGACGAAGAACAAGATCAGCCCCGCCCCCGTCAGCCCGTACTCAGCCGAAGCCACCCTCGCCCCGCCGACAATGTCGAACATCAGGAAGGTGAGGAAGGTAAAGCCAATGAACAGGAACCCGTATTTGAGCGAGCGTTCAACCTGTTTGTACAGATCAACCGGCTCTATCAGGCGGATCGTGGCCGCCCTTTCGACACCCGGCACCGAACGCATGCCGAATTCATACGCCTCCGCCTCGGTGGAGATGAAGGGGAGCCGGGGCGCCTCGGTGCTCACCAACGATTGGCCGAGCGCCAGATTGGAGATCGACCAACTGGCCTTGAAACCGTCCTCGCTGACGTCGCTGGCGCCCTCGCTGGGCAGGAACGCGCCGGTGAAGCTGGGATGGCGCCAGGCGGAGTTCACCGCAAGATCGGTCTCCTCGCCGCGCGGCACCAGACTGAACGCGGTTGAGCCGCGCAGGCCATAGGTAAAGGCGATCGTGACCTCTTCGCCCTCGCTCCAGTCGAAAAAGGCGTGAACCCCGGTGCCTTCGTCCTTGCTGCCAAGGCCAGGCCGAAGATCGAGCGTGTCGCCATCCGCGCTCAGCTGCGCATCGGTCTGAAGCCCGCGCGGGTCGGAAATCGGCATCTGGACGATCGCTTCATCAAGGATCAGGTCCTCTTCGTTGACGCCAAGCCGATCAAGATCCGGCGGCAAGGCAAAGCGCGCTTTGCCGGTGATCGCGGCTTCGTAGACCACGGTGCGATGGATGCTGCCGCGCACCCGCACTTCGGGATCAAGCGTTGCGTCGATCGTCTGCTTGGCGGGTGAGAGATAGAGAGTGCGGCGCGCCTCGCGCGTGCGCTGGACCGGCTTGCCGTCGACCGTCTCGGTGTACTCGATGCGCGATGTGTAGGGCACCACCAGCAAGGGCCCGGCCACCACTTGCGGGCCTGCCCAGGCCGCGGTGATCGAGTTTTGCGCAACACGCGCTTGATGCTGGCGATCAAACACCAGCGCAAAGACCATGGCCAGCGGCACCATAAGCACCGCGCCAATGACCCCGACGATTATCAGTTTTACTCCTGGACTGCGCTCACCCGACATGGTTCATCCTCCTTTGGTGGTGCGATGAAACGTTCTTTGTGAGCGATGAACTGAATTGCGGATGAACTGCGCGAATATCCCCTTCACAGCAAAGCGGCGAACCGTCTCTTGAACGATCCGCCGCTTGTACTGAGCCTCAAATCGCAGGCCTTGAAAAGCCCGGC
The DNA here is from genome assembly GCA_039815865.1 of Pseudomonadota bacterium. Lineage (GTDB taxonomy): Bacteria > Pseudomonadota > Alphaproteobacteria > Sphingomonadales > Sphingomonadaceae > Erythrobacter. The sequence goes on from JBCBYM010000243.1 coordinate 1,582, forward strand.
TTGAGAGAAATCCAAACGAAGGCTTAGCGCGCGTCCTTCTTCCAATCGGCGATCTGCTGATCGATTTCAGCGAGGACCTTTTCACGCATTTCATCGTCCATGCCGGCGTTTTCGGCGATGGCGGCACGCGCCTGCTCAAGCCCGGTCAAGGCGTGCGCCATGATCCGCGACTGGCAGATCATCACTTCGGTGCTGCCGTCTTCGCGTGTGGTGGTGGTCGCCACCTCATCCGAGTTGGAATTGCAGGACATCTTCACAACGGTGCGGCCCTGGCCTTGCGCCATCGCCTGCCACTCTTCGCTGTCTTCCATCGCCTTCAGCTCGATGCGCATTTCCTTGAGCGCTTCGTCGGCGTCGGCCAAGCCATCACGAACCTCTTCAAGGATCACTTCCATCTCGGCTTCGCTGAGCTTGTTGCCCCTGTTGACGATCTTGATCTTCTCATAGCGGGTCTGACCGTCTTGCGAGCTGCTCTTGTCGACATCGCGGAAGACGACGACTTCCTTGTCCTTGACCTTCACGACCTTAACCTCATCGGCCTCGACGTTGAACTGTCCGAGCGTTTCGATCGTCTTGGTTTCGCCGGTATCCGGATCAACCGTGATGATGGTCGTACTGGTTTGTCCGGGTGTAGGCGGCTCGGGCGGGGTCGGGGCTTCGGGGGCAACCTGAACGCTCAGCGGCGTCACCATCGGAGCGCTCGGGGGCAACGGAGCTTCCGGCGCAACGTACGCCACAGCGGGGGGCGCTGGCGGCTCGGGCGCCAGGCTTTCCGCATAGGTGATCGACGCCGTCAGAGGCAGCGCCAGCACGGCCGCTCCAAGCATCAGGCGAGAGGCCACTTTGCGGCTCTTAGTATTGGAGGATTGTTCTGTCATTTTTAGGTTCCTCAGTCGTTGTATTATCGATTTGTCGCCCAGAACCGGGCACGCCATCGGCGCGGCAAGAGCCACATTGGGACCAGCGGCAAAGCTGGCGATGACATTGGCGTAAAGCGCGCGGGTTTCCTGCGGTCGTGAGGCGATCACACGCGCATCGCACGCCGCTTCCTGGTCGCGCCGCAGCGCCAGCCAACCATAGCGGCCCAGCGGATTGAACCAGTGGAGCGCGAAGAGCGGCTGGACGAGAACGTTGATAAGAAGATCGTGGCCGCGGTGGTGCTCAAGCTCGTGCTCGAGCGCCAGGTCGCGCGCATCGCGGTCCACCCGCGCCATGAAGCCCGGCGGCAGCGCAATGACCGGCTTGAGCACGCCGAAAGCGAGCGGCGCGGTCGTGCCCGGCGTTTCAATCAGGCGGATTGTGCCAAACGGACCCC
>JBCBYM010000244.1:0-2873 GCA_039815865.1 Pseudomonadota bacterium
ATAGACTACATCATTGCCTCCGCGCGCGATGGTTGCAGCGGTTTGCAGGAGCAACGTCGACTTACCGATCCCCGGATCGCCGCCCATCAGCACCGCCGAACCCGGAACAAAGCCACCACCTAGCGCGCGGTCAAACTCAGCCAGTCCCGTTGATTTGCGCACCGGGAGCTCGGTTGGCTTGTTAAGGGGCACAAACTCGATCCCCCGCCCCCCGCGCGAGAGATCATGCTTTTGCGAAAAGACCGTGGCCGGCGCGTCCTCGGTCAGAGTGTTCCACTCCCCGCATTCGCCGCATTGCCCCTGCCAACGCGCGCTCACCGCGCCGCAATTGCTGCAAACAAATCGCTTTTTTGCTTTCGCCATGCGGGTTTTGTAACCAGAACAAAGATTGAACGCAATTGCACTTGAATGAGATTGCACAGTAGGAAGCGCGCGCGATGCGTCAAAAGGAACTCAGACTGGCACTTGTCTGCTATGGCGGGGTGAGCCTTGCGGTCTACATGCACGGCGTCACAAAAGAGATCTGGCACCTCGCACGGGCAAGCCGATCGCTCCACGCGCATGAGGATGAGGCTGGCGATACCGAGTTGACGGGCACGGCGGGGGCGTACCGCGCATTCCTCGATGACATCGCTGCGCAAAAGGGCCTGCGGCTGCGCGTGCTGCCCGATATCCTGACCGGAGCCAGCGCGGGCGGGATCAACGCGGTGTTCCTGGCGCAGGCTCTGGCATCGGGGCAATCGCTAGAACCGCTCACCGAACTGTGGCTCTCCAACGCCGATGTCAGCGAACTCACCGATCCAGACGCCGAGCCCGTGTGGCGCTATGCGAAGATCTGGGCGCAGCCGATCGCCGAGTGGTTCTTGAACCGGCCCGGCAACGCCGTGACCGAAAGCGTCTCTCCCGAAACCCGCGAAGAGGTCCGCCGCAAGGTCTCGCGCCTGGTGCGTGGGCGCTGGTTCAATCCGCCCTTTTCGGGTGATCGGTTTTCCGGGATGCTGTTCGAAGCGATGCAAAGCATGGCCTCAAAGCCGACCGGAAAACCGCTTCTGCCGCCTGGGCACCTGGTCGATCTGTTTGTCACCGCAACGGATTTTCGCGGGCATATCGAGCTCTTGCGGCTCAACTCGCCCGCGATCGTGCAAGAGACCGAGCACCGCATGCCCATCGGCTTTCGCACGCATGTGAGCGCGGATGGCTCTGCGGCGCTGGGTGATCCGCTTGAGTTGGTTCTCGCCGCGCGCGCGACCGCCAGCTTTCCGGGCGCCTTTCCTCCTTTGCGCCTTGAAGAGATTGACGCGCTTGCCCTTCGCGAAGGGCATGAATGGACCGGTCGTGACGCGTTTCTGGAGCGCATCATGCCCGTGCATTTTCGCGATCAGGCCACGCAAAACGTTTCTCTCATTGATGGCTCGGTGCTGGTCAACGCGCCGTTTGGTGAAGCGATATCATCGCTCAGAGGGCGTCCGTCTCAGCGCGAGGTTGATCGGCGCATCGTCTATATCGATCCCCGGCCTGACCGGGTGGGCGCGGCGAGCGAGGATGACGGCGCGCCCGTTGGCTTTTTCGGAGCGATCTTTGGCTCGCTTTCCACCATCCCGCGCGAGCAGCCCGTTCGCGATGATCTGGAACGCATTGAAAAGCAGTCGCGCCACGCGCAGCGATTGCGCCGGATCGTTGTGGGCCTGCGCCCCGAAATCGACCGCGCGGTGGAAAAGCTGTTTGGCTATACGTTCTTCCTCGACAACCCGACGCCCAAGCGCCTTGCAAACTGGCGCGCCAAGGCGCAGGCCGCCGCCGCCGAACAAGCGGGGTTCGCCTATCAGGCCTACGCGCAAACCAAACACACTGGCATCATCGAACGGCTCGCCAAGATCACGCACGCCGCCGCACCCGAACTGGCGCTGGGCGAATGGAGCCTGATTGCCGAGCGCCTGCGCCGCTATCTGGAAGAAACGGGGCTGCACACCCTGGCGGGTGACAAAGGCGGCGCCAGCGAGGCTGCCATCACCTTCTTTCGCGCGCACGATATCGGCTTTCGCGTTCGCCGCTTGCAATTGCTTGCCCGGCGATTGTCGCGCGATTGGGAGAACGATCCGGAGATTTCCGATGACGCGCTCGATCTGGCGCGCGAGCGGATTTACGCGATCCTGGCGCTCTATCAGGACGCCGATGAGGCTATCCGGGGAAACCGTGAATTTGGCGGGCTGGCGACCAAAGTGCTGGAGCGGCCCGGCGCTGCGCTCAATTATCTGGCGCAGACGCGCCTGCTTCCCGAAACCGATCTGAAAGCCGAGGAAATGCTGTCGGCTGCGCTCGAAGAGATGCCCAAGAACCTGCGCAAGCGCATGCTGCTGACCTATCTTGGCTTTCCCTATTACGACATCGCCACACTGCCGCTGTTGCAGCGCGAATTCCTGGATGAGTTCAACCCGGCGCTGATTGACCGCATATCGCCGGATGACGCGCGCTCAATCCGCGAAGGGGGCACACGGGCCACTTTGCGCGGGATCGAGTTCTACAATTTCGGAGCGTTCTTCAGCCGCGCCTATCGTGAGAACGATTACCTTTGGGGCCGCCTGCACGGCGCGGAACGCATGATTGATATCGTCGCCTCAACGGTGGAAGGCGGCCTTGACGAAGCGCTTGTGCGCAAAGCCAAGCGCCGCGTTTTCCTGGCGATTGTCGAAGAGGAAGCCGAAGCCGGGCGCTGCGCCAGCGGGCTCGTCTTTGGACTGCGCCAGGAAATTTCAGAGCGCTTGCCAAAAGACCCGGGCTAAGCCCCGAACGCGTCCTTCAGCTTGGAGAAGAAACTGCGGCTCTCCGGGCATTCATCGCCCGTTTCGGTTTCGCGGAATTCCTCAAGGATTTCG
>JBCBYM010000245.1:0-2856 GCA_039815865.1 Pseudomonadota bacterium
ACGGAACCGCGTATTGAGTGGGGGAGAAATCAGGCATTGTGAGGGCAAGCTATAACCGATTGATCGCGTCAGCCCAATACGGCGCGTCGCTCAGCGTCAGGCGCACGCGTCCAAACTGCGTCTCGTGAGGGTCCACGATCAGCGCGTCGACTTCTTCGCGCACGCTGGCGGCGTTGGTCAAGATCCGTCCGGCAAACTTGTTGCCGTGCCGCTTGATGACTATGATGCGGCCTTTCCCATCGCGCGCTAAGGCCGCTGATCCATCGCGTGCTATCGAGCTTCGCATCGCTTCAAAGCCATCCTCGACTTCGCCAGCCGCGAGCGCGACCGAGCCGTCATCGCTCAGCTTGGGCCGGCCGCCCAGCTTCAGGAGCAGCGCCAGACCGACCAACGCAAAGATCGCGATCAGCGAGCCAACAAATTGCAAAAGCATCGGGGTCCTGCCTGCGCCTTCCATACGTCTCGAAACGCCAAGGATTGGCACGCGCGAGAGTTTGCGGCAAGCTATCTGCAATGAAGGAGAGTTTCGATGATGAATTCCGCGCGCCTTGTTGCAACCGCCGCTTTTGGTGCTTTGCTCGTGGGGGCAAGCCCGCTCGCCGCTGACACCACGGCCGAGATGGCTCCGGATCCGGTTGCGCTCGTGGCGGCGCAAAAGGATCGCACCACCCGTGTGGCCCAGGCGCTGTGGGACTATGCCGAGCTTGGCTATCTGGAAATGCGTTCGACCGCGCTGATGCAAACGGAACTGAGGGGTGAGGGCTTCACGATTACAGACGGGATCGCTGAGATCCCGACCGCCTTTGTGGCGGAGTGGGGTGAAGGTGGCCCGGTTATCGCGATTCTGGCTGAGATGGACGCGCTCCCCGGTATCAACCAGTCAGCCCTTGCGACGCGCGACCCGGTGGATGGCAAGGGCGCTGGGCACGCTTGCGGGCACAACCTGTTCGGCGCGGGCTCTTTGACCGCGGCAATCGCGGTCAAGCGCTGGCTGGAGAAAACCGGTACCCCCGGTCGTATCCGCCTCTACGGCACGCCCGCTGAAGAAGGTGGCTCGGGCAAGGTCTACATGACGCGCGCCGGGCTGTTCGATGATGTCGATGTGGCGATCCACTGGCATGGCGATGATGTGAACAGCGCGGCCGCGCAAACCTCGCTTGCTAACCGGTCGGCCAAGTTCCGGTTCAGCGGTCTCTCCGCGCACGCAGCCGGCGCGCCTGAGCGTGGGCGCTCGGCGCTCGATGGGGCCGAGGCGATGAACATGATGGCCAACATGCTGCATGAACACATCGCTCAGGACGCGCGCATGCATTACGTCATCACCAATGGCGGTCTGGCGCCCAACGTCGTCCCGGATTTTGCCGAGGTGTTCTACTATGTGCGTCACCCTCGCCCGGAGGGCGTGGAGGAGATCTGGCAACGGCTCGAGGATGCAGCGCGCGGGGCGGCGCTTGGCACGGGGACCAAGGTTGAATGGGAAGTCATCCACGGCAACAACCCGCTGCTAGTCAACGAAACGCTTGCCAAGGTAATGGACGAGAAACTGCGGATCGTGGGCGGTGTGGACTACACGCCGGAAGAGCGCGAATGGGCCGCGACCATTCAAGAATCGCTGGGTGACGCCGCGCTCCCGCTGAATAGCGCCGGCGAAATCCAGCCCTACAAGCTCTCACTTGGCTACGGTTCGACGGATGTTGGCGATGTGTCCATTGCAACGCCAACGGTGGGCCTGCGCACCGCCACATGGGTGCCGGGAACCAGCGCGCACAGTTGGCAGGCGGTTGCAGCCAGCGGTCACTCAATCGGCTACAAGGGCACGCAGGTTGCCGCCAAGACAATGGCGCTTATGGCGGTAGAGCTTTTCACAAACCCCGAATTGCGCGCTGCGGCCCGAGCCGAGTTCGACGCGCTGCGCGGCGAGGGCTACGTTTATCAAAGCCTTCTGGGTGATCGCGCCCCGCCGCTCGACTACCGCAAGTGACGTTCAGCGAGAGGTGAGCATGTCGAGCATCGGGCGGATCGGGCTGACATCGTAGCCGGCCGCCATGGCGGCTTTGGCGATGACATCGGGCTCCACGCCCTCCTTGGCCTGCGCCAAGGCCCACAGCAGCGTTGAACGGGTCCCTGAGCGACAATAGGCAAGGACGGATCCGTCAGCTTCTTTCATCGCTGCGATCATCTGATCGATTTGAGGCTCGCTGAAACCCGAATGCCCGATCGGGATCGCGACATAGTCCAGTCCAGCCGCCTCGGCTGCCGCCGCTATATCCCCGCCTTGCGGAGCGGAAGGGTCTTCGCCATCCGGCCGGTTGTTCACGATCATTGAGATACCCGCCGCCTTCGCCGCTTCGATATCGGGCAGAGAAATCTGTGGGCTGGCAAAGGTCGTATCGGACAGTTGGCGAAAATCCGTCATGCGGGGAGCCCTTCCTTTCGGCGCTTGGCGTTGCGCTTCATCATGTTGAGCAGCTCAACCGCGATCGAGAAGCCCATCGCTGCATAGATATAGCCCTTGGGCACATGAAAGCCGAAGCCATCGGCAATTAGCACGAGACCAATCATGACGAGAAACGCCAGCGCTAGCATCACAAGTGTGGGGTTTTTCTCGATGAAATTGGCGAGCGGATCGGCCGCGACCAGCATGATGCCAACGGTGATGACAACGGCGGCGACCATGATCGGGATCTGATCGGTCATGCCGACCGCGGTGAGGATCGAATCGACGGAGAAAACCATGTCGAGGACAATGATCTGAGCGATCACTGCACTGAATGTGATCTCACCAGCGCCGGGTTTGTTCTTGTTGAGGACCTCGTCCGACAGATCCGGTTCGACAGCGTGATGGATCTCCTTGGT
>JBCBYM010000246.1:0-2818 GCA_039815865.1 Pseudomonadota bacterium
AACCCATCGCCGTCCACGCGTTAATGATGCGATGAACCTGACTGTCGCTTCCTCCTTCACCTTCGATCTTGAGCATGACGCGGACGCGCTGCTTCAGTTTGAGGCCGCCCCAACACCCCAGCAGCGCGTGATCCAATCCCGCACGCATATCCTGGGCCATGAGACGATGAACCGCATCGCCGCCGAGGACGATATCGGCGAGCGGATCTGGCTGCACGCGCGCGGGCGGGTTGAGGTGCGCTATAAGGCAACGCTCGATATCGCGCGCGCTCCGGCGCCGCTCAAAGGGCTCACCGCGCTCGCGCCGCACCGCCTGCCGGGCTCTGCGGTCAAGTTCCTGTTTGATTCGCGCTATTGCCACGGCGCCCAGTTTGTCGATTTCACCGACGCGCAGTTTGGCGCCATCCCCGTGGGCGGCGAGCGCATCGCCGCGATGCGCGACTGGGTGGCGAGCCACATCGCCTACGTTCCGGGGGCAAGCGGTGCGGGCACCACGGCGATCGACACGTTCCAATCGGGCCAAGGCATCTGCCGCGACTACGCGCATCTGTTTGTGACGCTGGCGCGCGCTTCAGCGATCCCGGCGCGCTATGTGGCGTGCTACGCGCCGGGGGTGACGCCGCAGGATTTCCACGCGGTCGCCGAGGTGTTTCTGGCCGATCCAGACCGCCCGTCTGAGGGACGCTGGCACCTGGTCGACGCGACGGGCATGGCCGATCTGGAGCACGCCGCGATCATCGGGGTCGGGCGCGATGCGGGCGATGTGAGCTTCCTCACCAGCTTTGGCCCGATGCAGTTTGTCGAAAGCTCGGTTGAAGTCACGCTCGCCCCTGGGCCGTGTGAGCCGGGCGATCAGGGCGTTGAGCCGGGAAGACCCATCGCCGCCTGAGCCGGCCTTGCCCCCGGCGCGGCGGCCCCTTTCGCACTCAACCTGCTGAAAATGGGATAGAAACCCGTGTTAAGGAATGGCCATGCGCCGTCCCTTGCAGGGACACTTGGGGTGCAAGTGGCTGGCTCTCATGCGCGAATCGCGGCATACTGGCGCGCATGACACACGCACTTGCGACTCTTCGTTTTGCCGCGACGCTCGGCCTCGCCTCACTTGGGGGCACCTCGACGCTGGCCGCAGATCAAGCGAGCGTGGGCGAAGCGCAGGAAGCCGCCGACGCCGCGCAGCAGATTGCGCAGGAAGCGAACGCAGCGATCCGCGCGATTGACCCCGATACGGGCGAGACCTCGCCTGTCGTCGATCCCAGCCTGCCGCAGCCTTACGGCCCGCCCGATGAGCTCGCCGTGACGGACCTGCCCGAACTGCCGCCGGTCGCTGGCGACGCGGCGGTTGAGGCGCAGGCCGATGCTCTTGAGGAAGCGGGGGAATTGGCTGAGGACACCGCGGCGCGCGGCCCCGCTGTGCGCATGATTTCCGAGCCGGTGGCCCAGACGCTGCCCGCGCCCGATCCGGCCTCGCCAACCACCGCGCAAGTGGCGCAGGCGCAGGCGCCGGCGGTCTCGTCCGATCCGTTCGTCCTGAAGAGCATCCTCACCATCCCCGAAGGCCCGTTCCGCTATGGCGACTGGTACTGGGATGAAAGCAACGCGCCAAAAAGCGGCACGCTGGTGGTGACGGTGGATCTCGAAGCGCGCGTCATCAGCGCCTTTCGCGACGGGCATGAAATCGGCACCGCGGTCGCTCTGCTGGGCACCAAGAAGCACCCGACGCCGCTCGGCACGTTCCCGATCCTAACCAAGGAAAAGGACAACATCTCCGAGAAATACAACAACGCGCCCATGCCCTGGACGCTGCGCCTGACGTGGAGCGGGATTGCCATCCACGGCTCGCCCGTAATCAACGGCTACGCCAGCCATGGCTGCATCGGCGTGCCCGATGAATTTGCCGAGAAGCTGTTCGCAGCGGCCAAGCGCGGCGACAAGGTCGTCATCACCCGCGGCGAGATGATCACGATCGGCGATAAGCTCTCTTGATTTAGAGTTCGCTGGCGAACTCTAAATCAATGCACCCTTCGCGGGGGTTCGGGGGAGAAGCGCCACACCCGCATGTCCACGCCAACGGGGGCAATTTTCTCGATCGTAGGCACGGCCAAGACCCCTCCCAAAGAGGCGTTTTCACCGCGCCACAGCCGATCGACTGCGCGGCCCGCTTCGCCGCGTGAGACAACACCGCCCAGCTCGCTCACGATCCGGCGCACGGTCTCGATCTGGATGACGCGCGGGACATTGGCGGTGTAGCGCAGGTTCACGCCGTCTTCCTCGCGCGCGACCATCTCCTCCCAGTCGAGCGCGGCGTACCACTCAATCGCGCGCCAGGCCTCGGCCAGATGCTCGGCGCTGGTCGCGAGGGCGTGCGGGTCGAGAAAGGGATGCGCGGCCAGGTGATCGCGCACCCGCACCCGGTCGAACCGGGTCTGCGTGTTGGAAGGATCGCGCGCCGGGACAATCCCGGCATCCGCCACAATCGCCTCCAGCTCAGCCTTGCGCCAGGATAGGAGCGGGCGCAGCAGCGCGATGGGATGTTCGTGCCCGTCCGCCTCGTAGGGTTGATAGGCGCGCACCCCGGCAAGCCCTGACAGCCCGCTGCCTCGAGCCAGACGCATCAACAAGGTCTCAGCCTGATCATCGGCGTGATGCGCGGTGGCGAGCGCGCCCAGCCCTTCGGCGCGCACCCATGCGATGAGCGCTTCGTATCGCGCCTCACGCGCGCGGGCTTGAAGATTGCCGGGCGCCAGCTTCACGTCCAGCGCGGTAAACGGCACGCCCAGCGCGGCGCACACATCGCGCACCAGCGCCACCTCTTGAGCGG
>JBCBYM010000247.1:0-2818 GCA_039815865.1 Pseudomonadota bacterium
CTGGCGCTGATGACGAGGCGGCGCTTTCGCCATTTCCCGGTTGTTGAGAACGGCGCGCTGCGCGCGTTCATTTCAATCGGTGACCTCGTGAAAACCCGGATCGACGAGGTTGAGAACGAAGCCGAAGCCATGCGAAGCTATATCCAGACCATTTGACGCGGTCTTTTCACTTCATCCGGCTTGAGATTGAACACTCGGATCCTTACGTTACGGCCATGCCGCAGACCCTCTCTCTAACTCCGGCCGCTGCCGAACGTGTAGCAGTCATCGCTCAAAAGCAGACCAAGCCCGCCATTTTGCGGCTTTCGGTCGAAGGGGGCGGGTGCTCTGGTTTTCAGTACAAGTTTGAGATGGCCGACGGCCCCGACAGCGATGATATGGTGAGCGAAACCGATGGCGTTCGATTGGTTGTCGATCCCATGAGCCTGGATCTGGTGGGGGGGAGCGTCGTCGACTACGTCGAATCCCTGGGTGGAGCGGCCTTTCGGGTCGAGAACCCAAACGCAGCGGCTGGATGCGGTTGCGGATCCAGCTTCGGGATTTGAGTTAGACCCCGAGACGCGTTTGCGGCATTGAAACCGCCATGAAACTCGCAACGTTCAACATCAACGGCATAAAGGCGCGCCTGCCGCGGCTCAAGGAATGGCTAGAGGAGACCCGCCCCTCAGTCGCCTGCCTTCAAGAGATCAAAAGCCAGGACGAAGGCTTCCCCGCCGACGCTTTCGAAGCGTTGGGCTATCAGCCAATCTGGCACGGACAGAAGGCGTTTAACGGTGTAGCGATACTTGCGGATACGCAGGCCGGCTTTGCCATCGCCGAAGTTCAGCGGGGATTGGGCATCGATGGGCCCAAAGAGGGCGAGGGTGAGCAAGCGCGTTACCTCGAAGTGGACGTGACAAAGGATGGCGCACACCAGGCAAGGGTGGTTGATATCTATCTTCCCAACGGAAACCCCCAGCCTGGGCCAAAGTTTGATTACAAGCTCGCCTGGATGGAGAAACTGCGCGCTCGCATGGCAGACATCTGGGCAGAAGAAGTCCCCGCCGCCGTGTTGGGCGACTACAACGTAATTCCGTTCGACGACGACACCTTCTCGGTGAAGGCAATGGCGAATGATGCGCTCACTCAGCCTGAAAGCCGCGATGCCTATCAGCGCTTACTCGCCGATGGCTGGACGGATGCCATTCGAACCCTCAATCCACGCGGGGGTGTTTGGACGTATTGGGATTATCAAGCCGGTGCCTGGCAACGCGATCACGGCTTTCGGATCGACCACGCCCTGCTTTCGCCCGAACTGGCCGACCGTTTGCGAGCTGTCGGCGTCGATCGCGACCATCGCGGGCGCGAGAAAGCGAGCGATCACGCCCCGGTTTGGATTGAAATAGCCTGAGCCAAACGAAAAGGGCCCGCCCAACCGGCGAGCCCTCAACTCTTCGATTGATCTTCAGCTCAGCGATAAAAGATGTGTGTGTCGATCTGGGCCGTGCGCTCTTTGCGTCGGCTCCATTTTGGACGCACATAAGTGGCGTGGAAGTAGACCGCGTCACCAACCTCAGAAGACCAAAGGCCATCATGCGCGATCTGCGCAATCGCCTTGGCACGCTGCCAAGCCCCTGTGGAGGTACGAATGCGCGGCATGCTGCCATTCTTAACGAAGGAGAACTGAGCGCGCTGATAAACCACGCCGCAATAGCTGGCCGGCCAACGCGTGTCCTCGCTTCGATTGATGACAACCTGCGCCACGGCCAGCTGACCATGAAGCGGTTCTCCGCGCGATTCAAAATAGACCGCCCCGGCAAGGCACTGCATCTGATCGGTCATTTCGCCGACCTCGACCTGCTGAACCAAATCGCCGAGAGAGGCCGCCGCGCTCACGTCAGAGGTAAGCGCATCTACCGCGCCATCACTGTCAAGCGACTGGACGACCGGAATAGAAACGAAAGTTACGTCGGATTGCGAGGTTTCCGCAGGCGCTGCGTCAAGGTCAACGGGGACGATCTCAATCGCCTCATCCTGAATAGCCTTGTCCGTCGGCTCAACGACACCGTTATCAACGCTGTCTTGTGCAAACGCTTCAGCGCTATCCGCGCTGGAGAAGCTCATGCTGGCGACCGCCAAAACGGCGGCTGCGCTTAAAGAGTAAGTCTGGCGACTCATGCAAACACTGTATTCGTGCGGTGAGCGAGCTCTGACGCAGGCCTTTGAACCTGATGCGATGGTTTCGCTGGTTTGTAGGGTGGTTCTAAAAAGCCTGCCGGCTGCCCCCCGTCTGCGTGCCAGCCGACCGACCGAATTGCCGTGCCGCTGGCCTCCGCCTTGGAAGCGGACGTGCATTTAGTTTCATTCGATACAAGATCAAGTTAATTCGGCAAAAGTGCGATAAAACGTTCCGCCTCGTCGATATCCACCTCGATAATCCAGATATCCGGGTCCTGACTGCGTCGACGGGCTAGATATTCTGTAAATTCGTTTTGTTTTTCATATGCTTGCGATTTCGATTGAACAAAAGTGCGCGTTCCATCGAGCTGAGGCATTCTTTCGAAAAGCCTTGTGTCTTCTCCGCGATACATGGTTACGATCAAGATCGTGCCGGCGTCGGGCTCACCTTTGGCTAGCACCATCGCCGAGCCGCCGTTGGATTCAGCGAGCCTTATGAGACTGGCAACTTCAAGGTGGGCAGGTAGGCGCATCGGTCGCGGACAATAGATGGGACGCTGGAAGCGCGCTAGAGTTGCTGCGAGTATCCCGGAAGGCCGGACAACGCGATGCGCGAGCGCATAAAAGTGCCTGTGCCGCGCCCAATCTCGTCGCCTTCCGC
>JBCBYM010000248.1:0-2806 GCA_039815865.1 Pseudomonadota bacterium
GATGCGCAACGCGCTGAAAGGCAAAGGCAAAGAGTTCGAATTTGTCGAGCTGGAAGGCGAGGACCATTTCCTCTCACTTTGACAAGCAGTTTGGCCCCAACCCCGATCTCGATGCGCTGTCCCCGGTCAACCACGCGGACAAGGCCGACGCTCCGATCCTGCTGATCCATGGCCGCGATGACACAGTGGTCCCTTATGGCCAATCGGTTATGATGCGCAACGCGCTGAAAGGCAAAGGCAAAGAGTTCGAATTTGTCGAGCTGGAAGGCGAGGACCATTTCCTCTCACAGTCCAACACGCGGATGCAGATGCTCAATGCAACCATGGCCTTTGTGCAAAAGCACAACCCGGCGGACTAAGCGCTCAGACCAGCCCGGCATGCTCCAGCGCTTCATCGACCGCGCGGCGCGAGCCTTCGCTTGCCTCGATGATCGGAAGGCGCACGCTGGGCTCGATATAGTCGAGCACTCGGCTGAGCGCGTATTTGGCCGGCGCTGGCGACGCGTCTGAAAACATCGCATAATGGAGCGGGAAGAGCCGGTCGTTGAGCTCGCGCGCTTTCTGCAGCTCGTTTGCCGCAATTGCTGCGTGGAACTGCGCGCACAGAGCTGGCGCGACATTGGCCGTGACAGAGATAGCCCCGCGCCCGCCGGCGGCCGAATGCGGAAGCCACAATTCGTCATTGCCCGAAAGCTGACAGAAATCGCGCCCGATCCCCATGCGGTGATCCGCCACGCGCGAGAGATCCCCGCTGGCATCCTTGATCGCGATGATCTTGTCCGGATGCTTCTTCACCAGCGCAACGACCGTTTCGTCCTCAATGTCGGTCACCGTGCGGCTTGGCACGTTGTAGAGGACAATCGGCAGATCGCAGTTTTCAGCCAGATAGCTGAAATGCGCGATCAGGCCGGCCTGGCTCGGACGGTTGTAATAGGGCGCCACACACAGCCCCGCCGCCGCGCCCGCCTTGCGCGCAAAGCTCATGTGCAAAGCGGCGTTCATCGTGTCGTTTGACCCGCACCCGGCGATCACCGGCACACGCCCGGCCGCTTGCTCGATACACACCTCGATCACACGGTGATGCTCTGCGTTGGAAAGGGTTGAGGCCTCGCCCGTCGTGCCGCAGGGCACAAGCGCGGCGCTGCCGTTTTCGATCTGCCAGTCGACGAGCTTGCGGAACGCAGCCTCATCAAACGATCCGTCGCGAAAAGGAGTCACCAGAGCGGGAATGGAGCCGCTAAACATTGCGTTATCCTCGTATCTTACAAATATCTTGGTTGCGGTTGGCCAGATTGTCGGCCAGCACCGTTTAACACCCTTTGGGTGCGTTCAGCGCCTGATAAGGAGCCTTTCGGCACGATGTCCAGCATGGTCAACACTTTGCGTTTCAAAGCCCTCTTCGGCGCCGCCCTTGGCGCGCTGGTGTTTGCAGCCCCTTCGGCGGCGCAAATCGATCCTGATACCACGGGCGGCGCAATGGTCGCCCGGCAACCCAGCGAGATGGACGCCGCGATCTCGAAGTGGGAGCTTTTGCAGAAAAACGGCCAGCTTGGTTTCTTCGATTACGCGGGCTTTGCCATGGCTTATCCGGAATTTCCGCGCATGGAGATCATCCGGGTGCGCGCCGAGAAGACGCTGGCCGTGGAATCGCCCTCGCGCACAGATCTGCTGCGCTACTTTGACGCGCTTTCGCCGCTCACCAACCCGGCCCGCGCGCGCTACGCCGTGGCGCTGGCGGGAGCGGGTCGGGCAGAAGCGCTTGAGACGGCGCGCGAGGCGTGGCGGTCGGGCACAATGGAAGAGGCCGTCGAACTGACGCTGGACAGCCTCTATGGGCGCCAGTTGACGCCCGCTGATCACACCGCACGCATGGACGCGCTGCTGTGGCAGCGAGATGCGCCGGCAGCGACTCGCCACATGGTCAATCTGGCTCCAACCGACCAGCCGTTGGCCATGGCGCGCCTTGCTCTGGTGAGCGGCGCGCGGCCGCAAGACAATGGGCTGGAGCCGCCGACAAGCGCCTATCAGGACGCGGGCTATCTCTACAGCCTGGCCAGCTACCACTACGCCAAGCGCAGTTATGGCGAGGCCGCAACCATCCTTGCCAACCGCGCCGAGGTGACCGGGCCCGCGCTTGATGGCGAAAAGATGGTCGGGCTGATGCTGCGCGTCGCCAAGAAGGCCTCGGCCACCAACGCGATGCGCATAGCGAGCCGGATCGATGACCTGTTCATGCCCGATGAGGACATCTCGCAAGGCTCCTTCACACTGCGCGACCGCTACACCGATTTGATGTGGCTGGGCGGTACGAAGGCTCTGTGGGAGCTGGGCCGCGCGGATCAGGCCTGGCCGCTGTTTGAGCGGTACGGCAAAGCCGCACGCAGCCCGCTGACCAAGGCGAAAGGCTTTTACTGGGCCGGCCGAGCCGCGCGCGCGGCCGGGAATTCGGAAGAATCGCAGCGCCTGCTTGAAACCGCCGCCTCTTGGCCGGACTATTACTACGGTCAGCTCGCGCTAGGCCTTTTGGGGCAGCCCATGCCGCAATTCAGCGCCCTCCCGCGGCCCGAGCTCACGCCCGAGCAACGCCGCGAATTCGAGGCTCGCCCGCTGTCGCGCGCCATTCTCGCGATCGGTGCAAACCGCCGCGACTGGCGCACCGAGCGGCGCTTCTTCCAGGCGATCGGCGATGGCACTTCTGACGCGACCGAAATGCTGATGGCGAACGACCTTGCCGCGCGCCTCGGCATGCCGGAGATGTCGGTTGTGCTGGGCTTCAAAACGGGCGAGCTGGGTTACCCAGATCTGG
>JBCBYM010000249.1:0-2794 GCA_039815865.1 Pseudomonadota bacterium
ATCCGGCGGATCACGCCCTGGCCAGTGGAACCACCATTGCAAATCTGGCGCTGTCCCATGGGCGCCTCAAATGACAGCGATCGACCACCAAGCAACGCTGACCGCATCTTTGAAGTCTTGTACTGTCAACGGCGGACCAAAACCCGGCCACTGGGGCGGAGCAAAAGTCGGCCAGTTGAGCGCGTGCGCCTTGGAGCGTGCGGCCCTCATGTAGCAAGCACGGTCCAAGGCGTATTGGCCGTCAGGCCAATTCTTTTAGGATCAATTTCCGGCGGAGGTGAGGCGGGCGCGGCTTTGGTTGAGCCTGTAGCTTTCGCCGTTCATTTCCAGGATATTCACGTGGTGGGTCAGCCGGTCCAGCAGCGCGCCGGTCAGGCGCTCGGTTCCGAAAGTTTCGGTCCATTCCTCGAAGGGCAGGTTCGATGTTATCAGAGTCGAGCCGCGCTCGTAACGCTGCGAGATCAGCTCGAACAGAAGCTCGGCGCCGGTTTTGCTCAAGGGGACGAAGCCCAACTCGTCAATGATCAGCAGTTTGACCTTGGCCAGTTTGCGCTGAAGCTGCAGGAGGCGCTTTTCGTCGCGTGCCTCCATCATCTCGTGCACGAGGGCCGCAGCGGTGACGAAGGCAACCGGCAGCCCCTTCTGGCAGGCGGCCAGCCCCAGCCCGAGGGCGATATGGGTTTTGCCTGTGCCGGACGGCCCGAGCGCAATTACATTCTCCTTGCGCTCGATCCATTCGCAGCGCGCCAGTTCCAGCACCATCATCTTGTTCAGTGATGGGATGGCTGTGAAGTCGAAGCTGTCCAGGCTTTTGACCGCCGGGAACTTTGCTGCCTTGATCCGGCGTTCCACCATGCGCCGTTCCCGGTCGATCAGTTCCAGCTCGGTCAGCCGGGCCAGGTAGCGCACATGATCCACGCCCTCGGCCGCACAGATGCGCGCCTGCTTGTCGTGTTCGCGCAGGAAGGTCGGCAACCGAAGCGTTTTGAGGTGGTGGGCGAGCAGCAGTTCGGGGGCGTCCGTCATGCCTCCCCTCCTGCCAGCAGGCTCATGTAGGACGCAGCCGAGGTGGTGGCGATGTTGGTTCTGGGCAGGAACGGATAGACATCAAGATCCAGCCTCGGGGGCCTTCGCTCGACCCTGCACAGGACAAGGTGCTTGATCGCGTCGAAGCTGACCGCACCCATTCGCAGGGCGTCTTTGACGGCAAGATGCAGCACTTCGGCCTCGAAGCGTTCCAGCAGGCGCAGGACCTGCACATATTCCCGCTTGCCAGCCTTGCCTTGCCGGGCTTCCAGCAAGCGCCGGAGCGTGGCGAAGACGTCAGGCAGTTCCCAACCCTGCAAGGGCGCAGCCTGATCGAAGGACATGATCTTGCGCTCGATCAGCGGCAGGTAATGCAGCGGATCGAACACCATGTCACCGCTGTCATAAGAGCGGGGATGATCGGCGATCACCTCGCCAGCGCAACCGATGACGACGCGGGTCACAAAGCCTTTGATCCATACCGTGCGATGGCCATAGGCGACCGGCACCGAGTAATCGTTGCCGCGGTAGCGCACCACTGATGTCGATGCGACCTGGCCACTTTGCAACTCACAGGCCTCGAAGGGCGCGCCGGGCAAATCCCGCATCGCAGCCAGATCGGCCTGCAGCCGTTCACCGATGCTGGCCTTGTGGCCGCGCAAGACATCACGGTGACGCTTGCGGCATTGCTCTTCCAGGTGATCGTTGAACGCATCCCAGTCCGGAAACGACGGGATCGGCACCATGAAGTTGCGTCGACCGTAACCGACCAGACCTTCCACGGCCCCCTTGTCATTGCCCTTGCCCGGACGGCCATAGCGATCATCGACAACATAATGCGACAACATCGCGCTGAACCGCTGCGTTCTCTGGCGGGTGCCGTCCGACAGGATCCTGGCAACCAGGCACCGGTCATTGTCGTAGAGGATCGACTGAGGAACCGCGCCGAAGAACGCAAAAGCATGCACATGACCGTCCAACCAGGCCTCGGTGGTCGCCGCAGGATAGGCCCGGATGTAACACGCATCGCTGTGTGGCAGATCGAAAGCAAAGAAGTGTGTTTTCTGCTCAACGCCGCCGATCACAACCAGCGCTTCACCAAAATCCGCCTGCGCATGCCCGGGCGGATGGCTCAGCGGCACGAACATCTCCCTGCCAGTCCGCTTCCGGTGGCGCACGTAATCCTTGACGATCGTGTAGCCGCCGTTGAACCTACACTCATCGCGAAGCCGCTCGAAGATGCGCTTTGCGGTATGGCGCTGCTTGCGTGGCCGCACCGTGTCTTCGGCAAGCCACTGGTCGATCTGAGCCGTGAAAGGATCAAGCTTCGGCCGCCGGATCGGTGCCACCCGCCGGTACCCGGGCGGCTCGGAATAGGCCAACATCTTCGCAACACTGTCTCGGCTTATCCCGAAATCCCGGGCAATCTGGCGTCCGCTCAAGCCATCCTGAAAATGGGCGTGACGCACCTTCAAATACAAGTCCACGGTGTATATCCCCAAGCCCTCCCGAATAACGAAAGGGCAAAAGTGGACGACTTTTACGCCGCCCGCGACAGCACAATGCCGCCGCTACCGTGGCCGAGTATTGCTCCGCCGTTTACAGCACGGCCTCAGCCAGGGCACCATTTACAAATACAAGTCGAAGTATGGGGGCATGGAGGTTTCCGACGTCGCCAAGATGAGGGCGCTGGAAGATGAGAATGCAAAGCTGAAGCGACTGCTGGCGGACACGATGCTGGACAATGTGGTTCTGAAGGACTTGCTGG
>JBCBYM010000024.1:0-24908 GCA_039815865.1 Pseudomonadota bacterium
CCCATTCCTGACGCCCGGCCTTGTCTTCGCGCTCAATCCCCATTTCGGCAAAGAGCTGCTTGGCCACCTCGATCTGGCGTTCGCGGTGGACGCCGGCATAGGGCGCACCCGAGCGGAACTCGCGGCTGTCGGGCTCGCCTGCAAGGATGCGTTCGGTGTTGCCCTTGCGAATACGGTCCAGCGGTTCGCCCGAGATCACGTGAAAGTACCAAGGTTGCGTGTTGTAGCTGGTGGGCGAACGCATCGCCATCGCCAGCACCTCGGCGATCAGGTCCTTGGGCACGGGCTTATCCAGATAGCCCCGGATCGAGCGGCGACCATGCACCACTTGCGCAAAAGTCTGCTCTGAATTGCCAAGTTCAAACGCCATCAATCTCTCTCCTGAATCCTGCGATTTGCGAAGAGTGCTAGCGCAGCGCGGCGGCGGCGCAAAGGACGTTACGGCAGCGCCCCCTTAAGGCGTGAAGAAAGGCTTGTCGCCCGCCACGGTCACCCGCTCCATCACGCGGCGCGCTGGGAAATAGTCCGACACCGCCAGATGCTGGCACACGCGGTTGTCCCAGAACGCAATGGATCCCTCCTCCCAGCGAAAGCGGCACTGGATCTCTGCATCCTTGGCGCATGCGTAGAGGTGATCGAGCAGCCACTGGCTCTCGCGCTCGGACAGGCCTTCGATATGCGAGGTGAAGGCGATGTTGACATAGATCGCGCGCTCGCCGGTTTCGGGGTGGGTGCGGATCACAGGGTGGCGTTGGGGCGGGAAGCGGTCGTGCAGGTCTTCAGGCGCCTTACCCAGACGCTTTGCAAAGACCCGCGCGATGTCGTGGACGGCAATGAGGCTTTCGCACTGGCGCTTCATGGGTTCTGAGAGACGCTCATAGGCCAGGTGCATGTTGGCAAACAGAGTGTCGCCGCCGCATCCCGGCACTTCGCGCGCCAGCAGGATTGATCCCAGGGAAGGCCTGTCGCGCCAGGTGACATCGGAGTGCCAGTAGTTTTCCTGCCCGCGGCTGTCAGGCCCGTGGGCGATTTTGAGCACTTCGGGGTTGGGCTGATCCTTGGGCGTCGCCGGGTGGATTTCGAGGTCACCAAAGTGGCGCGCGAACGCGATGTGCTGTTCTTGGCTTAGGTCCTGATCGCGAAAGAAGATCACGCCATGCTTGAGCAAAGCGGCGCGGATCGCGGGCACAGCCTCGGCGATGTTGTCTGCACCCAGATCAATATCGAGGATTTCCGCACCAATCGCCGGCGTCATCGGCTTGATCGTAAGCGCGCCTGTATCCAGTTGCGCGCGGTCGAATGTGGTCGCCATCATCCCTCTCCCTATGTTGGCTTGTGAGAGGTGTGCGCCATCCACGACTGCAGTGCAAGCGTGCCGTCTATCCCCTGGCCATGCCTCTTATCTCAGCAAAGCCGGTCCATTCGGGGTCTTCAAAGGCCTGGAATTGCAGAGGGAAGGGTTCAAACCCGCTCAGGGCTGCGCTGAATTCGCCCTGAAACACTTCGACATCGGGAGTGTAGAAGCGCCATTCGCGCGTCCCGGCGTGAGTTATCACAGCAACGCCAGAGCCCCAGACACGATCATCATCGCTTTTGTCCAAGACGCAGTTTTCAAAGGCTTCCATCTGGTCCAGCGTTTCACTGTCGGGCAGGCCGGATGCATCGCGGGGTTCGTAGGACCAGGTGATGATGATGAGATACTGGAAAACCGCCTGATCAGCGGGCGACGGGTCACCGGCTCGGTAACGCACGAGCAAAAGTCCCGCCTCGGTCTCCCCTTCAGCGATAGTCCATTCGTCGGTTGGAAAAATCCCTGAAGAGCTCATCTCGACTTACGCCGCCTCGCGCAATTGCAATTCGAGCCGGTCCCAGATTTCGACCAATGCCGCTGTCAATTCGTCCATCATCGCCTCGGTGTGGTGCGGACCCGGCGTGAAGCGCAGGCGCTCGGTTCCGCGTGGTACGGTGGGGAAGTTGATGGGCTGCACATAGACGCCGTATTCGGCGAGCAGGATGTCGCTGATCTTCTTCGCGTGGACCGGATCGCCCACCATCAGCGGGACGATATGCGTGGTCGAATCCATCACCGGCAGGCCCGCTTCGGCAAATTTGAGTTTCAGCATCGCAGCGGCGCGTTGCTGGGCGTTGCGCTCTTCGCTGGAGCCCTTGAGATGCTTTACCGAGGCAAGCACACCCGCAACCAGAACCGGCGACAAGGACGTGGTGAAGATGAAACCGGGCGCGTAGCTGCGGATGCAGTCGATCACGCGCTTTTCGGCCGTGATATAACCGCCCATCACGCCGAACGCCTTGCCCAAAGTGCCCTCGATAATGTCGATCCGGTGCGCGGCGTTGTCACGCTCCGAAATGCCGCCGCCGCGCGCGCCATACATCCCAACCGCGTGCACTTCGTCGATGTAGGTGAGCGCGTTGTATTTCTCGGCCAAATCGCAGATCGCGTGGATCGGTGCGGTGTCGCCTTCCATCGAATAGACGCTCTCAAACGCGATCAGCTTGGGCGCGCCTGCATCTTCGGCGGCGAGCAGTTCTTCCAGATGACGCATATCGTTGTGGCGATAGATGCGCTTCTCACAGCCCGAATTGCGGATGCCGGCGATCATGCTCGCATGGTTCAATTCATCTGAGAAGATCACGCAGCCCGGCAGCAGCTTGCCCAGCGTGGACAGCGTCGCATCGTTCGAGACATAGCCCGATGTGAACAGCAGCGCGCCTTCCTTGCCGTGCAGATCCGCCAGCTCGCTTTCCAGCTCAACATGAAGATGCGTGTTGCCGCCGATATTGCGGGTGCCGCCAGACCCGGCGCCGACATCGTGCAGCGCCTCTTCCATCGCCGAGATCACGACATCGTGCTGGCCCATGGCGAGGTAGTCGTTCGAGCACCACACCGTGATCGGCTTGGGCCCGTTATGCCCGTGAAAGCAGCGCGCGTTGGGATAGGCGCCCTTGTTGCGCAGGATGTCGATGAAAACGCGGTAGCGGCCCTCCTCATGGAGGCGGTCAATCGCGGCATCAAAAATCTGATCGTAATTCACTCTCTGATACGCTCTTGCTTAAAGACCCGGCTTCGCGCGCGACCACCCGCCGACTGGAAACCTCTCAGGCACTAACCCCGCTAGGGAAGAATTGTTTCAGAAGCCAAGTAAGTAACCTTATGACGATTTGCCATGGCGATCTTTGCAAGCGCCTTGCAAGCGGGCGCATCAAGGTCTGGGTTGGGCGAGGGGGCAAGCGGTAAAGCACTCGGCCTTGCCAAAGCCGCGTTCTGCCAGAGCCGCCTCAAGCCCCGCCGCGCGCTCCACCGGCCCGGTGACGACAAAGCGGTTAGCGCTTTGGCGCGCCATGGGCTGGCCTTGCGTGAGATGGGCAATGCGCCGGGCGATGCCGCTTGCGCCATCGACCAGCGCGACGCCCGGGCCAAAGACCGATGCAAACTCGGCGCTCAAGAGCGGGAAGTGGGTGCAGGCAAGGACAAGCGTATCGATCACGCTGCCATTGGCTTTTTCGGAGAGCGAGCGGGCCACAGCTTCGATCGGCGCGGTGTCGAGTGAGCGATCACGCAGCTTGTCTTCCGCCATGTCCACCAGATCGGGCGCAGCGATGCGCAGCAAAGTTGTGTCGCTGGCAAAACGCGCCTCAAGATCATCGACATAGGCCTGACGGATCGTCGCGTTCGTGCCCACCAGCGCGATTGTGCCGCTTTGCGTGCGCGCGGCGGCGGGCTTGATTGCAGGCACGGTGCCGACGATGGGGATCTCCAGCACCTCGCGCACCATGCCAAGCGCGATGGTGGACGCGGTGTTGCAGGCGATGCAGGCGAGGCGCGGCTCGTATCGCTCCGCCATGCGCCCGAGCAGCCCGGCAACCCGAGCGGCGACCTCCGCCTCGCTCTTTTCTCCATAAGGGATGCCCGCATAGTCCGCCGCGTAGATCACCGGCGCATCGGGCAGCATGGCGCGCAGAGCATCATAAACACTCAAGCCGCCAACGCCGGTGTCGAAAATCAGGATGGGATTAGTGGGCTCAGCCATCGGCGCTGCGGATGGCCTAGGGTGTCCAAGTCGTCAACCTTCAGGCGCCGAGCTAGGCTCGAGGTTCTTGGTCCAGGCCTTGGGAACGCCAATGCGCTTCAAGGTGGGGCGCGACCATGCGTGATACTCGGCGTAGGATACGCGCCCATCATCGTCTATGTCGGCCCTCGCGTAGAACCCGTCCGTGGTTTGTTTTTGCGTCATTAGTCGCTTTTCGGTGCTGGTGATGTTTCCGTCTTCATCGGTCGTTGTGACGGATCGCGGCTGGGACGGTGCGCTCACCGGCGATTCCCGACCCTCGAGGAAGCCCGATTTGTCCTCATCCAGAAAATCGAACGTGCTGCGGGTGATGACGGCGACCTGGGCGTCGGTAGGGCGGATCATGTCTTCGTCGAGGACGCCTTGGTAGCCCACATCCTCGCCCACGCCGGAATCGGGCAGGGCGCCGTAAGTCTCGGCGGGGGAGGTCGACTGGACGGCAAGGGCGAGGGCTGAGGCAAGCAGGATCACGGTGACAACTCCTATCGTTCTGGCAGGGAAGTTGAGCTCTTGATCCAGGCGCGCCTCCGCCGCGAGGTCCGGCGATTGGGCTGCCAACGTCTGGTACCCTTCCGCCTCGCTCAACAGCCGCGCGGCCTCGAGCGAAGAACCAACACCGAGCTTGGCCCGCGCCATTTTGAGCCGTTTTTCAACCGCATGGTGCGAGACGCTCAGATCAATCGCAATTTCCTTGGCCGTCTTGCGAGTCTGCCAACGCCGCAAGACGTCTTTTTCTCGCTCGGTCAGCTTGGAGAGGCGATGCGCGTGTTCCATCGCGGCGCAGACTAAGGCTGCGCGAGCAAAGGCGAAAGTACGGTTGGACCGTAAAATCGCGATCCCGTATAGGGCGTAAGCGGATCGAGCGCGCATAAGCTTAGACAAATCGATCGCGCTGGGTATGAGGGTGCTATGGGATTGTTTCTGGCCGCCATTCTTGGCTTTCTATTGGGATCGATACCCTTTGGGCTGATCCTGACGCGCGCCGCAGGCCTTGGCGATGTGCGCCAGATTGGCAGCGGCTCCATTGGCGCGACCAATGTGCTGCGAACGGGTAACAAAGGGCTCGCTCTGGCCACGGTTTTGCTCGACGCGGGCAAAGGTGTGGCCGCTGTACTGATTGCCGCTCAGGTTTGGCCGGGCGGCGAAGGGATCGCCGCGGTCGCAGCGGTGGCAGGGCATTGCTACACACCCTGGCTCAAGTTCAAGGGCGGCAAGGGGTTTGCGACTGCTGCGGGCGTGTGCGGCGCGCTGTCATGGCCGCTCATGCTGGTGTGCGCCGGCATTTGGGCACTCGCTATCGCGCTCACCCGCACCTCCTCCATAGCTTCCCTAAGCGCGGTCAGCGTTGCGCCGGTCGCCGCCTTCATCGCGCCGATCATGGGCTTTGAGGCCTATGTCCCGCTGTTCCTGCCGCTGCTTGTCATACAGGTGATCGTGATCATCAAGCACAACGAGAACATCAAGCGAATCTTTGCCGGGCAAGAGCCTAAGATCGGCGGGAGCTCGAAAGGCGCCGCGCCCGAGGCGGGCGAACAGTGAGCCCGTCCCAGCCCGAAGCGTTTGCGCGCATCCGGCTGCTTCGTTCTCCTAATATCGGCCCAGTGAGTTACCATGCTCTGCTCGCGCGCTTCGGAAGCGCGGTGGAAGCGGTGCAGGCGCTGCCCGAGCTCGTTACCCGTCGCAAGACGCGCTACACGCTTGCCTCAACTGACCGGATCGAGCGCGAAATCGAAGGAGTGATTGCGGCCGGTGCGCGCTACCTGTTTCACGATCAGGACGACTATCCCGCGCTGTTGAGCGAGATCGCAAGCGCGCCGCCCATCCTCACTTGCCGTGGCAACCTTGCCCTGGCGAGCGCGCCGTGCGTGGCGATGGTAGGCGCGCGCAACGCCTCGGGCGCTTCGGTCAAGCTGGCGCGCGATTGGGCCGGGCAGTTGGTCGAGGCTGGATTTACGGTTGTATCGGGGTTGGCGCGCGGCATTGACGGGGCGAGCCATGAAGGCGCCTTGCCCGCCACGATCGGCGTCATCGCGAGCGGGATCGATATCGTCTATCCACCAGAGCACGCCGCGCTGCAGGAGCGGATCGCCAAGGACGGCCTGCTGATCGCCGAGCAGCCTCCGGGCACCGAGCCAAAGGGCCGCCATTTCCCCAGCCGCAACCGCATCATTGCCGGGCTTTCCAGCGGCACTCTGGTGGTCGAAGCCGCGCCCAAATCCGGCACGCTCATTACTGCGCGTCTGGCGGGCGAAGCGGGGCGCGAAGTGATGGCGATCCCCGGCTCTCCGGTCGATCCGCGCTCGGCAGGGTGCAACCAGCTCATCCGCGATGGCGCGGTGCTGGTGCAGTCGGTGGAGGATGTGGGCGAATTGCTCCAGAGTTTTACCGGCGCGCCGCGCTCAACCTTCCGCGTGGCCGAGGAAAGCGCCCCGTTCGACTATGCTGAGCTCAAAGGCATGGAATGGGGCGAGGCGAGGGCGGACCGCTCGAAAGATATCGAGGCCTTACTGACCAAGGCTCCCATCAGCGTCGATGAACTCATCCGGCAAGCGGGAGCGGATGCCGCCCAAGTGCACATGGCGCTGCTGGAGATGGAACTCGCCGGGGAGATTGAGCGGCATGAGGGTGGGGCGGTTAGTCGGAGCCTTTTCGAAGAATGAAATGGCCATGAACCCTTCAGTCTTCGATCGCCTCGTCGCGGCCCAAAAGCACATAGCCTCTCAAGGTTGGGTCTACATAGCTGCCTATGTCCTTCTTGGGTCGCTGCCCTACATCTACCTCGATCTCAACATGCCCGAAGCTAATGGCGCGTATGTCCTGATGAGCTTTGTGGGGATCGGTCTCAATTTCGTTCTGCTCTACACGCTCATGCTGCGCAGCGGCCTGCTGGAGAGCGGAGCGAAGGCCGGTATCGTAACGTTCTTTGGTCTCTCCATTCTGCACAGCGTTGGAGTGGCCTTTGGCTTTCTGCTCCTGGTTCTTCCGGGCATCTATCTGACCTTGCGATGGCTTCCAGCCTTTGCGCGGCTTTTGTCGTCGGATGATACTATCCCCGCGGCATTAGCCTGGAGCTGGCATCGCACTAGCGCAAATGTCGGCGCGCTTGGACTGGCAGGCGTTGCTCCGGGCCTTCTCTGGCTGGCTTGCACGGCTGCGATGTTAGCGCCTGAGCTCTATTATGAGCTTTACCCGAACGCTCCTTGGGAAACGGCCTACATGTCGTCCGTTGTGATCGGAAACATCTCTCTGTCTGTGTTTTTTGTCTGGTACACCGTGCTGGGCATCGCCGCCTTCGCGGTTCTGCGCGATCAGGTGTCTGACGATACTGCGGCGTTTGAATAACCCGCGCGGGGTCGATGCTCTTTTGGCCGGATAAGTCGAATAGCGTTTGAGGCGCGCGCTCTTTGTCGCTAGCGGCCCCTTGACGCAGAGCGCGAAACCCCTCCACCCTCGCGCGTACGTACACGTGTAAGGACCTCATCGACCTATCATGCAGCTTGTTATCGTTGAATCGCCCGCCAAGGCGAAAACTATCGAGAAGTATCTCGGCAAGGACTTCAAGGTTCTCGCATCCTATGGCCATGTCCGCGATCTGCCGCCCAAGGATGGCAGCGTGAGGCCCGATGAAGACTTCGCGATGGACTGGGAGGTCTATTCCGATAAGCGCAACCGCGAACAGGTGAAAGCCATCGCTGACGCCGCCAAGGGCGCAGACCGGCTTGTGCTCGCGACCGACCCTGACCGGGAAGGCGAAGCGATCAGCTGGCACGTGCTCGACCTGCTGAAGAAGCGCCGCGCCCTGCCCGCTGAGGTGGAGCGGGTGACCTTCAACGCCATCACCAAAAAGGCCGTCACCGACGCGATGGCGGCTCCGCGCGAGCTCGACCAGGACCTGATCGACGCCTATTTGGGCCGGCGCGCGCTCGATTATCTGTTCGGCTTCACGCTCTCCCCCGTCCTGTGGCGCAAGCTTCCCGGAGCGAAGTCGGCGGGCCGGGTGCAATCGGTCGCGCTGCGCCTGATTGTTGAGCGCGAGCGTGAGATCGAGGCCTTCAAGGCCGACGAATACTGGTCTGTGATCGCCAAGCTCGAGCACGATGCGACCCAGTTTGATGCGCGGCTTGTCCGGTACAAAGGCGAGAAGCTTGAGAAGCTAAGCCTTGGGGCTGAAGGCATCGCGATGGAGGCCAAGGCCGCGGTCGAAGGCGGGCGCTTTACCGTTGAGGACGTCGAGAAAAAGCCGCTGAAGCGCAATCCCGCGCCCCCGTTCACCACCTCGACCATGCAGCAGGAAGCCGCGCGCAAGCTGGGCTTTTCCGCCAGCCAGACGATGAGCACCGCGCAACGCCTCTACGAAGCAGGCGCGATCACTTACATGCGGACCGACGGCGTGCAGATGGATGGCAGCGCGATTGCCGCCTGCCGCGCAGAAATCGGCCAACGCTACGACGCAGCCTATTGCCCCGAAAAGCCGCGCTTCTACGCCACCAAAGCCAAGAACGCGCAGGAAGCGCACGAAGCCATCCGTCCGACCGACTTTTCCAAGGATCGCTTTGCCAGCGGCGATGAGGCGAAGCTCTACGCGCTGATCTGGAAGCGCGCGATGGCGAGCCAGATGGCGACCGCGCAGCTTGAACGCACCACGGTCACCTTGCGCGATCCCACCGGGCAGCATGAGCTGCGCGCGACGGGGCAGGTCGTGGTCTTTCCCGGCTTCTTTGCGGTCTATCAGGAAGGCTTTGACGATAAGGAAGAGGATGAGGATGGCCTCCTCCCGGTCCTCAAGGCGGGCGATACGCCGGCCAAGCTGGGCGTGGAAGCCAACCAGCACTTCACCCAGCCGCCGCCGCGCTTTTCCGAGGCGAGCCTCGTCAAGCGGCTTGAGGAGCTGGGCATTGGTCGCCCCTCAACCTACGCCTCGACCATCCAGACCCTGCGCGACCGGGCCTATGTCCGGGTTGAGAGCAAACGTTTCTTTGCTGAGGAATCGGGCCGCCTGCTGACCGCGTTCCTGGAGCGCTTCTTCCCCAATTACGTCGCGTATGATTTCACGGCGGGCATGGAGGACGAGCTCGACATCGTCTCGGATGGGCGGGAGAACTACAAGGAATTGCTCGCGAAATTCTGGCGCGACTTCAAGCCCAAGACCGAAGAGGTGATGGAGAAACTGCCGAGCGAAGTCACCGAAGTGCTCGACGAATACCTCTCCGACTTCCTCTTCCCTGAGCGCGAGGATGGCAAGGATCCGCGCCATTGCCCGCTATGCGAGCAGGAAGGGCGCGCGAATGGTCGCCTGAGCCTTCGCGGTGGCCGGTTCGGCGCCTTTGTCGCCTGCCAGAACTATCCCGAATGCAAATACACCCGCCGCTTTGCTCAGCCAGGCGGAGATGGCGACAACGGTGCCGAGGACGGCCTGATGGGAACCCACCCCGAAACGGGCAAGGAAATCCACCGCAAGTCGGGCCGCTTTGGCCCCTATGTCGAGATGGAGGGCGAAGAGAAAAAAATCCGCGCCTCAATCCCCAAGGATCTGGATGATTTCAACCTCGACTGGGCGGTCAAGCTGCTCGATCTGCCGCGCATCATTGGCGGGCACCCGGAAACGGGCAAGGAGATCGAAGCCGCGATCGGGCGTTATGGCCCGTATCTGCGTCACGACGGCAAATACGCCAAACTCTCCTCGACGATGGACGTGTTCGAAACGGGCATGAACCAGGCGGTGGTGCTGCTGGCCGAAGCGGCCAACCGCAAGGGCGGCTCCCGCACCAAGGCCGAACCGATCAAGACCCTGGGTGAGCACCCGACGAGCGGCGGCGAGATGAAGGTCATGCCCGGTCGCTATGGCCCCTATGTCACCGACGGATCCACCAACGCGACCATACCCAAGGACGTAAAACCCGAAGATGTCACCGCCGAGCAGGCCGTTACCCTGATCGATGAGCGCGCGGCCAAGGGCCCGGCGAAGAAGAAAACCCGCAAAAAGGCCCCGGCCAAGAAGACAGCGGCCAAGAAGAAGGCGGCGCCCAAGAAGGCGGCCGCCAAGAAACCGGCAGCGAAAAAGGCGAGCGCGAAGAAGACCCCGGCCAAAGCGAAGACCGTCGCGAAAAAAGCCGAAGACTGAGCGCCTTGCCCTCGCAGCTGACCGCTGTGTGACGCCAGTCGCTCCAACCGTCTCTGCGCGTTGGTAAATCCTTTAGTATTGTCCCTTAGAGTTTGGTGAAGACCAGGGACCATGCTGTGATTGAAATCGAAGTCCAGAACGAGACTCACCAGACCCAGGAGCGCATTCGCTTTGCCGCTGTGCCTCGCATTGGGGAGGGCATACGCTTGCGCGAGCCGGATGGCATGTGGGCAAGTTATGACGTGCTGGACGTGTGGTATCAAAAGGCTGAGTTCGGAGATGTCTGGATGCCGTACCTGCATGTGCGGGTGACGCCTGGGGAGCTTGATGCCGTTGGCGAAGCCGACGAGCTTGATGGCGCGCTCTACGATGAGAACGGCGACTTTGCATCACTGGGTGGGGAGGCCGAACCATTCAAAATCTGATCAAACGCACGACCAGCTCTTCCAAGGGTTCGGAGAAAGCCAAATCGCTGGCCGAGAAGCTTCGCGAAGCGCCTGAGAACGCGCGCGAGGTCGAGGCTCCGGAGGATGTCGAAGAGGCGCTCGAGGAAGGCCGGGGTGCGCCGGCGCGTCCCGCCCCCAGCGATGCAAGCGACACCGACGCTATCGTCGCCGCAGCCAAGGCCATGCGCGATCGCTACAACCCTGAAGAGGTGCAGCCTGCCGTCGCCAAGGTGTGCCTGATCGTCGATGACAGCCGCGTCATCCGCAAGGTCTCGGCGAAGATCGCCAAGTCGCTGGGCTATGTGCCGTTGGAAGCGCAGGACGGCGAAGAGGCGCTTGCCCGCTGCAACAAGGCGATGCCCGCTCTGGTGCTGACCGACTGGAACATGCCCGAAATGGACGGCATCGAATTCGTCCGCCGCCTGCGCGCAATCCCGACACCCAAAGAGCCCATTGTGGTCTTCTGCACCTCCAACGGAGAGGCGCGCGACATCCACGAAGGGATCGGAGCCGGGGCGGACGACTACATCGTCAAGCCGTTCGACGAAGCCGCGCTGAGGGCGAAACTGGAGAAGCTAGCGCGGGGGTGAAGGATCGCTCGGTCATGCCGTGCTAGCAACGCCGCCAACTTGCCGAAGTCAAGGTCAGCGAGCAGAGCGGTTATTCCTGTGGCTCATATTGTGTAAGCGTCACAACTGGCAAAAGCTCGTCCAGCATGGCGATGTATTGCATTGTTACATCGATCCCGTCGCCGTCGTCTGGCGTATCGGATTTGAGCCGCACATCGTACGCCCCATGGGTCTCTTTCAGAGACCTAAGTACATCGGCTTGTGCGCGGTTGATTTGTTGCAGAGCTTCACCACGCCACGCCTCAAGGATGGCTTCAGCCGCTTGCAGGGCCGCGGACGCTTCGTCGGTCCTGTTCTCGAGCGCTTTGCGTGATTGCGCATAGGTCTGCTCGTCCATGAACCGCTTTTGGCTTTCAAGGTCTGCCGCTTCTTGGTCTAGTAGGCCTCCAGGACGGATCAGCAATCGAAAAAACCTGATCTGCTCGCGGAGTTTGCCCGTCTGAGCGTCAAAATCATTGGAAACGATCGCTTCTCTTTCGACGCGCTGCATGTCGATGACCAAGACTTGCGCGTTTGCATATGGTGCGAGATGAAGCCACGAGACCAGCAGCACCAAAAGCGCTTTGACTGCGTGTTTCGGCTTCATCCCTTTTCCCCATCAAAGCGCTCGTCTGAGAAGTAGTGTCACATTTCGGCGTTCTACTGAAGAGGTATTTGGTTCATTGTCTCGTGCGATGGCGAGGCTTTTGTTCTAGGGGCGACTAATCACTCGGTCTTCGGCAAAGCGTCGGGCAAGGCGGGGGCGGGCGATTGTATCGTTAAACCGTTCGACGAGGCCGCGCTGAGAGCCAAGCTGGAGAAGTTGGCGCGGGTTTAATTCTCTAACTTCGGCAAAAGACTGAGCCGATCAAGTCGATTGACAAGGTGCTGGCAAAGGCGGCTATGTCGAGCGCTCTTCCAAGCCAACCTCTCAAGCTCACCCAAGGTCATCGGGGTTCGATAGCAAATTACGCCGCCATCGATCTGCTGTGTGAAATTCTGAAAGACTACACCAGATTTGGGCATAACCTGCATACGAGCATGAGCTACGGTGTTACGAAGGTCAGTATTGGCCTCAATCCTTTTGAAGAACGCTTCAGCAGTTGGTCTGTAGGGCTGAAACTTCTGAGATTGAAACACCTGCCTCAAGAAACTGATCCGTGCCTGAGTTCGAAATGGGAAGCTATCGCGAAGGCCTGAAAACTCTTCTAACCGAGAGGCCCTTAAGCAAGTTTCGCCAAGTGTTGTCTCAATGAAACCGTATGATGACACGATCGCGCCCCTAAAGAGCAAAGCTGCTTCGATATCTCCTTTGGTGGTCCATGGGTTGACCTCGACTGCGTAGGCGCTCCTAGCCAAGTTCAACGGTGCCTTGCGTAGAAATTGCTCCAATGAACGGGAATAGTAATCAGTCACCTTGAATCACTTCACCCAATCCAGCCCCATTTCCTCAAACACTTCCTTGTCCTCGCTCCAGCCCTCGGACAGTTTTACGTGCAGGAACAGGTGGACCTTCACGCCCAGAACTTCGGTCAATTCCAGCCTCGCCGCCTCGCCGATGGATTTGATCTTGCTGCCGCCTTTGCCCAAGACGATGGGGCGCTGCGTTTCGCGCGCGACGACGATTTGCTGGTGGATCTCAAGGCTCCCATCGGGGCGGTGCTGGTAAAGCTCGGGGCGCACGGCGGTGTCGTAGGGCAGCTCTTCGTGAAGTTGCGCGTAGAGCTGCTCGCGGGTGATCTCGGCGGCGAGCAGGCGTTCCGAGGCGTCAGAGACCTGATCTTCGGGATACATCCACACGCCTTCGGGCATCAGCTTGGCAAGCGCGGTCTTCATCTCGGCCACACCATCGCCGGTGAGCGCTGAGACGAAGTAGATCTCGTCAAAGGTAAGCCGCCCGCCCATTTCCTGCGCGAGCGCTAGCAGCGGCTCTTTCTTGGCCTTGTCGACCTTGTTGAGCACCAGGATCTTGCGCTCGCTGCGATGCTCCAAAGCCTCAAGGATCGGCTCCAGTTCGTGACGACGCTGCTTGATGGGATCGACAATCAGCAGGATTGCATCGGCGCTGTCGGTCCCCTCCCAGGCGGCGCTGACCATGGCACGGTCAAGCCGACGCTTGGGCGCAAAGATGCCGGGCGTATCGACAAGGATCATCTGCACATCATCAAGCAGCGCAATGCCGAGCATCCGAGCGCGGGTTGTCTGCGCCTTGGCGCTGGTAATCGCGACCTTCTGACCCACAAGCTGGTTCACCAGCGTCGACTTGCCCGCATTGGGCGCGCCGATAACCGCCACGACGCCGCATTTTTGTGAGGGTTGATTGTCGTTCACCCGAATTCCTCCAGAAAGGCCTTTGCCGCGCGTTTTTCCGCCTCGCTCTTGCTGCTGGCTGTGCCGCGCGCCGCGCCAAGCGAGGGAATTGTGACCTCGACGGTGAAGCGCATGGCGTGATCCGGGCCGCTGCGCTCAACGATCGAATAGGAGGGCATGGAGCGGCGGTGGCCGGCGGCCCATTCCTGCAGCGCGCTCTTGGGATGCTTGGCCTTGCCCGCGTTGCCCGCCAATTCCTCAGCCCACAATTGGTAGACGATGTCGCGGGCGTGATCATAGCCGTGTTCGAGGAAACACGCGCCGATCAGCGCTTCCATCACATCGCCCAGAATATTGTCGCTGTCCGCCCCGCCATCCTCACGCGCTTGCTTGCCAAGACGGATATGCTCGGGAAGGTCAATGCCGCGCGCGATGCGAGCGCAGGTCGCGCCGCTCACCAACGCGTTCAACCGCTGCGAAAGCTGCCCTTCGGCCGCTTCCCCATCGCGAAACAGCCACGCGGCCACAGCAAGTCCCAGCACGCGATCGCCCAGAAATTCCAGCCGCTGATAATCGCCGGCGCTCTCCTGTCCGGACTTGGCCGAGACGCTGCCATTGAAGCTGCCATGGGTGAGCGCGCGCAGCCATTGCGCCTCATCGCGCACCGTAAAGCCGAGCGCGCCCAACCACTCACGCGTGGCCGGGGGAAGGGTGTTTGCCTCGTTGGTCACAGCCCGGTTCCAATGCGCTCCCAGCGCGCGGCGCTGAACCAGGTCCACGGCTTGATCCATTGCGCGCTGCCATCGGTTGACCAGACGATGAATTCAGCGCGGCCCACCAGATAGATCTGCGGGACAATCCCAACACCCAGCTCCGCCTGCGCGGGAAAGCGGCTGTCGAGCGACTTGTCCCGGTGGTCGCCCATGACGAAGACGCTGCCTTCGGGCACGGTGACGGGCGCAAAGCTGTCCTGCGGGATGTCGGTGACGTTGAGCACAGCGCTGGTATGCCCGCCGGGGAATGTTTCCTGCGCGCGCTCGAGCAGGCACAGCACCTCTCCGGTTGCGCCCACGGCGTCCCATTGGCCGGACGGACACTCGCTGATCGCGGTCAGGGGAATGGCGAAGTCATCAAGCGGCGTTTGCGCAAGGGCCTCGCCGTTGAGGATGATCTGCCCGCCTTGCATCGCGACGGTGTCTCCGGGCACGCCGATCACGCGCTTGATGTAGTCCTGCTGGTCAACCGGATGCTTGAAGATGACCACATCGCCGCGCTCGGGAGAGGAGGCGAGGATCCGCCCCGGGATCAGCGGCGCGTTGAAGGGCAGCGAATAGCGCGAATAGCCATAGGGCCACTTGCTCGCGATCAGGTAGTCGCCCTGCCACAGCTGGGGCAGCATGCTGTCGGACGGAATGGAGAACGGCGCGATGACAAAGCTGCGCAGGATCACAACCGCCAGCACGAGCTTCACAAGAAAGCCGGGAAAGCCAAGGAGGCTGTCCTTGGCCTCGACCGGGCCCGATGTCTCGTCCGCGCGCTTGGGCTTTGCGGCTTGCCCCTGGCTCATCGACACGCCGGATGAAACCGAAGGGGTGGCCGGATCAGTTTGGGGCTTAACATCCATCGCCAGCACCCTTAGGCGCGCAATGGGCCTCACGCAAAGGGGATTGCTGCACCATGACTGAGCCGACGATGACCACCGCCGCCGCCTGGGATGCCCTTGGGGCGCTTGAGATTTCGACGCTTCAGGAGTTGTTTGCAACGCATGAGGGGCGTGTGGATGCCTTGACGAGGCGCCTGGAATGGCCCGGCCCTGAGGGTGAGACGAGTGGCCTGCGCCTTGATTTCTCCAAGACCCACCTGACGAACGCCGCGCTCGATGCCTTTGAAGCCCTGGCCGAGGCTTGCGGCTTTGCCGCGGCGCGAGAGGCGCTGTTTTCGGGCGGTGTGGTCAACGTCACCGAAGGGCGTGCGGCCAATCACGGCGCGATGCGCGGCAGTGGAACCGAGGCTGACACCGAGGAAGCCGCAGCGCTTCTGGCGCGCATGGGCATGCTGGTTGAGGCGATCCACGAAGGCGCGCTTGGCGAGGTCAAGCATCTGATCCACATCGGTATCGGAGGGTCTGCCCTTGGCCCTGCGCTGGCGGTGGATGCTTTGACCCGTGATCTGGCCAAGGTGGATGTGCATGTGGTCTCCAACATTGATGGTCTGGCGCTGGAACAGGCCTTTGCCGCGTGCGATCCGGCCACAACGCTGATCGCGGTGGCCTCCAAGACCTTCACCACGATCGAGACCATGACGAACGCTGCCAGCGCGCTCGCTTGGCTGGAAAAGGAAGGCGTGGCCGATCCCAGCGGACGCGTGGTGGCGCTCACGGCAAGTCCCGAAAAGGCCGTCAAATGGGGCGTTGATGAAACGCGTATCCTGCCGTTCCCCGAAAGCGTGGGCGGGCGCTATTCGCTTTGGTCGAGCATTGGCTTTCCGGTTGCGATGGCGATCGGGATGGAGGAATTTCGCGAATTCTTGGCGGGCGCACAGGCGATCGACACACATTTTCGCGAGACCGATGGCCGCGCAAACGCACCGCTTCTTGCCGCGTTTGTTGACCAGTATTATTCGCGAGTGCGCGGGTGCGAGACGCGCGCGGTGTTTGCCTATGATGAGCGTCTCGCGCTGTTCCCCGACTATCTTCAGCAACTGGAGATGGAATCGAACGGCAAGAGCGTGACCGCGTCCGGAGAGCCCTTGCTTGAGCCCTCGGCTCCGATCACCTGGGGCGGGGTGGGGACCGATGCGCAACACGCTGTCTTCCAGCTTCTTCACCAGGGCACGCGGCTTGTGCCTGTCGACTTCATCGCCAGCATCGCGCCTGGCGATGCGCTTGACCCGGCGCACCACCGGATTCTGCTAATGAACTGTCTGGCTCAGGGCGCAGCTCTGATGGGGGGCAAGGCGAGCGATGACGATCCCGCGCGGGCCTATCCGGGTGACCGGCCTTCGACCATGTTCCTGCTCGATGATCTTGATGCAGCGACACTGGGCGCGCTGATTGCCTTTCACGAGCACCGCACCTTTGCGAACGCCGTGCTGATGGGGATCAACCCGTTTGACCAATTCGGAGTGGAACTGGGCAAGGCTATCGCCAAGCAGATCGAAGCGGGCGAGGGCGAATTTGACGCGAGCACTTGTCGCCTGATGGAGGCCTCAGGACTGGGCTAATCAGGGTTAAGCCAGGGCTTGGCTGGGCCGTCCAATTCGCTAACCTCGCTCGTGGGCCTTTTCGCCACACTCTGGCAGGGTGGAAGGCTTTTGGATCACGGTTCATCAGGCGAACTGCACTCTGAGTGCGATGAGCGCCATGACCTGCGTGCGTTCAGCGAACAGTCAGTGACGTTTTTGTAACACTTTGATTGGCGCTGTTGGGCCGTTCGGGGGCCAAAATGAGCGGCACCGACGTCAAATAGCCAGGTGATTCTGCGTCAATTGGGTCATGATTTTGCCGCGTTGACACGGGATTGAAATCATCGACATCTTGTCAAATTTGCGCATTTCTTGAAGTGTCCGTCTTTCGTATGAAAATTGCGCAAGTCTGCACGATTTTGGTTCGATTTGCACTCGAACCGCTTTTGCGTATTGTCCGCCGCCTCTCTTCTTTTTCACTTTAATTGCACAGGTCGCTCTATGCCCGGACTCATCACCTTGCCTGTCGCCTGCGTCGCAATGGCGTGCGGCTCGTTTACTCAGGACGCTGGCATGGTGGAGCTTCAGGCGGAGCTGGACGCGGCCCGGGCTGAGATGCTCGCCGCCCAGGCTGAAATGCGCGCCGCTCAGGCTGAGGTTGAGGGCGCTCAGATCGTTGTTCAGGCATCGACGGGGGACGTGGTGTTTGATCCCACACCCGCCAAGATGGTGGAGTTTGACGGCGGGTTCGACTTCCTCTCTACATCGCGCAAATTGCGCATTTGGCGCTCGAGCGTGCAGTTTGACATGAAAGTCGACGCCACGGGACACGCGACCGATTGCGAAGTGGTGGACCGGTTCCGCAAGAACTACATCAACATGAAGTTGTGCGAAGTTGTGATGGATCACTACACCTTTGAGCCCGCACGCGATGAGCGCAATCAGCCGGTCGAAGGTTCCTATCGCGCCAGCCTGTCTTACGCGGATCTGCGCGCCGAACTGGATTGATAGGCGAGGACAGCGGTTGCAGCGGGCCGCGCGAACCGCACGGTTTCACGGGTTAGATAAGCCTCACCCTTTGACATTTGGCGCTAAAGGCTCCATCTGGCGTCCGCATTACGAGCAGCAAGCCAGCGTGAAGCGGCCCGGCGCCCTTGTGCGTCACGGTCCAGCGGCCTCTCGTTTCTGACCCCTATCTGACTTCCCTTTTCACGCGGGCGGTTTTTAAACCCCGCGCTTCGCAACGCCGCTATCAACGCGCCGTGCGCGTCGCACATATTGCGAGTTTATATGACAACATTTGACCAACTCGGGCTGTCTCAGCCCGTCCTCCAGGCGCTTGATCTCAAGGGCTATTCCACTCCCACACCAATCCAGGAGCAGGCCATCGGGCCGGTTCTTGAAGGGCGCGATCTTCTGGGCATTGCTCAAACGGGCACGGGCAAGACCGCGGCCTTCATGCTGCCGGGCATTGACCGTTTGCGCGCCAGTGACAAGCAGATCCCGTTCAAGTCCTGCCGGATGCTGGTGCTCGCCCCCACGCGTGAGCTGGCCGGGCAGATTGCCGCCAGCGCCAAGGATTACGGCGCGCTGGCCGGGCTCAAGGTTCAGTCCATTGTGGGCGGAACCAGCGTCAACAAGGACCGCAACAAGCTTCACCGCGGGACCGATATTCTCGTCGCCACACCTGGCCGTTTGCTCGATCTGATCGATCAGAAGGCATTCAACCTGTCTGGTGTCGAAGTGCTGGTGCTTGATGAAGCGGACCAGATGCTCGATCTGGGCTTTATCCATGCCCTGCGGCGCATCAACCAGCTTGTGCCCAAGGAGCGCCAGACGCTGTTCTTCAGCGCGACCATGCCTAAGGCAATCAAGGAGCTTGTCTCGGGCTATTGCCGCAATCCGGTGCAGGTCTCGGTCACGCCGGAAAGCACGACGGCGGAGCGGATCGAGCAATATCTGTTCATGGTCCAGCAGAATGAGAAAACCGCACTGCTCGAAGTGATCCTTTCAGGCCGTCACAGCGTTCCGGGCGATCTGGATCGGGTGCTGATCTTCACCCGGACAAAGCATGGCGCGGACCGGGTAGTGAAGAAGCTGTCGCAAAGCGGGATCTACGCCAACGCGATCCACGGCAACAAGTCGCAGGGCCAGCGTCAGCGCGCGCTTGACGAGTTCAAGCGCGGCAAGACCAAGATCCTGATCGCCACCGATGTCGCCGCGCGCGGGATCGACATTCCCGGCGTGAGCCATGTCATCAATTACGAACTGCCCAACGTGCCCGAGCAATATGTCCACCGCATTGGCCGCACCGCGCGTGCAGGCCGCGACGGGGTGGCGATCGCCTTTTGCGCCGAGGATGAGCGCGCCTATCTCAAAGACATCCAGAAGACGACCGGCGCCGGATTGGATAGGCTAGACTTGCCCGAAAACTTCCGCGCTGTGGTGGAAGGCGTTGGCCCGACCAAACCGGCGCCGCGCGGGGCAACGCGAGTGTCTTCCAAGAAGATCAAGGCCAAGCCCATGGGCGCAAAACCGTCCGCCGACAATGACGCCGGTGACAGCCCAAGGCGCAAGTCCGCGCCCAAGCATTCCGCACGCAAAGGGCGTCCGCAGGGCCAGCGTTCAGGTGGAGCAGGGGCGCCGGGCGGCTCTTCGCGCGGTGACCAACGCCGTGGATCAGGCGGATCACGCCGTCGTTCGAGCGGGGGACGGCCCAGTGGAGGGCGTTCAGGCGGCGGCCGTTCGAATTGAAAAGCCGGTAATTTTCCGTAAGTTCCCCGCCGCCACCTTACCTTATCTTAACCACGCCATCTCTATTCCCCTGCGCAACCATTTCAACGCGCAAAGAAGCCGGGAGGATTCGCGCTCACCATGATCCGAACCGAGACAACTCTGGTTATTGGTGCGGGCGCGAACTGCGAGATCGAAATGCCCGACGGGGCCGAGCTCCTGTCGCGCATTGCGGCCGGCTTTGACTTCGACCGGCTCGGCTCCGAATTGCAGACGCGCGACATGGTGGCGCTGGCGCAAATCTTTGAAGAGAACGCATCACGTCTGAAGACGACTTACGAGGGCATGCTCGACGCGGGTCGCACGATCAAACAAGCGAGCCGGGTGACCACGTCCATCGACGCGGTGCTCGAGCAGTATGGCAGTGACAATCCCGATGTGATTGCGGCCGGCAAGATCGCGCTGGCATACTACACGCTTCAGAACGAGCAGAAATCCACTCTCGCTCTGGCGCCGCGCGATGCGGGTGACCTGCCTTTGAGAGGGACGGAGAACTGGCTGTTTCAGCTCGGCCAGCTGATCACCAAAGGTGTCCCGCGCGCGCAGGCTGAGCAGTGCTTCGATAAGCTCTCGATCGTCTGCTTCAACTATGACCGCGCGATCGAACACTACATGCCCTGGGTGCTCACCATGGCTTTCGGGATGGACCTGGAAGAGGCGCGCATGCTGGTGAGCACGCATCTGCGCATCGTCCACCCTTATGGCGGGCCGGGCACGCTCCCCTGGATCTTTGGCGCAGGCGAGCCGTGTGAGTGGGGCGATGAAAATCCCGAGGACTGGCTGGCGATCGCGAAGAACATCTACACCGCTTCCGAGCGTGGACGGGACAAACGCTTCTCCAGCTTCCTCATGGCCGAGATCGCGCAAGGTCGGCGCCTGGGTTTCCTCGGCTTCGGCTTTGATCCCATGAACACCTCGATGCTGTTCGACCGGGTTCTCGACCATGATCCTGACGTCATGGTGGCGCTGACCGGTATCGGTGAGGGCACCAAGAAGGCGGTGCACTATCTGCTCAAGCGCAACACCGGCGTACGCGATCCCGATCTCATCACCATTGCCGATTGCAAGGCCTACAAACTGCTTCAGGACAACGGACTTTTTCTGGAAACCTGATGCTTGGCATTAGGCCCTGACGCGGCCATACCGCCTCCCGGATCAACTGATGAACGGGAGTGCCCAATGGCCGATCAGGATTACGATTTCGACCTCTTCACTATCGGTATCGGTTCGGGCGGCGTGCGTGCCAGCCGGGTGGCGGCCGCGCATGGAGCGCGTGTGGCGGCGGCCGAAGAGTACCGCGTTGGCGGCACCTGTGTCATTCGCGGCTGCGTTCCCAAAAAGATGCTCGTCTATGGCGCGCACTTTGCCGAGGACCTCGAGGACGCCAAGCAGTTTGGCTGGGACATCGAGGGCAAGAGCTTTGACTGGGTGCGCCTGCGCGACATCGTCCAGAACGATGTGAGCCGGCTGGAAGGCCTTTATGGCGAAACGCTGTCGAACCACGATGTCACGGTCTTCACCGAGCGCGCCGAGATCACGGGCCCGCACGAAATCACCTTGGCGAGCGGCAAGGTCATTACGGCGAAGTACATCCTGATCGCCACCGGCGCAAAGCCGCACATGCCCGAATTTGAAGGCAATGAGCATTGCATCACCTCGAACGAGGCGTTCCACCTCGATGAAGTGCCCGCGCGCGTCCTGATCGCGGGCGGCGGTTATATCGCG
Organism: Pseudomonadota bacterium; assembly: GCA_039815865.1. Classification (GTDB taxonomy): domain Bacteria; phylum Pseudomonadota; class Alphaproteobacteria; order Sphingomonadales; family Sphingomonadaceae; genus Erythrobacter. The sequence continues at coordinate 21,275 of JBCBYM010000024.1, forward strand.
AACGAATTTGCCGGCATCTTCAATCAGTTTGGCAGCAAGGTCACGATCGCCAACCGCTCAGACGTCTTGCTGCGTTCTTACGATCCGGCTTTGCGCGATCGGCTGCTCCAGATCAGCCTGACCAAGGGGATCGAGTTCTGCTTCAACGTCCAGTTCGAATATGTCCGCAAGCAGGAAGACGGCACGCTGCTCGTCAAGATGACCGGCCATGACGAGCGCGTCTTTGACCAGGTCATGATCGCCACAGGCCGCGTGCCTAACGTTGAAGGGCTTGGCCTCGAAACAGTCGGCGTGGAGCTCGGCAAGAGGGGCGAGATCAAGGTCGATGCCTATTCCAAGACCAATGTCGACTACATCTATGCCGTGGGCGATGTAACAGACCGCGTGCAGCTCACTCCGGTGGCGATCCGCGAAGGCCAGGCCTTTGCTGACAGCGTGTTCGGTGATGTCGAACCCTACGCTGTCGACCATTCCTGCATTCCCAGCGCGGTCTTCAGCCACCCGCCGATTGCGTCTGTTGGCATGACCGAGGGCGATGCGCGCAACAGGCTTGGCAATATCCGGGTCTTCCAATCCGACTTTCGCCCGATGAAGAACGTAGTCGCCGGGCGCAGTGAGCGCGGGCTTTACAAGATGATCGTCGACGCCGCGAACGACAAGATTGTCGGCGTGCACATGATCGGCCCCGAAAGCCCGGAGATCATGCAGGCCGCAGCTGTGGCGGTCAAAGCGGGCCTCACCAAGGCCGATTTCGACGCCACCACCGCGATCCATCCGACCATGGCCGAAGAACTGGTCCTACTGAAATAAGGGAGCGCGGCCATGGAACTGGCGGGCAAGACGATCCTTCTCACCGGGGGCACAAACGGCATTGGTCGCGAACTGGCGTTCCAACTCAAGGCCAAGGGCGCCGAGGTGATCACGACGGGCCGCAACGCCGAGCGTGTCGCGGCCATGCGCGAGGCGGGCTTTGAAGTGATCGAGGCAGACCTTTCCGATGCGGCCGGGGTGGACGCCTTGCTCGCTGCGTTGGAGGGGAGGGTGATCGACGCGCTCATCAACAATGCGGGGCAATTGGTCGATCACGATTTCCGCAACGGCGCTGTCGATCCGGCCGCAACGGACACCGCGATCTACGCCAATCTTTCAGCGCCCATCAGGCTTATTGTCGGGCTGATGGATAGCCTCACGTCCCGCCCCGAAGGCGCCATCGTGAACGTTACCTCCGGCCTCGCCATTGCTCCGGCAGCGCGCGCCTCGGTGTACTGCGCGACCAAAGCGGGCCTCAGGTTCTACACTCTCGCGCTGCGTCAGCAGCTGGCGGATACAAACATCCACGTTATCGAAGCCTTGCCGCCTGTGGTCGACACGCAGATGAATGAAGGCAACGACATGAAGAAGATGTCGGCAGAGGGATGCGCGCGTCAAATTCTGGTTGCGATCGAGAAGAACAACGCGGAGGCCAATATCGGCATGACCAAGGCGCTGCGCGTCGCCGAGAACATTTGGCCCGGCCTCGCCAAAGGCGTAACGCTCAAGTTCTGAGCCTCCCCGTTGACCCTAAGGCGGACCTGCGGCAACGAGCGCTCAACGATATGAGAGGAGCCCCTATGTCCGCCAACATCGCTGAAATGGAACGCCGCCGCGAAGCCGCGCGCTTGGGGGGCGGTCAGAAGCGCATCGATGCCCAGCACGCCAAGGGCAAGCTGACTGCGCGCGAACGGCTCGACGTGCTGCTCGACGAAGGCAGCTTCGAGGAAGTCGACACTTACGTTGAGCACGATTGCGTCGACTTTGGCATGGAGGATCAGAAGATCCCCGGCGATGGTGTCGTCACCGGATCGGGGACGATCAATGGCCGCTTGGTCTACGTTTTCTCTCAGGACTTCACTGTCTTTGGTGGCTCGCTCTCCAAACGCCACGCGGAAAAGATCTGCAAGATCATGGACGCCGCGATGAAAGTGGGCGCGCCCGTGATCGGCCTGAACGATTCAGGCGGCGCGCGTATTCAGGAAGGGGTTGCCTCACTGGGCGGCTATGCCGAGGTGTTCCAGAAGAACGTGCTTGCATCCGGCGTAGTCCCGCAGATCAGCCTTATCATGGGGCCGTGTGCAGGGGGAGCGGTCTATTCGCCTGCCATGACCGACTTCATATTCATGGTGAAGGACAGCTCCTACATGTTCGTCACCGGGCCGGACGTGGTGAAGACCGTCACCAACGAAGTCGTTACGCAAGAGGAACTTGGCGGCGCGATCACGCATACGACCAAGACGAGCGTGGCGGACGTGGCTTATGAGAACGATGTTGAGGCGCTGCTCGCGACGCGGCGGTTCTTTGACTATCTGCCGCTCTCCAACCGGCCCGAAGCCTCAGGCGAGATGGGCCCGCAGATCCCGACCGGCGATCCGTGGGACCGGCTGGAATATTCGCTCGACACGCTGATCCCGGACAACGCCAACCAGCCCTATGACATGCATGAGGTGATCACGAAAACGCTCGATGAGGGCGATTTCTTCGAGATCCAGCCCGCGCATGCGGCGAACATCATCTGCGGATTTGGCCGGGTTGAGGGGCGCACCGTGGGCGTGGTTGCAAACCAGCCTATGGTGCTTGCCGGCGTGCTCGATATTGCGTCGTCCAAGAAGGCCGCGCGCTTCGTGCGGTTCTGCGACGCGTTCGAGATACCGATTGTGACCTTTGTCGACGTCCCCGGGTTCCTTCCCGGCACAGCCCAGGAACTGGGCGGCATCATCAAGCACGGCGCAAAGCTGCTGTTCGCCTATGCCGAGGCAACCGTGCCCAAGATCACCATCATCACCCGCAAGGCCTATGGCGGCGCCTATGACGTGATGGCCTCCAAGCACCTTCGCGGAGACCTCAACTACGCCTGGCCCACGGCCGAAATCGCGGTGATGGGCGCCAAGGGTGCAGTGGAGATCATCTTCCGCCAAGACCGGGGCGATGCGGAAAAGATCGCGGAGAAGACGGCGGAATATGAGGAGCGGTTTGCGAACCCGTTCGTGGCAGCGAGCCGGGGCTATATCGACGAGGTGATCCACCCGCACTCAACCCGCCGCCGCGTGGCGCTGGGCTTGCGGAAGCTAAGAGGGAAGCAGCTGGAGAACCCTTGGAAGAAGCATGACAATATTCCGTTGTGAGAATCAAATATGTGAGGCTTCCATTTCGAACGAGAAAATCAAACAATCGACTTCTGATCCTGCTCAGCGCTCAGCTCGCGAGAACGCGTTGAAGGTGATGCCAGATGGTTTCAAAATGATGGCCGATGAGGCTTTGGTGTTTGGTCATATTTTCGGCCCTGACAGGAAAGAAGGTAAGTCACCATTTGGACACGGAAACGACGGCGCAGTTGCTGTCGGACAATTGCTCGCGGTCGCGTCTGAGTTGCTCCGTGGGATTGCTACCCTACTCTCACAATGTAATTGCTACTCAGCCAGCGCGTTGTCTCGTCAACTCGTAGAAATAGAGTATCTGATTTGGACCTTTCAAAATGAACCAGATAGCGCAGCCCAGTGGATGCGCAGCGATAAGCAAGAAAGAATGAAGTTCTTTTCGCCTCGCGCCATGAGGGAAAGGTCCGAAGGTTGGTTCAGGAAGTCGGACTACGCGAATCATT
>JBCBYM010000250.1:0-2734 GCA_039815865.1 Pseudomonadota bacterium
GTTGGCCGGCGGCGCAACCGAGATGAACCCGCGCACTTCGGGGCGGCGCATCAAGAGCTGCATCCCGATGAGCGCGCCAAACGAATAGCCCGCGACCCAGGTCGTCTGCGCCTCGGGGTGGATCGACTGCACCCAGTCGAGCGCGCTCGCCGCATCCGAAAGCTCGCCCACGCCGCTGTCAAAGCTGCCCTGGCTGCGGCCCACGCCGCGAAAGTTAAAGCGCAATGTGGCAAAGCCGCGATTGACAAAGGTGTTGTAGAGCCGCTGCACGATCCGATCGTTCATGGTGCCGCCGCCTTCCGGGTGCGGGTGGAGGATCATCGCCACCGGAGCGCGCGGGCGCGGGGGAGGGGAGAAACGGCCTTCGAGACGGCCCTCGGGGCCGGGAAAGATGACGGAGGGCATGCAATTACCTTGCTGAAGTGATGGGCGCGGCGCACCGGCTGGTGCACGCTGAGGCAAGCCCTATATACGAGGCACACCGCGTTACGCAAATTATTGAGAATACTTCGCAATAAGCGAACCGATAGGCCCAAATGACCGACCGAATTTATCTCGATCACGCCGCGACCTCTCCGCTTCGCCCTGAGGCGCGCGCGGCGATGGAAGAGGGCTTTCGCATCTGGGCCAACCCGTCCTCCCCACACGCAGAGGGGCGGCGCGCGAAAGCGGCGCTGGAGGACGCGCGCGAGCGGATCAAGCGCGCGCTTGGCTGGGAGGGCGAGGTGATTTTTACAAGCGGCGCGAGCGAGGCCCTGTGGATCGCGCTCAACCGCTCCAAGGCGAAACGCCGCGTTGTCAGCGCGGTGGAGCATGACGCGGTGTTCAGAGCGGCGCCGGATGCGGAAATTGCCCCGGTTCACCCCATCGGGGACGGTCCTGACGGCGTTTCGGGAATGCATGGCGGGGCACTTAATCTCGACCGGCTGCCCAATTGCTCCGACGCCATCGTCGCTGTTCAGGATATCAATTCCGAAACCGGAGCGGGGCAGCCACACGCCGCCATCCACCCGCTGGTGCGGGAACAAGGTGGCCTGCTGCTGGTCGATGCCTCTCAGAGCGCGGGCAAGAGCGTCCCTCCTGTATTTGATTGCGATATGTTGGTTGTCTCGGCCCACAAGTTCGGCGGGCCGATCGGTATCGGCGCCTTGCTGGTAAGCGACTTTGCGATGCTCGAACCAATCGGGGGACACGAGCGTGGTTACCGTCAGGGTACCGAGAGCATGCCGGCCGCGCTGGGCATGGCGGCGGCGCTCGAGGCTTGGGGTAGCGACGAGGATCACCCGATGGCGCGTTGCTTCGAAGCCATTTCCGGACTGTCCGATGCGCTGAGGGCTAGCGCAGGCCAAGTGCTGAGTGGCGGGATGACCAGCTCCGCTTTCATCACTGCGGTCGCCCACCCAACCCTCTCGGCCCAAGCGCTGTTGATCCGGCTCGACGCGATGGGTTTTGCGGTCTCGGCGGGCAGCGCCTGCTCTTCTGGTACGCTCAAGAAGAGCCGGGTGCTGGACGCCTTTGGCGTGCCCGATGATGTCGCCGCGCGCACGATCCGGGTGAGCCTTGGCTGGTCAACCACGGCTGAGGAGCTTGACGCGTTTGCTGAGGCGTGGAGGTCGCTCGCATGATCTACCTCGACTACCAAGCCACCACCCCACTCGCGCCGCAAGCGCTTGAGGCGATGATCCGGCATCTCGACGGGCCCGATGGCACGAGCTTTGGCAACCCGCATTCCCCGCACCGGATGGGCCGCCAGGCCGCCGCCGCCATCGAAGTGGCGCGCGAAAAGGTCGCGGCGCTCTTTCCATCCGGTGGTCGCGTCATCTTTACCGGCGGCGCAACCGAAGCGCTGAACCTTGCCATCCGCGGAAGCGGTCAAGGCGGCACGATCGCCGCCTCTGCTATCGAACATTCGGCTGTCTTAGACACCGCAGAGGCGGTTGGACGCTGCCATCGCCTAACGATGGATAAGGACGGAACGTGCCATCCCGATCAGATATGGCCTGATGACACGCGCTTGTTTGCCATCATGCAGGTCAATAACGAGATCGGGACGATCCAACCGCTCGAAAAATGGGCCGCGTTCGCGTCCCTTAACGATGCGCCGCTGCTGGTCGACGCCGTGCAAGCCTATGGCAAGACGCCGGTGGCGCACGCGGATATGATCGCGATCAGCGCGCACAAATTCCACGGCCCCAAGGGCGTGGGCGCGCTGTGGGTGCGCGACGGGATCGAGCTTACCGAGCAGCAAACCGGTGGCGGGCAAGAACACGGGCTTCGCTCAGGCACCTTGTCGCCCGCCTTGATCGCTGGGATGGGCGCCGCCGCCGCGCTCGCTGGCGAACGCATGGAAGAGGACGCCGCGCACATCGAGGCGCTGTGGTCGCGCGCGCGCGAACTCTTCGCTGGGTGGACGCTCAATGGCAGCGAAACTGAGCGCTATCGCGGCAATCTCAACATCCGAAAAGACGGCTTGGACGTCGCGCGCCTGATGTCGGAATGCCGCACCATTATGTTCTCCGCCGGCAGCGCGTGCGCCAGCGGATCGGGCCGCCCGAGCCATGTTCTCAGAGCCATTGGCCTCTCCGACCGGCAAGCCAAATCCTCGATCCGGCTGGGCTTTGGCCGATATACGACCATGGAAGAACTTGAAGAGGCGGCCAAATCCATCAATAATGCGGTGCATCAACAGGCAATCTAGGGCCATTCATGGCGGACCTCAGCGTCACCTTCATCG
>JBCBYM010000251.1:0-2719 GCA_039815865.1 Pseudomonadota bacterium
CACCAGGACAGCAGCCGCGCCATCGACCACGCCCGACGAATTGCCCGCATGGTGGAAGTGCTCGATTTCGAGGTCGGGGTATTTCTGGTTCACAAGGCCACGGAAAGTCGTGCCGTTCGCATCGAGCGGCACGTCGGCGATCTTGGTGAAGGCCGGCTCCAGCTTGGCAAGGTCTTCCTTTGTCGTTTGCGGGCGCGGATATTCCTCGCGGTCGAGCACGACAGTGCCATCATCGGCCACAACCGGCACAACCGACTTGTCAAAGCGCCCCTCGGCAATGGCTTCGGCGGCGCGCTTTTGCGAGCGGTAGCCGACCTCGTCCAGCTCCTCGCGGGTAAAGCCTTCAAGGCTGGCAATCGCATCGCCGCAAATGCCCTGGTGCGATTGCGGGTGCACACCCTGCAAGCGCTCATTGTAGCTGCCCATCATCATTGGCTTGATACCGGCCGCCATCTTTTCCTTCGACATGGCGGCGGTGAGGCTCATCATCTCGGTCCCACCGGCGACCACGCAGTCTTCCATGCCGCTCATCACCTGCGCCGCCGCCAGGCTGACACTGGTGATACCGCCGCCGCAAAAGCGGTCTAGCGTGGTGCCTGACGAGGTCACATCGTAGCCCGCATCCAGCGCTGCCATACGGCCCAGATCGCCCGCCTGCATGCCGTCCTGCGTTGAGACCGACCAGATCACGTCATCGACGGTCTTGGTGTCGAGATTGTTGCGCTCGCGGATCGCTTTGAGAACGGTTGCGGCCAGATGCTGCGGATGCTGTTCAGCCAGCGCGCCCTTGCCCTGTTTGCCAATGCCACGCGGAGTGCGCACAGCGTCGATAATGTAAGCGTCTGCCATCGGATGGGGTCCTCTCTCTTTCGTTTTCGCAACTAAGGCGGTTGACGCCTGCGTAAACCCACTGCACCACTCACACAACAATGAGTTTCGCAAAGAGACGTGAAAAGGCGCCCAAACGAGTTGGCGACGCCGATTTTTTGGAGAGAGAATTTGACCGACACCCCCGAAGTTTTGACCGAAGTCGATAACGGCATTCTGATTGTCACGATCAACCGCCCCGAGGCCAAGAACGCCATGACCAAAGCGGCCGCGGAAGGCATCGCGGCGGCGATGGATCGTCTGGATTCGGACGATGATCTTCGCGTTGGGATTCTGACCGGCGCAGGCGGCACGTTCTGCTCAGGCATGGACCTTAAAGGCTTCCTTCGCGGTGAAAGCCCGGTCGTGGAAGGCCGCGGCTTTGGCGGCATTGTCCAGGCGCCTCCGGCCAAACCGCTGATCGCGGCCGTCGAAGGCTACGCGCTGGCTGGCGGGCTTGAGCTGATGATCTCGTGCGACCTCGTGGTTGCCTCAGACAAGGCGAAATTTGGCATTCCTGAAACCAAGCGCGGCCTTGTCGCGGCCGCTGGCGGGGTGATGCTGCTGCCCGATCAGATCCCTGAGCGCATTGCCATGGAGCTGGCGCTGACCGGTGACTTTATCGACGCCCCGCGCGCCTATGAACTGGGCCTCATCAACTCCGTAACCGAGGGTTCTGCGCTTGACGGCGCCAAGGCGCTGGCGGCCAGGATCGTTGCCAACGGCCCGCTGGCGGTGAAGGTGTCCAAGCAGATCATCAAACAATCGCGCGGTTGGGCGATGGACGAACGCTATGACAACCAGGCCAAGCTGATCGCGCCGGTCTTCGTGTCCGAGGATGCGCGCGAAGGCGCCGCCGCCTTCGCCGAGAAGCGCGCGCCCAACTGGAAGGGCAAGTAATCCACGCAAGGGCGTCCTGACTGGTCGCCCTTGCGTACCTCAATTGGGATTCAAGGAGAGAGAACATGCCCGTCATCGACGTGCCCCAGCCCGCTTTCATGGAAGACGAAGAGATTTCAATCTTCGCTGACGCGGTTGGCAAATTCTATCAGCAGCACGCGCCGGAAAAGCGCGTTCAGACCTGGCGTGAAAACGGCCAGGTTGAGCGCGAGTTCTGGAACGAGGCGGGCGCGGCCGGCTTGCTCGGCGTCTCGGTCCCGACCGAATATGGCGGCCATGGCGGCGATTTCCGCCACGATATGGTGGTGATCGATCAGCAGGCGCAGCACGGCGTCGATGGCTTTGCCGCCAGCCTGCACAACACGATCATCCTGCCCTACCTCGTGCGCCACGGCACCGAGGAGCAGAAGAACAAGTACCTGCCCAAGCTCGTTACCGGTGAGCTTGTCAGCGCCATTGCCATGACCGAACCCGGCGTTGGTAGCGACCTTCAGTCGATCACCACGACCGCGCTCAAGGATGGCAATGGCTACCGCATCAACGGTGCCAAGACCTATATCTCGAACGGCCAAACCGCCGACTTCATCGTCGTGGTTGCCAAGACCGACCCGAATGAACGCGCCAAGGGCATCTCACTGATGCTGCTTGAGACCGAGGGCGCCGACGGCTTCCAGCGCGGCAAGAAGCTCGACAAGATCGGGCTGGACGCAGCGGACACCTCGGAACTCTTCTTCGAAGACGTGTTTGTGCCAGCGGAAAACGTGCTGGGCGGTGTCGAAGGCAAGGGTTTCTACCAGCTGATGGGCGAGCTTCCCCAAGAACGCCTCGTCATCGCCATGGGCGCGGGTTCGACGGCAGGCTTGTCGGCCTTCGACTATCTGATCCGCCTGCCCGCGAGCGAAGAGGCCGCGCAAGCGGCGTGATGCCGGGCGCGATACGCGGGGTTTGAAAG
>JBCBYM010000252.1:0-2715 GCA_039815865.1 Pseudomonadota bacterium
CGCAACGCGGCTCCCGCTTCGACGCCGGCCAAGCCGCGTTCGCGCCGCGCCAAGCGCGCAAACTCGAATCCGGCCGCTGCCAAACAGGCCGCGGCCCGCCGCGCCGCCTTTACCCTGCGCCTCGACACCGAGCGCCATCTCAAGCTGCGTCTGGCCGCAACCATGCAAGGCATCAGCGCGCAATCGCTCGTGACCGAAGCGCTCGATGCGCTGCTCGAAGATATTGACGACCTCGACACGCTGGTCGCGCGGATGAAGCGCACCGGACCGCAAACAAACTGAACGCCCAACCGAAATGAAGACCAGAGGAAACGACATGGATCGCAAAATTTTGAACCGCAAGAGCGGCGCGGACTTCGGGCCCAAGCTGGCTCTTCTCGCGTCAGCGGCCATGGCCAGCGCTGCGCTGTCGGGCTGCACGACGGCCTCGGCTCCGCGCGCCGAAGTGTCTTACAACAAGGCGCAGACCGCGCTGGAAAAGGGCCAGACAACCAAGGCGCTCACGCACGCCGAGGAGGCCGTTCTGGCTGAGCCGCGCAACGCGCAATACCGTGCGCTGCTGGGCACCGCCTATCTTGAAGCGGGCCGCTACACCTCAGCCTCGCAGAGCTTTGCCGACGCGCTTGAACTGGGCGATTCTGACCCGCGCACCGTGCTGAGCTATGTGCTGACCACCACCGCCATCGGCGATGGCAAGGCGGCGCTGAAGGAATTGCTCGAATGGGAGCGCGCTCTGGACCCGGCGGATGCGGGCCTGGCGCTGGCTCTTGCTGGCAATCCCGAGCGCGGCATCTTTGTGCTGACCAACACGCTTCGCGCCGGCCAGAACAGCGCCAAGGTTCGTCAGAACCTCGCTTACACCTACGCCCTGGCTGGCAACTGGCGCGCCGCGCGCGTCATGGCCGCGGAAGACGTGCCTGCCGATCAGCTTGACGTTCGCATCTCGGATTGGGCCCGCAACGCGCGCCCCGAGGATCACATGATGCGCGTGACCACGCTGCTTGGCATTCCCGCGGTTGGCGACAACGGCGTGCCCGCCACACTGGCGCTGTCGAATTTCCCGAGCACTAAGGAAATGGTCGCCGAAGCCGAAGCCGCCATGCCGATGGACGCCGCGCCCGCGCAGGTCGCCAAGGCTCCGGGCACCGCTTCGCAGGCTGAAACGCTCGCCTTTGAGCGCGCCATGAGCGCCGAGAAGACCGAAAGCACCAAGGCCACCGCCATGCCTATCGTGGCCGATGCGGTTCAGTCGGGTGTGCAAGCCAAGAGCGAGCCCAAGCCCGCCGCCACGTCCACTCCGACCCCGGTCGTTGCCAAGGTCGATCCCACGCCTCAGCCGCGCCGCAGCGCCAAGACGGTGCAGCCGGCCGGTCCGCGCTTTGTCTCGAAGCCGGTGACGCAGGCTCTGCCTCAGTCCGCAGCGCCAACGCGTGTGGCCGAGGCTCCCCAGCCCGCTCCCCAGCCCGCTGCGCAGCGTGTGGCCCCCGCCCCCAAGGGCGATTCGCACATGGTTCAGCTTGGCAGCTACAGCAGCCAGGACGAAGCCAAGCGCGGTTGGACCAGCCTCAAGAGCAAGTTCCCGCAGCTCGCTGAGCACGATGTCTTGATCACCAAGGCTGAGGTTAAGGGCAAGATCTATTACCGCGTCGCCGCCGCTGGCTTTGGCCGTCAGGGCGCTGCGCAGATGTGCTCGACCGTGCGCTCGGCTGGACGCGGCTGCTTTGCCTATTCGAAGGCCAACCCGCCCAAGGGCGCGGTCGACGCAGGCGTCCGGATCGCAGCGGCTCGATAAAGGGCTACGCGCTAAATAAGAAAGGGCCGCGCATCGTCGCGGCCCTTTTTGTATTCACCCAGCTTAGACGGCAACTTCAACCCCGCCCTTGATCAGTCCGCGAACGCGCCCTTGCGCGCCTTGGCGGTCAAAGGGAGTGTTGTCCGCGGTCGCCTCCATCTTGGTGCGATCTATGATCCACGGCGCGTCCGGTTCCACCCGCGCGACATCCGCTTCCAGCCCGACCGTTAGCGCGCCCGCCGGCACACCCAGAATGCGCGCCGGATTGGTCGCGAGAAGCTCGAACGCGCGGGCGGTGTCGATCACCCCGTCGCGCACCAGGGTGAGCGTCATCGCCAGCACAGTTTCTGCGCCCGCCATGCCGGGCTCGGCATCGGCAAAGGGCAAGCGCTTATCCTCGGGCCCGCGCGGATCGTGGCCGCTGGCAATCACGTCAACCACCCCTTCCCCGATCGCTTCGATAGCCGCCTGACGATCGGCCTCTTTGCGCAACGGCGGCGAAAGGCGCGTGAAGGTGCGGAAATCGGCGGTGGCGAGATCGCTCAGCATGAAATGCGCAGGCGTGATCCCGCAAGTGAGGGCAACGCCGCGCGCTTTGGCGGCGCGCACAAGGTCGAACCCGGCCGCCGTTGTCACCTGTCGCACATGAAGCCGGGCCCCGCTCATCTCCGCCAGAGCAATGTCGCGCGCCAGCGCCAGCGCCTCCGCCTCAGCCGGAGCGCTGGGCAGGCCCAGCCGCGTCGCCATTTCGCCGGCGGTCGCGGCGGCCTCTCCGGCCAAAGCGGCGTCCTCGGCGTGGGAGACGACCACAAGGTCGAGCATGCTCGCGTATTGCAACAGGCGCAGCATAACGCCCGAATCCGCAATCCAGCGCCGTCCCGTCGCGACACCGCGCGCGCCCGCCTCTTTCATGAGGCCAATCT
>JBCBYM010000253.1:0-2713 GCA_039815865.1 Pseudomonadota bacterium
GCGAAGCTACTCCGTCGAACTTTGCGGTGGCACTCACGTTCGCGCCACGCGCGGGCCGCCTCTCCGGTCAACGCCTCAATCCGCCGCACCCCGGAGGACACAGCGCTTTCGCTGACTATCCGGAAAAGCCCAATGTCGCCCGTGGCGCGAACGTGAGTGCCACCGCAAAGTTCGACGGAGTAGCTTCGCCCTCCCGCGCCAGAACGCCCCATGGACAGAACGCGCACTTCGTCGCCATATTTCTCACCAAACAGCGCCAAGGCGCCCGCTTGGACGGCGTCATCGGGGCTCATCAAGCGAGTGGAGACCGGCTCATTGGCCAGAATTTCGGCGTTCACCTCCGCTTCGATCTCAGCAATGTCTTCCGCCGAGAGCGGGCTTGGGTGGGAGAAATCGAACCGCAAGCGATCGGGCGCCACCATCGAGCCCTTCTGAGTCACGTGATCCCCCAGACGATTGCGCAAGGCCGCGTGCACGAGGTGCGTTGCCGAGTGATTGGCGCGAATCGCAGAGCGGCGCTGCGTGTCGACGGTCAGTTGCACACTGTCGCCTACCGCAATGGCCCCAGCTTCGACCTCGGTGTGATGCGCATGGAGACGGCCGAGCGGCTTGGCGGTATCGGTTACGCGCGCAGCAAAGCCGGCCGGCGTCGTAATCGCTCCCGTATCACCGGTCTGGCCTCCACTTGTCCCATAGAACGGGGTTTGGTTGGTCAGGAGAATGATGGTGTCGCCCGGCCCGGCGCTGGAGACTTCTGTACCATCCTTGACAATGGCAACCACCGTCCCCTCACCCGATGTGGCGCTGTAGCCGGTGAACTCACTCGCGCCTTCTCGGTCGGCAATGTCGAACCAGACTTCTTCAGATGCCGCTTCACCGGATCCCTTCCACGCCGCGCGGGCGGCTTCCTTCTGGCGCGCCATGGCTTGATCGAACCCGTCGCGATCAACGAGGATACCGCGGTTTCGCAGCGCGTCTTCGGTAAGATCGTAGGGGAAGCCGTAGGTGTCATAGAGCTTGAACGCCGTCTCACCGTCGAGTTCGCCGCCCTCACCCATGCCTCCGGTAGCCTCATCAAGAAGCTTGAGACCCTTGTCGAGCGTCTTGCGGAACTGGGTTTCCTCGCGCAGCAGTACCTCTTCGATGAGTGCCTGCCCGCGCACAAGCTCCGGGTAAGCTTGCCCCATTTCCGTAACGAGACTGGGAACGAGGCGATGCATAAGCGGCTCGCCCGCGCCGAGAAGGTGCGCATGACGCATGGCGCGGCGCATAATCCGCCGTAGCACATAGCCGCGCCCTTCATTGGACGGCAACACACCATCGGCCATCAAGAAACTGGTCGAGCGCAAGTGATCGGCGATCACGCGGTGACTTGCCAACGGATCTCCGTCGGCAGCCACACCAGTGAGCTGTTCAGAGGCACCGATCAGAGCCTTGAACGTGTCGGTGTCGTAATTGTTGTGCACTCCTTGCATGACCGCAGCAACCCGCTCGAGCCCGCTGCCTGTGTCGATCGAGGGTCTCGGCAAATCGATACGCGATCCGTCGGCCTGCTGGTCGAACTGCATGAAAACGAGGTTCCAGATCTCGACAAAGCGATCGCCGTCTTCCTCAGGGCTCCCCGGTGGGCCGCCCCAGATGTGATCGCCATGATCGTAGAAGATTTCGGAGCACGGCCCGCAAGGTCCGGTTTCACCCATTGACCAGAAGTTATCATTCGTAGCGATGCGGATGATCCGGTCTTCCGGGAGACCAGCGATCTTTCGCCAGAAATCGAACGCTTCATCGTCGGTGTGATAGACCGTTGCGATCAATCGGTCTGCCGGCAATCCCCATTCGCGCGTCAGCAAGGTCCAGGCGTTTTCGATGGCCTGCTCTTTGAAATAATCCCCAAACGAGAAATTCCCGAGCATTTCAAAGAACGTGTGATGCCGCGCTGTGTAGCCGACATTGTCCAGATCGTTGTGTTTGCCTCCTGCCCTGACACACTTTTGCGAGGATGTAGCGCGCGGGGCTGGCGGCGTCTCCAGCCCAGTGAACATGTTCTTAAAAGGCACCATCCCAGCGTTCACAAACATGAGCGTGGGATCGTTGTATGGCACGAGCGGCGCGCTGGGCACCTCGGCGTGGTCGGCTCCCTTGAAGAAATCGAGAAAGGAGCGGCGGATGTCATTGGTCGAAGTCATGGTGAAATGCAGTTAGGCAATCGCGCCGTCAGCGACAAGCCGAAGCGTGCAGCCAGTGAGACGCAGCGTCTGTTTGTTTCACTCGCGCCACAAACATTTGCGCGCCAACCCGCTGCCCAAACGAAAAACTGGCGCCAAGCGGACTTCCTTGGGGAAAGAAGCCGGCCTAACGCCAGTATTCCGGTTGTCCGAGCGCGGCGGATGTTTGGCCCACGCGCTCGCTTGAGGATCAAGCGTCAGGGTCCGCGTCCGGCCCTGTCATCATCTCCTCGGCGACCTCATCGGTTTTACCGCGAATGGCGGCTTCCAGTTGGTCGCGAAGCTCTGGGTGTTCCTTGAGGTAGGTCTTGGCGTTTTCCCGGCCCTGGCCGATGCGAACGCTGTCATACGAGAACCAGCTGCCCGATTTCTCGACAAGGCCAGCCTTGACCCCAAGATCGAGGATCTCACCGATCTTCGAGATCCCCTCGCCATACATGATATCAAACTCAACCTGCTTGAAGGGCGGCGCCACCTTGTTCTTGACC
>JBCBYM010000254.1:0-2712 GCA_039815865.1 Pseudomonadota bacterium
TGAGCGCGACGAAGACCAGCGTCGAGGTTGGATTTCCGGGTTGGTCTTGCGCGCTCATCGATCGGCCTTCGGAATGACAAATTTAAGCCCCGACCAGATGTCATCAACGGCGCATTTCTTAGTGTCGATGAACCCCGCCGCGTGCCCCGCTGCGCGCACTGTCGCCTGATCCACTTCGGTGGCGAGGCCGGATGCCCTCTTCGGCCAGCTGACCCAGACCTGACCATCTTTGGCAATGAGATCACGCAGCGCAGCAAGGTTTTCCTCAAGCTCGGATTTGGCGCTTACGAATATGTGTGCGGCGTCCAAGCCCGCTTCGGGCGCGGCCAGTTTGGTAAGCGCGAGGCCACCTTCGGCGATCTCGTCCCGCACATTGTCCGGCATGCCGTGGAACCATACGCTCATCCCCTCCTTGAGAGTGAGCTTCTTGGCCGTAGGCGTGCCGGAATAGCCCGCGGGCATGGCGTCAGGCGCCCATCCAGTCGGCGAAGAAGCTCTCATGGGCCGCCCGAAGGTCAGAAATGGAAACGCCCAGCAGACTGTCGCCTCCCACGGTTCCGATACGCGTGAAGCCAACGAGTTCGGCCTCATCTATATCGGGCCCTTCGGCAACGATCCGGTTGAAGGCGTCCGCGTTCTTGGGGCTAACGGTGATCACATAGCGCGCCTGATCCTCGCCAAACCACCATTGCGCAAGCGTGTAGGCTTCGTTGGCTGTCACGTTTGCGCCCAGATTTCCGGCCAACGCCATTTCCGCCAGCGCCACCGCAAGTCCGCCATCAGACAGGTCATGCACAGCGGACAAAAGCCCTTCGCCGATCAGTTTCCGGACGATTTGCCCCGCGCCAAGCTCAGCGCCTAGGTTAACCGGCGGCGCGCGGCCTTCATCGCGGCCATGCACGACATCGAGCCAAAGCGTCTTGCCAAGATGCGAGCGGGTGGGATCAGGCTTGGCCCAAAATTCCGGCGCGACAAGGTAAATCGCATCGCCTTCTGCCTTGAAAGCGGGGGTGACCATTTTCGCGGCGTCATCAAGCACACCAACGCCGCCAATGGCCGGCGTGGGCAGGATCGCAGAACCGCCGCCAGTCGCCTTGCTCTCATTGTAGAGTGAGACATTGCCCGAAACGATCGGGAAATCCAGCGCGCGGCACGCATCGCCCATGCCTTCAAGCGCGTGAACCAACTGGCTCATGATCTCGGGGCGCTGCGGGTTGGCAAAATTGAGGCAGTTGGTCACAGCCAGTGGGCGCGCGCCAACCGCGCAGATGTTGCGATAGGCCTCAGCAATCGCCTGCTTTCCGCCCTCATAGGGGTCTGCGTAGACATAACGGGGCGTGCAGTCCGTGCTGATAGCAAGCGCCTTGTCGGTGCCATGGACCCGCACCACCGCCGCATCGCCGCCGGTTTGCAGCGTATCACCCATAACCTGGCTGTCATACTGCTCAGCGATCCAGCGGCGCGAGGCCAGATTGGGGGAGGCCAGCAGCTTGAGCAAATCCGCACCCGGATTGCTGGTGTCGGGCGCGTCCGTCATGGGAGCGATGCCGGCCCAAGCCGCGTATTCCTCTTTCGAGATATAGGGCCGGTCGTAAAGCGGCGCGTCGGCGGCAAGAGGTCCGAGCGGAATATCGCACACGACCTCGCCGTTCCATTCGAGCACCATGCGCTGGGTATCGGTCACTTCGCCGATGACTGCGAAATCCAGCTCCCACTTGTCGAAGATGGCTTTCGCCATTTCCTCTTTGCCGGGTTTCAGGACCATGAGCATACGCTCCTGGCTCTCGCTCAGCATCATTTCGTAAGGCGTCATGCCGGTTTCGCGGCACGGCACCTTGTTCATGTCCAAGCGGATGCCGGCCTGGCCGTTGGTTGCCATCTCGACGCTCGAAGACGTGAGGCCCGCCGCGCCCATATCTTGGATAGCCACAATCGCGTCGGTCGCCATCAGCTCAAGGCAGGCCTCAATGAGCAGCTTTTCTGTGAAGGGGTCGCCGACCTGAACGGTGGGGCGTTTGGCTTCGGCGTCTTCCTCGAAATCCGCGCTCGCCATAGTTGCGCCGTGAATGCCATCGCGCCCGGTCTTAGAGCCGACATAGACGATCGGATTGCCCACGCCAGAAGCCGCCGAATAAAAGATCTTGTCCGCATCCGCGATGCCGACGGTCATGGCGTTGACCAGGATATTGCCATCATAGGCCGGGTTAAAATTGGTTTCCCCACCAACGGTCGGCACACCGACGCAATTGCCATAGCCACCAATGCCAGCGACGACGCCTTGCACCAGATGCTTCATCTTGGGGTGATCGGGTCGGCCAAACCGCAGCGCGTTCATATTGGCAACCGGGCGCGCACCCATGGTGAAGACATCGCGCAAAATGCCGCCTACACCGGTCGCCGCTCCCTGATAGGGCTCGATGTAAGAGGGGTGGTTGTGGCTCTCCATCTTGAAGATCGCAGCCAGTTTTTGTCCTTCTGGCCCGTCCCCAATGTCGATGACGCCTGCGTTTTCTCCAGGCCCGCAAATGACCCAGTCCGCCTCAGTGGGCAGCTTTTTCAGGTGCAGGCGTGAGCTCTTGTACGAGCAGTGCTCGGACCACATGACCGAGAAGATGCCCAGTTCAACC
Source organism: Pseudomonadota bacterium (assembly GCA_039815865.1). Classification (GTDB taxonomy): domain Bacteria; phylum Pseudomonadota; class Alphaproteobacteria; order Sphingomonadales; family Sphingomonadaceae; genus Erythrobacter. The sequence goes on from JBCBYM010000254.1 coordinate 2,628, forward strand.
AGATTGGGCTCCCGGCCAAGGCCAGCCAACACGCGCTCATACTCCTCCGGACTAAGCCCGAAATTGTCGAGTCCCACGGGCTTAG
>JBCBYM010000255.1:0-2672 GCA_039815865.1 Pseudomonadota bacterium
TTTTCCATCTGGTCATACTCGGTGACAGAGCCGCCGTTCGAGACCGCTTCGCCGCCCATCTTCTCGATTTCTTCGACAACCTGCAGCGCCATGTCGGAGTGGCCGGTGCCATCGCGCGAGCCGCCCAGATCGTTGACGACCACCTTCGCGCCGCGCCGGGCCAGTTCCAGCGCGTAAGCGCGGCCCAGACCGCCGCCAGCGCCGGTGACGATGGCGACCTTGTCCTTGAATTCGATGCTCATGAGAAATCCTCCCTCGAGGGTTGTGAAGGCGCGCACTTGACGCACGCGTAAAGCTAATTTGTGGGCGCTGCGTGGCACTTTTGCTCCGGCGTTGCAACCGCAAGGATTGCACAATTTGGAACAGGCAGGGATGCCGTAGGGTAATCGCAGCGATTAGAGGCGCGCTAATGCGGGGATCAGCTCATCCAGCGAATCAATTACCGCGTCCGCGCCCAGTTCGGACGGGGCGGCATCGCAATAGCCGTAAGCGGCCGCGATCACCGGGACCCCGGCGGCGCGCGCGGCCTTAATGTCATAGGAGCTGTCACCGACAAACGCGAAGGCGCCCGGATTTGCGGGGTCCACCGCGCAGCGCTTGCGAGCCTCGATAATCGGATCGGCAAAGGGCTTGGAGCGGTACTTTCCATCCTCGCCTTTGCCCATTGTATCGCCCCCGATGACGGTTTCGAAGGGTTCGAGGAAGTCGAGCTCGGTCAGGATCGAGCGGGCAAAGCTCTCAAACTTGTTCGTCACCACCGCCATGCGCACGCCGCGTGCGGCCAGCCCGGCTACCACCTCACGCGCGTGGGAGTAAGGCTTGGTGTAGACCGCGTTGTTTTCGGCGTAAAAGCGCAGCATGGCCTTGTAGAGCGAACGGAAGTCATCGCCTTCCAGCCCGCCGGGCAAGCCGCCTTGATCGTTGACCGCGCGCGCCAGCATGATCTTGGCCCCGCCGCCGATCAGATCCTGGCTCGATTCCATCGGCACGGGCGCAAACCCTCCCAGCGCGAGCGCGTGGTTCACCGCCGCGCCCAGATCCCGAAAGGTATCGAGCAATGTGCCATCAAGGTCGAATCCGACCGCTTCAAATGCTAGGTCCGCCATGGAAGGACGCGGTGGTGCAATCGACATCAAACCGCAAGCATTTGCTGCCAGATCGCATCGCTCATACAAGAGGCCGTGCCAAGGCTGATACGAGACGGCCAAGACAAGACGGGACCGTGAATGACTGATTTTGCCGTGATTATCCTGGCTGCGGGCAAGGGCACGCGGATGAAGAGCGCTTTGCACAAAGTGCTCCATCCGATTGCGGGCAAGCCGATGCTGATGCATTTGCTTGATGGTCTTGCGCCGCTGAACCCGGCGCGCACCGTCGTCGTGGCGGGGGACCGGCGCGAACAATTGGACGAGGCGCTGGCGGGCCGGGATGTCACCACCGCTTTGCAAGAGCCGCAATTGGGCACGGCGCACGCCGCGTTGCAGGCCAAGAGCGCGCTTGAAGGTTTTTCGGGCAATATCCTGGTCTGCTTTGGCGATGTGCCGATGGTGCGCGCTGAAACGGTGCAGCGCCTGAACGCGGCGCTTGAGGGTGAGGCAAAGGTCGCTGTGCTCGGCTTTCGTCCCGACGATCCGCTCGCCTATGGCCGGATCATCGCCGAGGGTGATGGCACGGTCCTCAAGATGGTCGAGTTCAAGGACGCCAGCGCGGATGAGCGCGCGGTTGACCTGTGCAATTCGGGTCTGATCGTCGCGCATTCGGGCGATATGTGGCCGCTTCTGGAGGCGGTCGGCAACGACAACGCAGCGGGCGAATACTACCTCCCCGACGTTGCAACCGGAGCGATCGCGCGCGGCGACACGGTGGTGGTGGTCGAGACACATGAGGATGAGGTTGCCGGGATCAATTCACGCAACGAACTCGCCGCCGCCGAAGCGCGCTGGCAGGCCGCGCGCCGCGAACAGGCCATGGCCGAAGGAGCCAGTCTGCGCGCGCCGGAAACCGTTTTCTTCAGCTATGACACAGTGTTGGGCCGCGATGTTACGATTGATCCTCACGTCGTTTTTGGCCCCGGTGTCACCATCGCCGATAACGTCCATATCAAGGCTTACAGCCATATCGAGGGCGCCACGATCGCCAGCGGAGCCGCCGCCGGGCCCTTCGCGCGGCTGCGCCCCGGCGCGGTGATGGAGGAAGACAGCTTTGTCGGCAATTTCGTCGAGATGAAGGAGGCGGTGCTGGGCAAAGGCGCGAAGGCGAGCCACCTCACCTATCTGGGCGATGCAACAGTGGGCGAGGGGGCCAATATCGGCGCAGGGACCATCACCTGCAATTACGATGGCTATTTCAAGTACAAGACCACGATTGGCGAGCGCGCTTTCATCGGGTCAAACAGCGCTCTGATCGCGCCTGTCACTATCGGGGCAGACGCGATCGTGGCGGCGGGGTCCGCGATCAGCCGCGATGTCGCCGCGGGCGAATTGCGCATGGTGCGGGCCGAACAGCTCGTAAAGGATGGCTGGGCCGATCGCTTTCACGACACTATGAAGCGCAAGAAGGAAGCGTCCAAGAAAGACGGATAGCCACTCGAGGAGCGACACGCATGACCCCGATCCTGTTCACCGCCACCGCGCAGCCCGACGAGGCGCGCCGGTTCTACAGCGAGGTCATGG
>JBCBYM010000256.1:0-2633 GCA_039815865.1 Pseudomonadota bacterium
GATGATCTGTTGTCGGGTAAAGACACGGCCGGCCTTTGAAGCCATCAGCGAAAGCAGCTTGAACTCGGTCGCGGTCAGCGCAACGGGCTCACCCTTGACCAGGACCTCGTGCCGTTCGGTGTCGATCTGAACCGAGCCGATCTCGATGACCGAGCTGTCGCCACGCGCATCGCCCTCGCTACGACGTAGGACTGCACCGATCCGTGCGAGCAGCACACGCGGGCTGAACGGCTTGGTGATGTAGTCGTTGGCGCCCGCATCTAACCCCAGGATCGTGTCGGCATCGCCGTCATGTCCGGTCAACATCAGGATCGGTGCCTTAACGCCCTGCTTTCGCATCAGGCGGCAGACCTCTCGGCCGTCATTGTCGGGCAGGCCAACGTCGAGAATGATCAAGTCATAGATCGCGTCTTTGGTTTTGATCATCGCCTCGTGAGCGTTGCCTGCTTCAAAGACATCAAAGTCTTCCGTCATCAAAAGTTGCTCGCCGAGCACCTCGCGCAGATCGTCATCATCGTCGACAAGAAGGATTTTCTTCAGCTGGGCCATGGGGGTTCCTTGGTATGTGTCCTCGTTGTTCTGACCCCGATGTGCGGTGCGAATACGCCCGTGACAAGTCGTGTGTCAGTGCTCTCACGTCCCTGTGTTGGATCGCGCGCGATTGTTTCAATTTCTTTCGAAAGCCTGTACGGCTGCCTAGGTAAAACCGGCCTGTTTCAGGAAAACCTCAGGAATCTCAATGAGCCTTGCCCCGAATTCCATTGATTTGCTGGCCCGCGCGCGCGCCGATCTGCGGATGGGCGTGCCTGTGATCCTGAGCGATCAGGCCTCTGCGGTGCTGGTGACGGCAGTGGAGACATTGAATGGCGCCCGATTGGCGGATATCCGCGCTTTGGGCGGGGCGCCCGTCGTGGTCATCAGTGCTCGGAGGGCTGAGACGCTTAAGGCGCGCGCCTATGATGGTGATTTGGCGCGGGTTGTCCTGCCGGCGGATGCAGATCAATCCTGGGTCCAGAGCGTAGCCGACCCAGCAGATGATCTGGAAAAGCCGATGAAAGGCCCGCTGATGAGCGTGCGGGAGGGCGATGCGCGGCTGCACCGCCTGGCCATGCAACTGGTGAAATCGGCGCGCATGCTGCCGGCCGCTCTGGTGCTGGACATTGAGGATGCAGGGACGTTTGCCGCAAAACACGCGCTCACACGGCTCGATGCCGAGGCCACGCGCCCGCATCTTGAGGTGAACAGCCCAATGCATTCGGTTGTCAGCGCGCGGTTGCCGGTTGAGGTGTCTGAGGCGGGGCGTCTGCACGTCTTTCGCCCCGATGATGGCGGGGAAGAGCATTACGCCATCGAGATCGGATCGCCGTTGCGGGACAGACCGGTCTTGTCGCGACTGCATTCGGCCTGTTTTACCGGAGACGTGATGGGCTCTTTGAAATGCGATTGCGGCCCGCAGTTGCGCGCGGCGCTGGCGCAGATGGGCGAGGACGGGCAGGGCGTGCTGCTCTATCTCAATCAAGAAGGGCGGGGCATTGGCCTTGCCAACAAGATGCGCGCCTATTCCCTGCAGGATCAGGGGTTCGACACGGTCGAAGCCAACCACAGACTGGGATTTGAGGATGACGAGCGGGATTTCAGAATTGGCGCCGACATCCTGCGGCGGCTTGGGTTTTCTGCCGTGCGTCTTTTGACGAACAACCCCAACAAGATCGAGATGATGCGGTCAAACGGCATCGACGTGGAAGAGCGGGTGCCGCTGAAGGTTGGTGAGACACCACAAAACGAGGCGTATCTGGCGACCAAAGCCAAGAAATCCGGGCATCTGCTCTAAGCCGCTCATCGCTCCCTTCGGGCGCGCCTCGCTATGGCTTCACGTACCCCGGGGGATTGGGGGCTGGCCCCTACGGCATCACTCAGACCACCGCGCTCGCTTTTCCATGGCATCCTGGCCAAGGGTCAGAGTGTAGGCCGCGAGCGCTTCCAGCTTCGTATCCGCGGCCTCTGCATCACGCGCCTCAACCGCATCGGCAATCTCCGTATGAAAACCGACAATGGTTTCGCGCGAGCGTTCTGTGAAGGTGATCATGTTCATCAGCGGCTGCATGGCTTCCACGGCGCCGGCAAGCTGATAGCTGAGCACGGGATTGTCGGCGGCGTCCACGAGGGCCCTGTGAAAGGTGACGTCGGAGGCGCAGAAGCTTTCATCAGAGAGACCGGGCTGGGTTTGCCGGTGGATTTCAGCGCGCATGGTTGCCAGATGATCGGGCGAGCGGCGCGCAGCAGCCATCGGCGCGCAGGCGCGCTCCAGGGTGTAGCGGGCCTCACATGCCGTTTCGAACCGCACGGCATTCATCGACAAAAGCAAGGTCGATGTGGTGATGTGCTGCCCGTAGGCTTCTTCATAGGACAGGCGTTTGACAAACGCGCCGCCGAAGGCCCCGCGCTGGGTGCGGATCAGGGATTGCGCCGCCAGCCGTTTGAGCGCCTCGCGCACCGTCGGGCGGGACACGTTGAACTCGCTTGCAAGCTCCGATTCAGAGGGCAACCGCTCATCCACGATCATGCGCCCGTCGACGATCGCATCGCGGATTTCCTTGGCGATCTGAGCGGATAAATCGCTCGTTATTTTGCTG
>JBCBYM010000257.1:0-2617 GCA_039815865.1 Pseudomonadota bacterium
TGACCAGTCGATCTATTCCTGGCGGGGCGCGGAAGTGGCCAACATCCTGCGCTTTGAGAAGGATTTTCCCGGTGCGCATGTCGTCCGACTTGAGCAGAATTACCGGTCCACCCCGCATATCCTTGGCGCGGCCTCTGGCCTCATCAGCGCCAATTCTCAGCGGCATGAAAAGACTTTGTGGACCGAGGCGAACGGCGGCGACAAGGTCAAGGTGGTCGGCGTGTGGGACGCGCCCGAAGAAGCGCGCCGTGTGGGCGAGGAGATTGAGCGGCTCGAAGGGCAAGGCGCACCGCTCGATCAAGTCGCCATACTCGTGCGCGCGCAATACCAGACCCGTGAGTTTGAAGACCGTTTTATCCAGATCGGTGTCAATTATCGGATCATTGGCGGCTTTCGCTTTTATGAGCGCGCCGAGATCCGCGACGCCCTCGCCTATCTGCGCGTGATCGCGCAGCCGCAAGATGATCTGGCGTTTGAGCGCATCTACAACCAGCCCAAGCGCGGCCTAGGCTCAAAGACGCTGGAGAAGATGCACCAACACGCAAGGCGCACGGGAATGCCGCTCGCGGCGGCCTCTTTGGAGCTTTCGGACACGGACGAGCTTCCCAAGCGCGCGGCAAACACGATCGGTGCGCTCTTACGGCAGTTCTTAAGCTGGCGCGAAGCGGCAGAAGCGATGAGCCCCGCTGACCTCTTGCGGCTCGTGCTGGATGAGTGCGGCTATAACGACATGCTGGCCAAGGATCGCTCCGCCGAAAGCGCGGGCCGCGCGGAAAACCTCTCCGAGCTCACGCGCGCGATGGAGGAGTATGAGACGCTTGGTGATTTCCTTGAGCATGTCAGCCTCGTCATGGACAACGATCGCGGCGACGCAGAGGAAACGGTCACGATCATGACGATGCACGCAGCCAAGGGGCTTGAGTTCGACAATGTCTTTTGCGTGGGGTGGGAAGAAGGAGTTTTCCCTTCCCAGCGCGCAATCGATGAAGGTGGGCTAGCGAGCCTCGAGGAAGAGCGCCGCCTCGCTTATGTCGCAATCACCCGAGCGCGCCGTCAATGCACGATCCTGCACGCAGCCAACCGTCGGATCTACGGCCAGTGGACCAGTTCGATACCTTCGCGCTTCATTGAAGATCTGCCCGACGAGCATGTAGACCAGGAAACGACAATGACCGGCGGCGCGTCGCTGTGGCGGGCCAATTGGTCGGAGAACGAGGACCCGTTTGCCCATGTCGCTCGAGACAATCCGGGCCGGGCGCAGACACGCGGTCCCGGATGGCAACGCGCTATGACAAGCGGCTATGAGACCAAGCCGGCTCGCGTGGCTGAAGCGGGCCGCTCAGCGGCGAGTTTCGCCGCCGCTCCGCGATCCGACATTCGCATAGGAGCGATGGTAAGCCATGCAAAGTTCGGCGTGGGCTGCGTGATCGATCAGGAAGGCAACAAGCTCGAGATCGAATTTGAGGATTTTGGAACCAAGCGCGTGATCGACAGCTTCGTCACCGTCGTTGGCTGATTTGGGCGGGGCAAGGCCCTTCACTTCAATCGAGCAGCGGGAACGGCGGCAGATTTTCGAGCCAACCGCTTGATGTGGCGGACAGCGCGGGGGGAAACCGCCTCACAATATCCTCAAGCACGGGCGAATAGATTGGTTGCTGAAACTCCAATCCGGCCGTGCCAGGAGCGCTCCACACAACATTGCCGACATCAAAAACGAGGCCCGCCAGCTTGAAAGAGTAGGTCTTCCCTTCCTTCAGTCCGAGCCCCATGTTCAGAGCAACCTTGCACCCGGTCAGCGACAGATCGGTAACCTCCCCTTCGATCCGAAGGCCTCTGGCATCGCAAATGTCGATCGTCGTTCGCACCGGGCGTCGGGGTGCCCGGCGACGCTCCGCGTAGGAACTGGGATTTATGCAGTGCGCTGCGGTGTCGGCCGCGCCGTCATCGACGTACAAACGCGCATCGGTTTCGCGATAGGAGCCACGCCGATCGAGGCCAGACCGGCGTTCGCCCTTGCGGCGATCGGGCCCGTCAAAGGGTTGCTGCGCCTTGCGGCGATCCCCCTTTCGGCGATCTTCACCGTTAACCAAGCGTCTGTTGTCGCTCACGATTGCCCTTCCCAGCTGCCCAGCTGCGGCACCCGCGATGACAGGCAAGTCTAAACAGAACTTTAAGGGGTATCACTCTGCCGTTAAGCATCTGCGATAACTGCGCAGCGGCTAAAACGGCGAGGCGCGGCACCTAGCCTGGAGAAAGAGTGCACCTCATCAGCGAATAGGATCGCCGATCTTAGCCGAAGCCGACGTCAAGAAATCCGGGCTTAGGACCGTTCCACTCGCCCACGGGAATGGGTTCGTCGTCCTCATCCCGGCGACCGCGTGCCTTGGATCGCCGCGGTTTTTCAGAGGTTTCTTTGGCGTCTGCGCGTTGCTCACGTTTCGGCTTTTTTGGCGCGGGCTCGCGCGCCTCATCGGCTTGCTCGGACCGGGCGCCCGCTTCAGCCAACTCCACGCGGACATCGTCCTTGCCAAAAACCTTGATCGCAGAGCCGGTCAGCTTTTCGACATTGGTGATCGCTTCGGCGTCTTCGTCAGCAACAAGGGTAAACGCGCGTCCT
>JBCBYM010000258.1:0-2600 GCA_039815865.1 Pseudomonadota bacterium
TGTGCCTTCGTCGATGGCGCGATCGAGCCGGGCGTGCTAATCCTCCAATCGGGTACCTACGATATGGAAGGCTGGGTCGCCTGGGTCCGCGAGGGCGCGCCGGGCGGCGATGCCGCGTTGGCGCAAGCCATCTTGGCCAACCAGGACCGCGAATCTGGTCTCGGGCACGACGCCTTGCAAGCAAGGTCGGGCACGCGCCATGCCGGCCGGGGCGCCTGCGACGTGTTGCTGGTGCAAGGCCGTTCGGACCCGCAGAGCCGTCCGGACGACGTGGAGCACATGGCCAGCGCATTGCGCGAGGCTGGGCGGCGAGTCGAGATGGCGGTCGCGGCCGACGGTGCGCACCGTTTGCCCCCGAGCCTGGCAACGGATGCGCTCGAGCGCCATTGGCCCGGGCTGGCGTTCTGAGGGACAGCGGCCGGCACGTTCCATAGGGTATGCTCTAATAGTACATCGGTGAAGCGGACCTTGAACTTTGAACAGCGAACGGCAACTCCGTCCCGAGTCTGAGTTGTCCGATGGAGCTGCGGCGAAGGTACGGTCTGGGTTCGGGTGAAATCGACCCTCGCGAACGACTGCAATGACGACATGCGCCGCGCTGCAACAAAAGACGTGCCGCAAGCGCGAGAGGAATGCTGCGTCAGCAAAACGCGAAAGCCCAAAGTCGGGTTTGTCCGCGTCAAGCTCGTTCGGCTGTAGGATTTGAGTGACCGATCCTGGATCATGCGCTGCCCTTGCGCGGGGCGTCGAACTTCTGACTGGCTACGTTCCAGGCCGAGCCGATGCGGATGACGCACCCTATTGGCAGTTGGCGCACTCTCCGATGTCACACCCGTCCTTTTCCTTGTGGCGGCTGGTGGTGAGCTTGACGGTCCCAGCCCTCTGCCTGGGCGTCATCCAGCCCGCCTCAGCGTCTATCTGCCCGTCGCGAGCCTGCCATGCTCATGTCTTGCTCCTATGATGGTTGTCCAGTATGATGTTGATTTTCTTTGATTTTGAACTGTGTGAAATCTTCGAAAACCCAGCCGTTTTTGAGAGTGTCGTAGATGATGGCCAGCAGCTTGCGTGCGGTGGCGATAATGGCTTTGCCTGCGCCACGGCGGTGCTTGATGCGCTGATAGAACGTGTTGAGATAGCTGGAGTAGCGCTTGGCGATCAGCGTGCATTGGACCAGCGTCGTTCGGATCAACTTGTCACCGCGCTTTGTGATCCGGCCCCGTTTGTCGGTTTCATTGGATTGGCTCACGCGCGGTACAATGCCGATGTAGGCGGCCAATTTGTTGGCGCTTTCGAAATCCTCGATGTCGCCAATGCCGGCGAGCAGGATGGCCGCGGATCGGGTGCCAACGCCCTTGATGCTGGACACCCCTTCGAAACCGTCGAGCTTGCTTGCGGCGGCCTCCATCGTTTTGTCCAGCCGAGCGATCCCGTCAGAAAGACTAAGGGCCTGAACGCGAAGCGCTTCGAGTTCCGCCTGCTCTAAGGGCGTGAAGCGGCTGACGTCGAGATCCGTGAGCCGCTTGCGGCTGGCCAGCCCTTCTTTCTTCAGCTTCATACCGTAACGGCTAAACAGCGCATGCACCTTATTGAGAAGCATCGTGCGTTGTTTCACCAGCACATCGCGCGTGTGCGCGAGCGAAGTGAGTTCGGATTCGGCAACCGACTTCAAACGGGTTTCCGGCAGCATGTCCTTTGACAAGAAGAACGCCAAAGCGCGGGCGTCGTTACGGTCAGTTTTACTCACCGACTTTCGGATCACCTGGAAGCGACGCGGGTTCACGACAACAATGCGGCTGGCGTGGGGCCGGACTTCCTCACAGAACCAAGCGCTATTGCCTGTCGCCTCCACGGCGAGTTCGTCGCCCGCCTCCAGGCGGGCGCAAAAGCGCTTCAGGTCAACCTCCGAGAGGTTGTAGGTTTCGAAATCCTCCCCGCCATCGGCACCCAGCCGACAGATCGTGAAGGAATTGGAATGTAGATCGACACCGACAAAGGCCATGCTTATGCTCCCGCAATACGGAGGCGGAGCCCCGAAAGGGGCGTGAACGGCCAAACCAAGCTCCTATTCAAGGTCACCGGTTGCGCCCGGGCCTTATGGGGGCTGTTCGGAAACAGGCTAAGGCTAAGCTCCTGTACAGGGTCGCAATGCCCTAAGTCGACATCCAGCCTGAGACCTATCCGCCTCCCCAAATCTCCTACAAAATCTGGGGCGTTTGGTCGCTCACAATCCATTCATACCCCCTCCTGTTGCCTCATCTCCTTGATCACCTTGAGCGGCCGTCGCTTTTCGGATCAACCCCACAAGGGGGTTCCCCTCCGCTGCGCTGCGGTGATCCGCGCTCCTCGCCGCCCAGTTTGATCCGCGTCGATCAGCAATAGGAGCAACGACATGAGCATCAACGGCGAACTCACCCGCACAGACGACAACGCCATCACAGGCTGGATCGCATCCCTGACCTTCGATGTCAGCATCACGCTCACCACAAACCCCCACAAGGAAAAGGACACGCACCCGGACTACGAGGTCACGGCCACAACCCCCAACGGGCGTGTCATCCGCATCGGCTCAGCCTGGAACGCCACCAGCCAGAAGGGCAACG
>JBCBYM010000259.1:0-2581 GCA_039815865.1 Pseudomonadota bacterium
CTCGGCTGCACCCACACGCTGGAGGGCGACGAGGTGCGGGCGGTCTGAGGGGGCGTGGCCGCAGCCTTGCGGGCGGTTCGGGGCCGGAACGGGCCGGACAGGCGCCCGCGCTCCCACTTGCGTACACGCAGCCATCACTCGTCCACATTGCGGCATGATTTGCCCCTTACGCGCGGTCAAAGCCATGGAGGCGAGACTGGGCAAGACTGGGCAAGACTGGGCAAGGAGTGACCGCATGCTGACACGACGACGCGGGGTATGGGCGGGCGGTTTCATCGTCTACGCGCTGTTCTGGGTCTGGTACACGCCCTGGGGCGGCCCGCTCAGCCAGGCGGAGATTGACCGGCACTTTGACGGCATCATCCAGCAAGCGCGCGCCAGTGGCAACGAAGAGCTCTTGGAGGCCAATCGCGACCGGATGGAGGGCATGCGGCGCTTTCTTGAAAGCGACGATGGCGGATCGTTTGTGATGGTAAACCTGATGCACGAGGTCGACGGCGCGGTTGAGCTGGTCGATGGGTCGGTGGCTCCCAACGCCGATGCGGCGCTCAGGCCTTACAACGCCTATATGCTCCCGCGCCTGTTCTCACGCGCCAGCCATCCGGTCCTGGTCGGCAGCGGCGCGGCCTCGGCCTTCACTTTGGGCGAGATGTCGGGGGCAAGCGAGTGGGACAGCGTGGCGCTGGTGCGCTATCGCAGCCGCCGCGACTTTCTGGCGATCACCGGCACAATGAGCTTTCGCCAGAGCTTTCAGTTCAAGGCCTCGGCGATTGATCGCACCATAGCCCAGCCCATAACCGCGCGGATCGCGCTGTTCGATCTGCGCTTTAGCGTGGCGCTGGTGATGGCGCTGCTGGTGTTGGCTCTTGATCGTGTGTGGGGTTCCCGGCCGAACCGCTGATCGCACAAAGCGTGCCCCCCTCAGCGCAGCCCCTTAAGCGAGCGCGCCGACAGCTCCTCCCCACCCACCAATGGGGGGGCTGCCAGCGCGCTCACAGGCGTGTGCTCTTTGTTTCCCTTACGATCCGAAGAGCTCCGCCAGAAAGGTATCGACCGCTTCGGTCTGGGCCTGGCCCATCTCCGTGCCGAACTGGCGGCTGATGCGATCGATGTCGGTGTCGGTGATGCCGGTGGCCTTTGCGCTGCGTCCCGCTTCGCCCAGCGCGCCCACCAGCCCTTCGGCCTGCGCCTTGGCGAGCGCGCTGCCCTCGACATACAAGGCCAGCCAATGCGGGGCGTCGCCTTCACCGATGTGATTAACGGGCGAGAAGGCCTCCTGCCCGCTGGGAGCAAGGCCAAAGGCGTCGGTCAGCTTGTAGCGATCGGGTTGCTCACCCATGACCACCCCGGCTGGGACATCAAACCCCATGCCATCAATCAGCACCACGCCCGCGATCGCGCCAAAATACTCGCCAGCGTATTGTGGATCGGTGGCGACCAGCGCGGCCAGATGCGCCCCGGCAAAATCGCCCATCAGAACAACCCGCTTGGGATCAAACCCGATTGCGTTGGACTGTCCGACCAGCGCCTGAACAGCCAGGCCCACATCCTTGGCCTGGTCTTCCACCGTCGCCATCGGGCGCAGGCGATAACCAACCGAGGCAAAAAACATGCCCTTTTTGGTGAAATGCGAAGGCTTGGATTGCACGCTCTTCACATCGCCGGAATACCAATCCTGACCCTGCACGAAGATGATAAGCGGCGTCTCATCGGAACCGTCTTCGGGTTCGAACACGTCGATGACCTGGCGCGCCGTGTTGCCGAACATCACGATGCGGTCAGCGTTGTTCGTCGCGCGCGGCGGCAGCGCGGCGCCCGCTTTCACCGCGTCCAGATCAATCCCCATGCGCTTTGCCAGTTCGCGCTGGCAGCGGTCGGAAAGCCGCTCGAAATTCGCTTTTACGCAGGATTGAATCTGCGAGCGGTTGGTGCCGCACATATTCATGATTTCTTTCTTGCAAGCCTGCGAGGGGCCACCCCCTCCACCGCGCTGGGCAAGGATGGGCGTGGTGATCAAGGCTGCGGCCAATCCGGCGGCAAGGACGATCAGTTGGCGGTTCATCATGGGTCCTTTGGTCTGGCGTTCTTGAAACACGTCGCCCCTGACGCTCTTCCTGAAGATATCCCTGTTTCTTCCCTGCATTGAGACACGGTTTCAGGCTGGTCCAGCCTCAAATCGTCGCGAAATGTTGCCAGAGTTTGCCCGCCCTCCGCGTCGTTGAGCAGAGCGCTTTCCTACACGCAGCGCGCGCGCTATCGCTGCAATCGCAATCGCAATCGCAATCGCAATCGCAATCGCAGGCCGTCGCTGATCCGGTCGCACCTTGCAAAGCCCGCGGGCGCCGGCCCCATAATTCGGCTTCGGGCTGATGAGGTGTGCCGACTTTTTTGAAGAACGTTGGCTGATCACGGGACCAGTGGGTTTTGAGGTTTTGGACTGTGTAACCTGTGTCTCCAACATAGGCTGTGCCTCAGCCTTGCTCTTGCGCGTGGGAGCGCCTAGTCCCGCGCGGTTTGTCCAGCGATTGAGAAAAGGAAAATATGGCCAACGTCACCGTGATCGGCGCCCAGTGGGGCGATG
>JBCBYM010000025.1:0-23807 GCA_039815865.1 Pseudomonadota bacterium
TGGCCGTGCAGGTCGAGCGTGAGGTCTGGCTCAATACGACCCGACTTAAAACGCCGCTCCCAATGCCCATCAAGGCCCGCCTGCGTGTCCGCGATACGCGGCGGCGCAGCGACGGGCGGGGCCTTGGGCGATTTGGGTTTGACCGGCGCGGGGCGAGCGACACCCACCGGCTTAGCTCTTTCTTGAGTCGGCTCTTTGACCGCAGGCTTGGGGATCGACGGCCGCGTTCGCCCGGCAAGCGGCGTCACGCTTTGCGCAAGGCGCTCCCAGGCGGCCTGTTCTTCCGTGCTCAGCCCGCGCGGCGCGCTCATGGCTGAGCGCTTTCGATACGCGCGAGGGTGCCTTTAGGCACAAGCAGAAGCGCTTCGCCCTTGCCCGACATGCCACCGGCAATAGCCCGCGCATCTTGGCCCGCGCCCCAGAACGTATCGAAGCGGTTGGCGCCCTTGATTGCGCCGCCTGTATCCTGCGCGATCCAAAGACCGTCGGCTTCATCGCGATCAAGGTCGAGCCAGACCGGCGCGCCCAGCGGCACAAAGCGCGGGTCGGCGGCCACCGAAGCGCCGCGACGCACCGGCACACCAAGCGCGCCGATCGGACCATCGCCTGTCAGTTCGCGGAAGAAAATCCAGCTCTGATTGCGGCGCATCAAATCGCGCCCAGCCTCAGGGTTTTCGCGGATATAGGCCATGATCCCCTGCATCGAGCCAGGATACTGGCCCGGCCCATCGCCCAGCAGCCCCTGCTCACGCATGACCCGGCCTACGCTGGTGTAGCCGCGTCCGTTCTGGCCGGCATAGCCGATGCGGATCACTTCGCCTTCGGGCGAGCGCAATCGCCCTGAGCCCTGGATTTGCAGGAAGAAAAACTCAACCGGATCCTTGGCCCACCCAATGACGGGAACGCGGCCATCAAGCGCCCCGTCTTCGATCGCGGCGCGGTCGTGATAGGGGATGTGATTGCCGTCCTGGTCGTATCGGCCCAGCGGCGCTCGGCCGGTGCGTTCGGCTTCGGGAACGCTGTCAGGCCAGGCGCGCACCAGATCATCCGGCACGGCGTAAACCGGCACGTCAAAGCCGGGACGCCGCGTGCGTGCGCCGATGATCTCGGGTTCGAAATAGCCGGTCGCGAAGGCCTCGCCATTACTGATGCGCGCGGTTTCAAAGAATTTGGCAAAGAAATCGCGCGCTTTGCCCGCAGGCCAGGTCACCGCCGCGTCGCAGGCCGGGCGCCAATCCGCGCCAAAGCTAAGCCCGCTCACATCCTCGCGGGTGAGCAATTGCGGGCACGATTGAACAAAGGCGGCGAGCGCACCGCCCGCATCCGATGCGCCCATGGGAAGCGTGCCCACGCTTGGCCCCCGCGTCACCCCTGCGAGCGCGGTGCTCTGAGAGACCGGGCGGGCGGGCGCTTCGCTGGCGGAAGAGCGGGCGGAAGGTATGGGCGGGCGCGCCTCAGGCGCCGCCGCGCAGCCACTCACCAGGGCGGCCAGCGCCGCTGCGACTGGCAACCGTATCAAGGATGCCAGATCAGCGCGCATCTTGTGGGTTCCCTATAAGGTAAGGCGAAACGCCAATCGCCGGATCAAAGCGACCCGGCCCAGGCGTTCGCGTCAGCCTTCGTCGGTTTCGTCGAGGATCCAGTTCGGGTCCTTCGAGCGCACGTCGCGCATAAAGGTCCAGACATCGCGGCTTTCCACCGCATCGTCGAGCGACCCGGCGACTACATTGCCGTCCTTGTCGCGCGTGACCGCCGCGATGTCGGCCACGAACAGCACCGCGACGCGGGCCATACGACCATCAAGCGAAGCGGAATGGATGCGCGTTTCCTCAACGCGGATCAGCGAATTGTCGAGCGTTTCGCCCGCTTCTTCGCGCGCGTCGATCGCCGCGTTGAAGCCTTCGAACACGTCATCGTCGCACAGATCACGCAGCGTGTCGCGATCGCCCGACCAGAACGCTTCGAGCACCATTTCATAAGCGCCGCGCGCGCCATCCATGAACACGCTGAGGTCAAAACGGCTGTCCGCCGACGCAATCTCACGCACTCCGCGCTCAACCGCCGGCATCACTCCGTCAAGCTGAGAGGGACGGATCGCGGCCGCTGGCGTCGCGGCTTGCGCCTGACCGGTCGCGGGGGGCGACTGATTCTCAGGGCCTTCGAAGCGCTGCGGCACCGATTCTTCTTCGTGCTCAGCCCGGCGACCAAGCACCGAATAAAGCCGGAGCCCCAGAAAGGCGGCGATCATGGCGAGAATGACAATTTCTGTAATCACGTGTGTTACCCGGTCTGCCTAGTTGTGGAGACGCCGCTCCCTACGTCGCCATTGGTCCAAGATGCCTAACATAGGCTTCAAATACAATTCGACAACAAAGGATCAGTCTGTTTCGGTAGTGAGAGGGGCTTTTGCCGTAACATTTTTACACTGAACAGAACCTTTCGCTGTCCATAGCGCCCCATAACCCTACGTGCCTCGCGTGTTGCGAGGCGGCAAGACCCCTGCTAGGCGCGGCTCACTTTGCATCAGAGCGCATGGCTTTTGCGCTCTTTTCAACCCCGATTCTCAGGTTCAACCGAAAGACACACAGACCATGGCCGACGAAGGCGACGTTCTCACCAATCTCGACAATCCTGGCCCTGGCGCGGGCGCCAACGGCGCGGACCGGCAGCCGACCGCCGCCATCATCACGCAATACGTGAAGGACCTAAGCGTCGAGAACCCGAGCGCCCCGGAAGTGTTCCAGTGGACCGAACAGCCCAAGGTGGACGTGCAGTTCAACATCGGCGCCGATCCCAAGGGTGATGAAGTTCATGAGGTCGCGCTCAAGATCAACATCGCCGCGACCAGCGACAAAGGCCCGTTTTACATGGTTGAGCTCGACTATTGCGGCCTTGTCGGCATTCGCAACGTGCCCGAAGATCAGGCCCACGCCTTTCTCTACGCCGAAGCCCCGCGAATCCTGTTCCCCTTCGCCCGGCGAGTGATCGCTGATGCGGTGCGCGATGCGGGCTTTCCGCCGTTGCTGGTCGACCCGATTGACTTCAACCGCCTCTACGCCCAGCAGCTCGCCCAGCGCCGCGCTGAACAGGGCCTTGGCGACAACGAGATCCCCAAGCCGCAGAACTAGGGGTTTGGCGCGCTTGCAAGCTTGAACGGGTGAGGCGCAGGACAAGATGAGCCTCCTCAGGAATGTCTTCACGATCGGCGGGCTGACAGCGGTCAGCCGCGTCTTTGGTTTTGCGCGCGATATCCTGCTCGCGCGGGTGCTAGGCGCGGGCGGCGTGGCCGATGCCTGGCAGCTTGCCTTCCAGTTTCCCAACCTGTTCCGCCGCCTGTTTGCCGAAGGTGCGTTTGCGAGCGCTTTCGTGCCATTGTTCAACCGCCACATGAACGAAGACGAGAGCGCGGCGAAGCGGTTTGCAAGCGAAGTGTTGGCGGTGCTGCTGCCGATCCTCGTCGCGTTTGGCGGGCTGATGATGCTGGTGTTGCCATGGGTGCTGTGGCCGTTTGCCAATGCCGACATGCGCGCAAGCGAAGAGACTTATGGCCTGGCGATCACCATGGCCCGGATCGCGTTTCCCTATCTGATCTTCATGAGCGTTGCGACGCTGATTGCGGCGGTGCTCAATTCACTCTCGCGCTTTGCCGCCGCTGCCGCTGCGCCAATCCTGCTCAATATCTGCCTGCTGAGCGCGCTGATCTGGGGCGTGATCCAGGGACCGGGCGAAGAGACCCGCCAGGCGGTCGGCTTCTGGCTGGCCGTGGCGGTGTCGGTGAGCGGCGCTCTGCAGCTCGTTTGGCTTGGGATTTTCATGCGCCGCGCTGGATTTGGCCTGAGCTTCCAGCGCCCTCGCCTGACCGCGCGGGTCAAGGAAATGGGCGTTCTGATCGTGCCTGCGATCTTTGGCGCGGGCGTTTATCAGATCAGCCGCTTCATCGACCTCGCCTTCTATGGCGTGCTGCCCGATGGGTCGATCAGTTACATGGCGTATGCTGATCGCTGGAACCAGCTGCCGCTTGGCATTATCGGCATTGCGCTGGGCACCGCTATCCTGCCTGCGCTTTCGCGCCATATCGGCAAGGACGAAAACGATGCCGCGGCGCGCCTGCAATCCAACGCGATCGAGCTTGCCATGCTGCTGACCGTGCCTTGCGCGGTGGCTCTGTTCTTTACCGGGACCGCGTTTGTGCAGGTCTTCATGCAGGGGCAGGAATTCACCGCCGAAGACGCGGACGTCACTGGCATGGTGGTGAAGGCGCTGGTGCTCGGCCTGCCCGCTTATGTGCTGGTCAAAGTGCTCACGCCCAATTTCTTCGCGCGCAAGGATACGCGCACACCCGTGATTACTGCTGCGATTGCGCTGGTGGTGACGGTTGCGCTGAACTTCACCTTCATCTTTGCGCTAGGCCTTGGCGTGGTGGGCCTTGCGCTGGCGGGCGCTATAGGGGCCTGGGTCAACATCACGCTCTTGAGCGCGATTTTGGCGCGACGTGGGTTCTTCCGCATTCCGGCCCAGGTTGTCGGGCGTCTCCTTCGCATTGCTCTAGCCGCCTGTGTGATGGGCGCAGCGCTCTATGGGGTGATGGGGGCAATCGAGGACTGGTTCATCGGCACTATTCTTCAAAAGGCGCTGGGCATCGCCGCAATCCTGGCCACAGGCGCGATCACCTATGGCGGCGCTGCCGCAGCGCTCGGCGTTCTTACCAAAGACACAGTCTTGCGGCTGATGCGGCGCCAAGGCTAAGCGGCGTTTCAGGGCTCAAACAGAAAGACCAAACATGCGTGTAGTCTCCGGCATCCAGCCTACAGGTAAGCCCCATTTGGGCAATTATCTCGGCGCGATCCGCAATTACGTGAAGCTTCAGGACGACGCTCACGCCGCTGGCGGAGAGTGCCTGATCTTCATCGCCGACCTGCACGCGCTTTCCTTGCCGCATGACCCGCGCGAGCTGCACGAATCGACGCTGGAGTTGGTGGCCACTCTGGTGGCGTGCGGGCTCGATCCCGACAAGGCGATCCTGTTCAACCAGGCGCAAGTGCCCGCGCACCCGGAAATGCAGTGGCTGCTTAACGGCACCGCGCGCATGGGTTGGCTGGGTCGCATGACGCAGTGGAAGGACAAGGCGGGTAAGAACCGCGAGGGCCAGTCGATCGCGCTCTTTACCTACCCTGTGCTGCAGGCCGCCGATGTCCTGCTCTACCAGGCGACCCACGTGCCTGTGGGCGAGGATCAGAAACAGCACCTCGAGCTGGCGCGTGATATCGCGCAGAAGTTCAACAATGACTTCTGCACGCCCGAAGCGCCCGTGTTCACTCTGCCCGAACCCATCATCCCGCCCGAAGCCGCGCGCATCATGTCCTTGCGCGATGGCTCAGCCAAGATGAGCAAGTCCGACCCGTCCGACATGAGCCGCATCAACCTTGCCGATGACGCGGACACGATCATGAAGAAGGTGAAGAAGGCCAAGACCGATCCGGAACCCTTGCCCAGCGAAGAGGCCGGGCTCGAAGGCCGGGCCGAAGCGCTCAACCTCGTCAGCGTTTTCGCAGCTCTCAATGACCAGAGCCTGGCTCAAGTGCTGAGCGAGCATGGCGGGCAAGGCTTTGGCGCGTTCAAGCCGAAACTGGGCGAGCTTCTTGTCGAAACCCTGTCGCCGATTTCGGATCGTTTCCGGACGCTCAAGGATGACCGCGAGACGCTCGACGCGCTGCTTGCCCGCGGCGCTTCCAAAGCGCGCGAGCGCAGCCAGCCCACCCTCAACGCAGCCTATAAGGCGCTGGGCTTGGTGCGCGGCTAAGCTGGGCGCCGCGTCGCGGTGAGGGTTGCGACAAGCGGGTGCTCGCTCGCGTTCAATCGCCGTTCAGCCCCAAACGTGCATGCCACAAAGGCCAGAGTCGGACTGTCCGGCGCGGTGGGACTAGAAGCGCACGGCTCAAGGAATGCGGGCAGAGCCGACACAAGCAAGCCCATTTGCGGACGGAGGCGGCGCAATTCGTCACTGGACAGACCCGTCTCGGGTCCACATGAAGGGTACTCGCAAAGGAATTGCTCGATGAACCGTCCAGATACCATGACCTCCGCTTCACCGGATAACCGATCGCCGGCGCGCCGAATGTCCGCGCTAGCGCTGGTTAGCGCCGCCGCGCTTGGCCTGGCGGCCTGCGCCACCCCCTTTAAAGCGGACGTTTCGCGCTTTGCTGCGGAATTGCCCGCACCGCAGGGCCAGACCTTCGCGGTTGTTGCGGAAGATCCGAAGCTTGCCGGTGGGATTGAGTTTGGCCTTTACGCCAACAATGTCGCTGCGGAATTGACCGAGATTGGCTATGTTCAGGCATCCGGCCCGCAAGAGGCCGACCTGCTCGTGCGCTTTGATTACGGGGTCGACAACGGTCGTGAACGCGTACGCACAACCAACGCTGGGTTTGGCGCTGCGGGTTGGGGACGCTGGGGCGGCTTTGGCGGCTTTGGTTACCGCAACGCCTACGCCTTCGGCTTTTATGACCCCTGGCTCGCTGGTCCGAATGTGCGCAGCTACACCGTCTTTACCGGCGATGTGGATGTGAAGATCGACAACGCCAAGACCGGTGAGCGGCTGTTCGAAGGCCGCGCGGAGAGCGTCTCGCGTTCGAACAAGCTGCAGGCAATCGTGCCCAATCTGGTGGACGCGTTGTTCACCGATTTTCCGGGCAATTCGGGCGAGACTTTGCGCATCACCGTCCGCGAAGACGAAAAGACCGTGCGCCGCGACGACTAATGGTGTAAGCTAACGCTTATCGAATACAGACCCTTGGATGGGACGGAAGGGGGCGACGCCAGGGGATCGGCGCCGCCCTTTTTTGTTGGGCGGTCCTATACAGGCGTCTTGTGTGAAGTTGGCGTGAGCCGGCTAGAGCCCAGCGGCCCCGCCGGTTGAGCCAAAGCCGCCCGATCCGCGTGTCGTGGCGTCGAGCTCCTCCACCTCAGTCCAAGCCGCCTGCACAACGGGCGCGAGCACCAGCTGCGCCACCCGATCTCCGCGCTCGATAGGGAACGCATCGGGACCGTGATTGATCAGCAGCACTTTCAACTCACCGCGATAATCGCTGTCGATCGTACCAGGCGTGTTGGACACAGTGATCCCATGCTTGAACGCCAGGCCTGAGCGCGGGCGAACCTGAATCTCAAAACCCTCGGGGATCGCCACGGCAAGACCAGTGGCAACCGCATGTCGCGCGCCCGGTTCAATCGTCACGTCTTCTGCGCTCACCACATCCATGCCCGCTGATCCCACGGTGGCGTAAGCGGGCAGCGGGAGATCGGAACCGTGAGCGAGGCGCTTCACCTCGACCTTCACAGGCGCGTTCATTCCGCCGCCTCGGCGGTCAGCGTTTCGGCAATCCGCTGCGCCAGCGCCATAGCCACTTCGTGCTTGGCCATCTGATCAAGGCTTTCAACGCCTTCAGTGCTGATGATGTGTACCTCGTTTTCATCGCCGCCCATGACATCGCCCGACACATCGTTGGCGATGATCCAGTCCGCCGCCTTGCGCTTGCGCTTTTTCTTGGCGTTGTCGATTACGTCTTCGGTTTCGGCGGCAAATCCGATCACGAGCTCGGGGCGTTTGTCGTTTCCGGCAAGGTTGGTGAGGATGTCGGGGTTCTCGGTCAGCATCAAAGCCGGCGGGGCCGAGCCGCGCTTCTTGATCTTCTCGCTCACATATTGGCGCGGGCGCCAATCCGCGACCGCAGCCACCATCACAGCCGCGTCCGCTGGCAGGGCTTGGCGCACAGCCTGGTTCATTTCCGCCGCGCTTTCGACATCGACGCGGTCAACCCCAGCGGGGGTCTTGAGGGCAACCGGTCCAGCAATCAGCGACACCCGCGCGCCCAGGGCCGCGGCGGCGGCGGCAATGGCAAAGCCTTGCTTCCCGCTCGAACGGTTGGCGATGTAGCGCACGGGATCGATCGCTTCCCAGGTTGGCCCGGCGGTGACGACGACGTGCTTGCCCGCCAGAGGCCTATAGTCCCCATCGACCTCGAAGTCCGCGCCGGCGAGCGCGTCCTTGGCTTCCGCCTGGATCGCCTCGACCTTGGGCGCCTGGCCCTTTTTGCCTTTGGCCGCAGGTGGTGGGGGCGCCTTGGCTTGCGGCTCCTCTTCGGTTTCCGGCTCGTCGGCGGGTTCTTCGGGAGCGGTGTCGGCCTCGGCCTCGACCGGCTCCTGTTCGTGCTCTTCGTCCCCTTCGTCCAAGGCCTCAGGCGGCGACTGGCGATCGTTCACCTCGTGATTGATCGCGTCGGGATCGACCGGCGGCGCAGCGGCGGCTCCGCCTTTCTTGGCGAGCAAGGGCCCCGCGCCGTCTGGGTCAAACTCGGGAATTTCATCGCCCGGCAATTCGGGCAGAGGATCGTCCGGATCGAAGTCCTCCGGCATTTCGAGGTCCTGATACTCCGCCTCGATATCCTCGTGTGTGCGCTTGGCGGTGGAGCGCGGGATGATCTTGGACAAAAGGCCGCCCAAGGCTCCCATATTGCCCGCGCCCTCATCATCGGGCTCAAGCGCTTCGACCGAATCGTTCGCCGCAACCGGAGCGGGCGTTTCCTCAGGCACTGGAATGCCGAAGTGGCCCGCAATCGCGCGCCAGATCGCGTCGGGCTCGGGCAAGCGACCATAGCCGAATTCACCGCAAGCCATCGGGCCTTCGTCCGGGTGCAGCACTTCGACGCCCGCAGCTTTGAGCGCCTCGACATTGCGCTGTGTTGATTCGTGCTCCCACATGCGCACGTTCATCGCCGGTATCGCCATCACCGGCTTATCGGTTGCAAGGATGAGCGTGGTGGCCAGATCATCGGCGATGCCGGCGGCCATCTTGGCCATCAGATCCGCGGTTGCCGGGCACACCACGATGAGATCCGCCTCACGGCTCAACTGGATGTGGCCCATCTCCGCTTCGTTCTTGAGGTCCCACAGCGTCGTGTAGACTTGGTTTTCGCTGAGCGCGGCAAGCGACATAGGAGTTACAAACTGTTGCCCGCCTTTGGTGACCACGCAGGTGACATCGCCCCCGCCCTTGCGGATCAGCCGGACGAGCTCGCACGACTTATAGGCCGCAATCCCCCCGCCCACGACGAGGAGAATCTTGGGCCCGACCACTTCAAGCGGAGCGGTGCTCACAGGGCGAGCCCTCCGAAACGGAGCCAATCACTGCGGGGCGTCAGGCGCGGCATGCTTGTCAATTCACTCCATGAAACCAACCGATCAGGACAAGCGCCCCGGGGCTGGCGATACAGCTTTCGTGTTCACCATAAATTGTCTAGCGGCACTGCGCCCCAAGGCCAACCGGTTTGCACATGGCTTACGGCCATGCCCGGTTCTACGCGGAACTCTGTGCGATAGGATGGTTAAATTTACGCTTATGGCCTGCGCAAGCGCAACATGACGCAACATCTTAAAACTTGCCATTTCCCGCCTCTCGCGGCAGGTCGCCGCGCAACACAGGGAGAAACGGGGTATGATTATCGCTTTGCGCGCCGTTCTGGTGCTGGGTGGATTGCTGCTGCTTGGGATTGCAGCCGGGTTCTTCATTGATCCGGTTTCGGCAGGCGCGGACTTTGGACTGACCGTAAAGGGCGCGCACGGCCTGACCTCCGTGCGCGGCGACTTGACGTCGTTCTTCCTTGTGAGCGCGGTCTGCTACATTTGGGGCGCGCTGGCCAAGCGCCGCGATCCGCTGATCATTGGCGCAGCGCTGATGCTGGTGGTGTTGGTGTGCCGCCTTATCAGCCTGGCGCAATATGGATCGTTTGAAGGCTTTGTGCCGCCCATGGTGGTGGAACTGGTTCTGGGCACCTGCGCCATCATCGGCTCGCGCGTGCTGCCCGAGAGGGCCTGATACGCCTGGGGGCGAGCCGCCCAGAAACCTGGCGCTTAACCCAGCAGACCCATGGCCGCTGCCGCCCACATCGCGCCGGCGCCAGCCAGGCCCGCCACGAGATAACCGAACCAGCCGCCGCCTGAGCCTTCGGCGCGGTCCGTCATCAGCTTGATCTCGGGCAAAGGCGCCGGGTCGGGCGCGCCGCCCTTGGGCGGGAACATGTCCTCGACGCGGCGGATCAGCCCGGGCAGGCGGAAGAGCGTTTCGGTGTCTTCCTTGATCCGGTCCGCCACCGCCGCCTCTGGCCCCAGTTCATCGCGGATCCAGCTGCGCACATAGGGTGCGGCCGTGTCCCACATATTGATGTCTTCGTTGAGCTGGGTCGCGATCCCTTCGACCATCACCATCGTCTTTTGCAAAAGCAGAAGGTGCGGCTGGGTCTGCATGTCAAAATCGCGGGTGATGGCGAACAACCCGTCGAGCATCTGACCAACCGAGAGTTCCTTCACCGGTTTGCCGCGCATCGGCTCACCCACCGCGCGCAGCGCCGTCGCGAACTCGCCCACCGAATGGTAGCTCGGCACATATTGCGCCTCGAAGTGGATTTCGGCGACGCGCTGATAATTGCCGGTCGTCAGGCCATAGAGGATTTCCGCGAGCCATTGCCGCGCGCGCCGGTCAATCCGTCCCATGATGCCAAAATCGATCGCGACAATGGTGCCGTCATCTTCAACGAACAGATTGCCCTGGTGCATGTCCGCGTGGAAGAAGCCCGCGCTGATCGCTTGCGTCAGAAAGCTGATGACGAGCTTATCCGCCAGCCGGCCCAGATCGTGCCCGCGCGCGATGAGTTCATCCTTACGGCTGATCTTGACCCCGTCGATCCACTCAATCGTCATCACCCGGCCATTGGTGCGGTCCCAGTCGATCTCGGGGATACGATAACCGCCGATGCCCGACATCTCCTCCGCCAATTCCGAAGCGGAGGCCGCCTCGCGCCGCAGGTCGAGCTCGGAATTGGTCCAACGCTTGAAGTTGGCGATCGTGAGGCGTGGGCGAAGGCGCGCGGCTTCGCCACCCATCGCCTCGACATGCGCGGCGGCCCATTCATAGGTCTGGATGTCGCGCGCGAATTTTTCCCGAATGCCCGGACGCAGCACTTTGATCGCGACGCAGCGGCCATCCTTGGTGACACCCTTGTGCACCTGAGCGATGCTGGCCGCGCCTACTGGCTCGGGATCGATTTCGGCAAACAGGTCCTCGATCGGCTGGGCAAAGCTCTGCTCAATCGACGCCTTGATGTTGTCAAACGCCACGGGCGGCAGCGAGTCCTGCAGGCTGAGGAGGTTGTGCGCCGCCTCTTCGCCAACAAGATCAGGCCGCGTGGCCAGCGATTGCCCCAGTTTGATCGCCGCCGGACCAATGGCGCGGAAAGCGCCCGCGTAGTCGGGCTTGCCCTTCTTGCCGGTGAACGTCGCAAGACGCGCCACCTTAGCCAAACGCCGCACCGGAGGGGGCGCGTTGACGTCGTCCTCAATACCAACGAGCGCGCGCCGCCGGGCCAGCGTGATGCCCCAGCGCGCGAGGCGAGAAAGATGAATGACGGGAGAGGTCATGGCGTTTCTATGCGTGTGCGAGGTCCGCTGCGCGCGTTTCTAGATCTTCCAGCCCGAATGGATCGCGACCGCACCGCCCAGGATCGTTTCATACTTCGTGTTCACAAAGCCAGCGGCGCGGATCATCGCTTTGAACTCATCCATCTTGGGAAACTTGCGGATCGATTCCACCAGATAGCGATAACTGTCCGCATCGCCCGCAATCATCTGCCCCATGCGCGGCAACAGCGCGTCGGAATAGACATCATAGACCTGCTTGAAACCCGCCCACTCGCTGGTTGAAAACTCCATGCAGTAAAAGCGCCCGCCGGGCCGCAGAACGCGGTGCGCTTCGGCCAGAGCCTTGTCCTTGAAGGTGACGTTCCGAATGCCGAAGACGATCGTGTAGGCATCGAACGTGTTCGAGGCGAAGTCGACCTCTTCCGCGTTCTGGTGGGTGAAGACGAGGCTGCCGGCCTCCTCGGTCTCGCGCCGTTCCAGCGCGCGCTCAGCGCCAACATCGAGCATGTCCTGATTGATATCGGCCACGGTCACATCCGCGCCGCGATCCGCCATGCGAAAGGCGATGTCGCCCGTGCCGCCCGCCATATCGAGGATCGCCTCGCCCGGCTGCGGCTTGACGCGTTTGACGAAGCGATCCTTCCAGCCGCGATGCATGCCTAGCGACATCGCATCGTTCATGATGTCGTATTTCTTGGCGACGCTGGTGAAGACTTGCCCCACGCGGCGGGTCTTTTCCTCGGGCGCGACCTGTTGGTAGCCGAAGGACACGGTGTCGTTTGTGCTTTCGCTCATGGATTTGGCACTAGTAGGAATTGTCCGATGCGGAAAGGGTGTTAGTGGGGAGCAAATGCCAGAGCTTCCTGAAGTTGAAACCACTGTGCGCGGGCTGGCGCGTTATCTCGATGGAGCGCGGATCGAACGCGTTGTGCTAAACCGCACCGATCTGCGCCGCCCGTTTCCGCAAGACCTCGTCCAGGTGATGACCGGCGCCACCGTCACCGGCCTCTCGCGCCGCGCCAAATACGGTCTGATCCATCTCGACCGCGCGCAAAGCGTCATCTTCCACTTGGGCATGAGCGGGCGCTGGCGGATCGATCCGGAAGAAGACGACACGCATGATCACATGCTGATCAAGACCGCGCACAACCGCTTTGCCCTGTGCGACCCGCGCCGGTTCGGCTCGGTCGACATGGTGGCCACCGACGCTTTGGATGCGTGGCCGCAATTTGCCGCCATGGGCCCTGAACCGCTGGGCCCGGGGCTGACACCAGAGCACCTCAAGGCCGCACTCAAATGCAAGACGCAGTCGATCAAGCTGTGCCTGCTTGATCAGCGAATCGTAGCCGGGCTTGGCAACATCTATGTATGCGAGGCTTTGTGGCGCGCGGGGATTCATCCGATGAAGAAGGGCGGCGCAGTCACCAAACCGCAGCTTGCCCGACTGGTGCCGGCCATTCGCGACGTGCTCGAAACCTCAATCCGCGACGGCGGCTCATCCTTGCGCGATTACGCGAGGCCCGACGGGGAACTGGGATATTTCGCAACCCGCTTTGATGTCTATGGGCGAACCGGTGAGCCTTGTCATCGCGGCGATGGTGGAACGATCCGCCGTATCGCGCAAGGTGGGCGCAGCACCTGGTATTGCCCGGTGTGCCAGAAGTGAGGGATTTCTTGACCTTCGGGCCATCCAAGCCTATGTGCGCGCCTTTCCGACGCATGGGGAACAGCTCCGGGCGTCCTCTTTCGACAACCCAGAGACATTCCGGCCGCGCGTCGCGGCCCCAACGAAACGCGAGACACGAAACACTATGGCCAACACGCCGCAAGCCCGTAAGCGCATCCGTCGCAACAATCGCCGCGCCGAAGTGAACACCACGCGCAAGAGCCGCATTCGCGGCTTCATCAAGAAAGTCGAAACCGCTTGCGAAGCGGGCGACAAAGACGCCGCCGCCACCGCGCTCAAGGCCGCACAGCCGGAAATGGCTCGCGGGGTCGCTCGCGGCGTTCTGCACAAGAACACGGTCGCGCGCAAACTCTCGCGCCTGACGAAGCGAGTCGCGGCGCTGTAAGAGAAAACGACCTCGCAGGTCCGGCGATTCGTCGGGCCTGACTAAGAAGACTCCCCGAGGTTGAAATCAAAGGGCCGCTCCTCAGAGGCGCGGCCCTATTGTTTTGCGACAAATATGACCTTTGTGACAGCCGCTAAGCCTAGGAATTCTCACGATTCGCAGGCCCAAAAATGATGAAATCCAAGTAAATTAGACACTTGAACGAAGCGCTGCGGTCTTCGGGGTGTCAACGAATATATTTCAGAAAAATGAAAATTTCCCCGTTGCGTCAAAGGCCGATCAGGCGTTTATTAATGCCTCACCCGGAGCGGGACAGTCCGGGGTCATATTTCTAGGACGATAGGGTCCTCTCGAAAACGTCTACTTTCGAGAGAGGGGAAGATCTGCCTGTCGCATTGTTGGCATACCGGTTCGGAAGACGGATTCCGAATGCGGCGAAGTATTGGGGAAGTAATGGTGCATAAAATGGACAAGGCGCGGACCACGCGTCGCAACGCTGACGAAGACTTGATGGAAGATGCCGAAGCCGTGAATCTCGCCGCCGATTGGGCCGATATCAGCACAGGTCTGCGCAAGGATCTGGGACATCAGCTCCACAGCCAATGGATCAAGCCGATCCAGGTTGGCGAACTCGATAAGGAAACCGGCACACTCAACCTGTTCCTACCGACCGAATTCTCGGCCAATTGGGTCAAGGACCGATTCGAAGATCGCCTTCAACTCGCTTGGACGATTGCGCGTCCCGAAGTGCGCCAGATCAACATCCAGGTGCATCCCGGCCGTCGCCAGTTGCCGGACCTGCGGATCGACGACGGTCGTCGTCCCGCCAATGATGGCGCGAGCGCGATTGCCGTGGCCGCAGGCACGATTGGTGATGCGGGCTTTACCTCCAGCGTTGGTCTTGACCCCTCGCTCACTTTTGCTGCGTTCGTGACCGGCGAGGCAAATGTGCTGGCTTGCAACGCAGCGCAGCGCATGGCCGCAACTGAGCAGCCGCAATTCTCGCCGCTCTACCTCAAGGCTGGCACCGGGCAGGGCAAAACGCACCTCCTGCACGCAATCGGCCACGGCTTTTTGCAGGCCCACCCGCGCGCACGGATTTTCTACTGCTCGGCTGAGCGTTTCATGGTCGAGTTCGTGCAGGCGTTGAAGGCCAATCAGATGATTGAGTTCAAGGCGCGCCTGCGAAGCTTCGATCTGCTGCTGGTCGATGACATCCAATTCATCATCGGTAAGGCGTCCGCGCAGGAAGAGCTGCTCTACACGATCGATGCGCTGCTGGCGGAAGGCAAGCGTCTGGTCTTTGCCGCTGACCGCGCGCCGCAAGCGCTCGACGGGGTTGAACCGCGCCTTCTCTCCCGCCTGTCGATGGGCCTCGTGGCCGACATTCAGGCCGCTGACATTGAGCTGCGCAAGTCGATCCTGGAAAGCAAGCTGTCACGCTTTGCACCGCTGTGCGTGCCGGAAGACGTGATCGAGTTCCTGGCGCGCACCATCACCCGCAATGTGCGCGAGCTTGTCGGGGGCCTCAACAAGCTCATCGCCTACGCGCAGCTCACGGGACAAGAAGTGTCGCTGCAACTCGCTGAGGAGCAGCTGACCGATATCCTGTCGGCCAATCGCCGCCGGATCACGATCGATGAGATCCAGCGCACCGTTTGCCAGTTCTACCGGATCGACCGCTCCGAGATGTCGTCCAAGCGCCGCGCCCGCGCCGTCGTGCGCCCGCGTCAAGTGGCGATGTATCTATCCAAGGTGCTGACCCCGCGCTCCTACCCGGAGATCGGACGCAAGTTTGGCGGCCGCGACCACTCGACCGTGATCCACGCTGTGCGCCTGATCGAAGACCTTCGTGAGCGCGACGCGGACATGGATGGCGATGTGCGCAGCCTGCTGCGCCAGTTGGAGAGCTGATCGGTTCGCTTGTGGGCCCCTCCTGCCAAGCAGGGTGTGAGCAAGGGGCCCACAGGCAACCCACTGGGCATCACGGCATTTTCCACCCGGTTATCCGACGGCTTATCCCCGATCGGCTCCACAGCCTTGTCCGCAAGGTACCCACAGGCTGTTCACAAGCCGCTCACAGCCTGCCAACAGAAGCGTCATGGTCGACAGGTTGTTCATAGGGTCATCCCCAGAACCATCCCCAAGCGCTGGCTTGAGCTCCGCTCGGCTTGAGCGGTTTCAACGCCATATCGTGATCCCCGAAATCGGCGGCGCCGGCCAGGTCGCGCTGGCCACCAAGCGTGTGGCGGTTATCGGGCTCGGCGGGATTGGCTCTCCCGCGCTGCAATATCTGGCCGCCAGTGGCATCGGCAAGTTCACTTTGGTGGACGATGATGCGGTCGAAACCTCGAACCTACAGCGCCAGACGATCTTTACCGCCCGCGATGTCGGCCACGGCAAGGCGACCTCAGCGCGGCGCTGGCTCGCCAATTTCGACGACACGCTGAGCGTGGACATTTCAGACGCGCGCATCACCACCCAAAACGCTGGCGACCTCATCGCGGGCTGTGACCTTGTCTTTGACGGGACCGACAATTTCGCCACGCGGCTGGCCGTATCGGATGCGTGCGTGGCAGAACGCGTGCCGCTGCTTTCGGCCGCCGTGGGGCGCTTTCAGGGACAGGTGGGCGCCTTCGCCGGGCACCTGGCAGGAGAGCCATGCTATCGCTGCTTTGTTGGCGATGCGTTCGACGCCGAAGACTGCGACACTTGCGCTGAAGACGGAATGCTGGGCGCCATGGCGGGCTGGACCGGAAGCTTTGCCGCGATGCAGGCGGTGCGCGCTCTCCTAAGCGGCGCGGCAAGCCTTGGCGATGACCCTTTGTGGGGCCGGCTCTTCGTCCTTGATGGCCTCGAGCCCGGCATGCGCTCGCTTACCATCGCCAAGGACCCGGCCTGCAAGGGATGCGGGTGAGAGCCTAAAGAAGGGCCTTTGTACGCATCGAATTGTCTCGAATTGTTGCAGTTCACTTTGGATACAGCGGCGTTGGGGTAGCCCTTCATCGTAACGCAACACTGAAAGTCTTAATTGCCCCTCTCACCTCGACTACGGAGCCATCATGAACAAGCTGACCCTGATCCCCGCCCTCGCTTTCGCCGTCATCGCCACGGGTGCCTCTGCACAAGACGACGCTCAAAAGGCCGCTGCTGAGAATTTCCAGCAGGCAGACGCCAATGAAGATGGCAAGCTCAGCAAGACCGAGTTTCGCAAGTTCATCGACCTCAACGCCGAAGATAAGCTGGGCCGCGCCGCCACGGTGAAAAGCTACGGCATGTACGATACCGCCTTTGGCCGCGTGGACGCCAACAAGGATGGCTATGTCACGAGCGATGAGCTCAAGGCTATGCGCTAAGCAGCGTTAGCTGCCCAGCACCTCATCCACCCATTCCGGCACCAATTGGCCAGCCGGGCCATGGCGCGCCTCGTGGAAAATAGCTGTGCCCTCGCTCGGCTCCAGATTGAGTTCGAGCGTGCGCGCACCGTACGCCTTGGCCTGGCTGACAAAGCCCGCCGCAGGGTAAACCGCGCCGCTGGTCCCGATGCTGACAAACAGGTCGCAGCGCGCCAGCGCCTCTTCGATACGGCCCATCTGATAGGGCATCTCACCGAACCAGACGACATCAGGCCTTAGAGTGGGCGCCTGGCAGACCGGACAGGGCGGCGCGTCGCGCATTGTCCCCTCCCAAGGCGAGCGCGTGCCGCACGATGTGCACAGGGCGCTCTTCAATTCGCCATGCATGTGCAGCGCGTTTGTGGAGCCGCCGCGTTCGTGCAGATCGTCAACATTCTGGGTCACCAGCAAAAGCTCACCGCCAAACTCGGCCTCCAACCGGGCAAGCGCCATATGGGCGGGGTTCGGCTCTACTTTCGCAAGGGCCGCGCGCCGCTCATCGTAAAAGCGCAGCACCATGTCCGGGTTGCGCGCAAACCCTTCTGGCGTTGCGATATCGTAGACGCTGTGCTTCTCCCACAACCCACCAGCGTCCCGAAACGTGTCGATCCCGCTTTCCGCGCTAATCCCGGCGCCAGTCAGGATGACGATACTCTCTGGTTTTGCGCTCAAATTCGCCTCCCGCTTGTGGTGGAGGGCAACTTACTTTTAGAGCGGTGTCAGCATCAAGCGGGAGAAGAGGCGCCATGACCAAGTTTGCTGTTCTGGGACATAAAGGCCGCATGGGGCAGGCGCTGGCCGCGGCGATCGAGGAGGCGGGCCACGAATTTTGCGTCGGTGTGGATCTTGGCGGAGACCCAGCGCCTGTGATCAGCCAATGCGAAGTGGCGGTCGACTTTTCCGCTCCTTCCGCGCTGGCTGCTAATCTGGGCGCCGCAGTCTCAGCGGGCATCCCGATCCTGATCGGCACAACCGGGCTGGAGGACGAGCACTTCGCCGCGATCGAGGAGGCTGCCCGATCCGTGCCCGTGCTACAGACCGGGAACACCTCGCTCGGCGTGACGCTGCTGGCCGCTTTGGTTCGCGAGGCGGCGTCCAAGCTGGGGCCGGACTGGGATATTGAAGTGGTCGAGATGCATCATCGCGGCAAGGTCGATGCGCCCTCCGGCACGGCCAAGCTCCTGGGCGAAGCGGCG
This sequence comes from Pseudomonadota bacterium, assembly GCA_039815865.1. Classification (GTDB taxonomy): domain Bacteria; phylum Pseudomonadota; class Alphaproteobacteria; order Sphingomonadales; family Sphingomonadaceae; genus Erythrobacter. The sequence continues at coordinate 18,133 of JBCBYM010000025.1, forward strand.
GCGCAAGGGCGTGGGATAGACCTGGCTTCCAACCGGGAAGCCGGGCGCGATGGCGATACCGGTGCACGCAGCCAAGGGGCGATCGGCTTTGCCTCTTTGCGCGGCGGGACTGTCTCCGGCGAACACAGCGTGATCCTGGCCGGAGAGCAGGAGCGCCTGATCCTATCGCACTCGGCCGAAGACCGGATGATCTTTGCACGAGGCGCCGTTCGTGGTGCGGCGTGGCTCATCGGTCGCGCACCGGGTCGCTATACGATGAACGATGTGCTTGGCCTTGAGTGATATAGGGCCGCAATACACCAACAGGAGACCTCATGGCGTTCGATCCACAAGCTGCAACCAAGGCGCATCTAGACACGCTCAGCGCCGCTGAACTGGCGCTTGCGCGCGATTACACCACCGGCAATCACTGGCTGATCCTGACGGGATTGATTGTCTCAGCCCTTGTGACCTGGCTGATCATCAAGAGCGGCGCGCTCGATTGGGTGTTTCGCAAGGTCTCCGAGCGCTGGCCCAACCTGCGTGTGTTCCTTGTTGCAACCGTGTTCTCTCTGGTCAGCTCGCTGCTCACGCTGCCCTATTCGATCTACACCGACTGGTGGCGCGAGAGCGAATACAACCGCACCAGCCAACCGCTGAGCGATTACCTCTCTCAAGGGGCGATCGGCATCGTGTTGTCTTCCATTCTTGGAGCGGTGTTCTTTATCGGGCTCTACTTCCTGCTGCGCCGGGCGGGCCGACTGTGGTGGCTCTGGGCCGGGGGACTTGTGGCGACAGCCATTTCGGCGCTGCTCTTGCTGAGCCCCGTTCTGATCGAGCCGCTCTTCAACGACTTTACGCCCGTGCCCGAAGGCGAAGTGCGCGACGCTATCCTTGTCATGGCAGCCGAAGCCGAAATCCCCGAAGACCGCATCTTCGTGTTTGACGGGTCGCGCCAATCGAACAATTTCACCGCCAATGTTTCCGGGATCGGGAGCTCGGCTCGGATCGCGATTTCCGATGTGGCGCTGGGCGAGGCTTCCCTGGACGAGGTTAAAGCGGTGACGGGACACGAGATCGGCCACTATGTCCTTGGCCATGTGTGGCGGCAGATCGGAGTATTAAGCGTATTGGCGGTGATCGTCTTCTTCCTGACCGCGCGCACCTATCCCTTCTTTGCCCGGCTCTTTGGCAGCACCGCCGCGATTGAGGATGTGCGGGGCTTGCCGGTGTTCCTGTTTGTCATCGGCCTGTTCTTCACGCTGGCCCAACCGGTGATCAACACGCTCATCCGGGTCGGAGAGCGCGAGGCCGACGCCTACTCGCTGGAGACGGTAGGCCTGCCCGACGCGCTGTCGGAGGCCTTGGTGAAAACGGCCGAGTACCGATATCCGCTGGCAGGTCCGCTTGAGGAAGCGATCTTCTACACCCATCCCACAGTGCGCAATCGCGTTCTGAGCGCCATGGAATGGAAGGCAGCCAATCTCGCTCAGCAGGGTAACGCAGGCGAAGGCACAGCCCAAGACCCATGACCAAAGACCAGATCTTCGAGTTCTTCCGGCGCCTCGCCGAAGACAATCCCGAGCCCGAAACTGAACTGGAGTACGGCAACGCCTATCAGCTGGTCGTGGCGGTGGCGCTGTCTGCTCAGGCGACCGATGTGGGAGTCAACAAGGCCACGCGAAGTCTGTTCGCGAAGGTCGAGACGCCGCAGCAAATGCTTGATCTGGGGCTCGACGGGCTTATCGAGCACATCAAGACGATCGGCCTGTTCAACTCCAAGGCCAAGAACGTGATCGCGCTTTCCGAGCTGTTGATCAACGAATATGGCGGCGAGGTTCCCGACACGCGCGAGGATCTGGTGCGGCTGCCCGGCGTCGGGCGCAAGACGGCCAATGTCGTGCTCAATTGCTGGTTCGGGCAGGAGACCTTCGCGGTCGACACACATATCCTTCGCGTGGGCAATCGTACGGGGCTGGCCAAGGGCAAGACGCCGGAGAAGGTGGAGGAAAAGCTTGAGAAGCGCGTGCCCGCGCCTTTTCGCATCGGCGCGCATCACTGGCTGATCCTGCATGGCCGCTATGTCTGCAAGGCCCGCACACCGGAATGCTGGCGCTGCGGTGTGGTGGATTTGTGCAGTTTCAGGAAGAAGGTGATTGAGAAGCCTAAGGGGCGGTGAGCCTCTGTATCGTCACCCCCGCGAAGGCGGGGGTCCAGCTCTCTTTAAAAGTTGGCTGGATTCCCGTCTTCGCGGGAATGGCGTGAATTGGGGAGACTAGGCCCTCTTGTTCCCTCTGATCGTCTCCCAGTACTCTTCAGCAACATCTTCGTCGATTTCGACCGGGAGCAAACTTTCTGGATACAGCCTGTCTGCTCCGTCTTTGCGGGGACCGGATATCCAGAAATGATCGCCATTGTCCTCAGCAACATGATTGTACTTGTAGCCGCTTCCAACCCTGAGGAAGGTGCGCCCCCGATAATGGACCGACCTTCCCGACTTCGAGAACGTGACACGGCCAATTCGAGCAGGCCCGTTCAAGCCTTCCGACTTGTCCTCAATAAACATGATTCGGGTTCGCGGCTTCGACACAGCTCAAACATCATCCGCCGAAATCATCTCCGCCCGATCCAGCTCGCCCGTCATTGCCGCCACGGTTGTCGCCACCGCCGCATCGCCGCTCACATTGGTGGTGGTGCGCATCATGTCCATGATCCGGTCAATGCCCGCCACCAGCGCAATGGTCTCCAGCGGCACGCCGACCGCGCCGAACACCAGCACCATCATGATAAGCCCCGCGCCCGGAATGCCAGCGGCGCCGATTGCACCCAGCGTGCCCAGCACAGAGATCAGGAAGTAATCACCCCATGTCAGGTCCACGCCGAACACCTGCGCGCCGAACAGGGTCGCAAGCCCCAGATACATCGCTGTGCCGTTCATGTTGATCGTTGCGCCAAGGCTAATGACGAAGCTCGCAACCGAGTTCGAAACGCCAAGGTTGCGCCGGGCGCAGCGCAGCGTGACCGGCAAAGTCGCGTTGGAACTCGCGGTGGAGTAGCTGACTGCGATCGCATCGATGATCCCGCGAAAGAAATCGACCACGGGAAGGCGCGCGATAAACTTGATCATGCCGCCATAGATGAAGCCGATGATGAGAAGGCAGCCCACATAATTGAGGACCACCACGATGCCGAGGGCTTGCAGCGCCTCCAGTCCCAGCGTCCCCGCCACCCACGCCATGAGCGCAAAGACGCCGAAGGGGGTGAGTTCCATCACCACCATCGTCACCTTTTGCATAACCACGCTGCCACTTTCGAATATCTTCAGGACCGGTTCGCCCTCTTCCTTGGCCATCAGGATGCCGATCCCGATCAGTAGCGAGAAGATGATCAGCGGCAGCACATTGACATCGGCCATCACCTGCACCGGGCTCGAAGGCACCATTTCCAGGATCATCTGCTGCACGGTGACGCCCTCTTCCTGGCGCGATTGCGCGCGTTCGAGTGCGGCGGCATCCAGGTTCATTTTCGAGGCATCAAGACCCGATCCAGGCTGCACAAGTGTACCTATCCCAAGCCCGAGCCACACGGCAATCTGACCCGTCACCACGAACAGCAGGAGCGCGCGCCAACCCACACTGCCCAATTTCTTGAGGTCTCCAATGCTGGCCACGCCTGCAACGAGGCTGAAGAAGATAAGCGGCACCACCAGCATCTTGATGAACGCGATGAAGACATCGCCGATAATCTTGATGCTGGCAGCGCCCGGTCCCCATGCATAACCAACGATGATCCCGAGGATGAGCGCGCCTATCACCCGCTGCCACAGCGGAATTGCAAACCAAGCCTTCATTGTGAAAAAGTACCCTTCAACTGTCTGATAGCGCGCAGAGAGAGGCCGCGCGGTGCAAATTTCTCCCTGCCTAGCAGACCTTCGCCGTGGAGCAATGCGGCGTGCCTTCCGGCGCCTTTACGCAACCTGTTCGACCTGCTCGATCACCCATTCCTCAGCTTCGGCCGCGCCGATCCATTCGCGCAGCCAGGCGTGCTCCCAGATCGCCTGCATGTAGCTTTCAGCAAAGCCGGGAACGCCGATCCCATAGGTCAGGAAACGCGAGACAACGGGCGCGTAGAAAATATCCGCCGCCCCGAACGTGCCAAACAGGAAGGGGCCAGCCGAACCGTGACGCGCGCGCGCTTCGGCCCAGAGCTGTAGGATGCGCACAATATCCGCCTTGGTCGCCTCGGAGACTTGCCCCAGCGGCGTGCGTCGGCGAATGTTCATCGGCATTTCACCGCGCAGGCTCGCGTAGGAAGAGTGCATTTCGGCAACCATCGCGCGGGCCATACCGCGCGCCGCCTCATCCTTGGGCCAGAACCGGTCTCGCCCCACCTTGTCGGCCAGATACTCAAGGATCGCCAGACTGTCCCAGATCACCGCATCGCCATCCCACAGGATCGGAACCTTGCCGCTGGAGGGCTGAATATCGCCCATCTGCTGCTTTCTCTCATCCCAGGCCTCGCCCATGATCGGCACGATAAGCTCGTCGAAATGCAGGCCGGATTGCTTTGCGGCGAGCCAGCCACGCAGCGACCAGCTTGAGTAATTCTTGTTGCCAAGGATGAGTTTCATAGGGGGCGCCCTTCCACCGTTGCGCGCTGAGAATAGCTTTGCCTAGATATTCAGTGTTTCGCTGTCGAGGCTGAACGGGTTACCACAGCATATCCGCATCACACAAAGAGGCCCTTTGATTGTAGCCGGACAAAACTTTCTAGAATCTCGGACAAGACCTTTTAGAGCACAAAACACGCTCATGGGCCGCTGATTATCAGCTCGCGCGCTGGCGATGCCTTACCGCTCAGCTGATAGTTGAGCTCAACCTCCTCGATCTGTAAGCGGTCGAACAGTTCGCGCACCTCAGGCGTGTCATTTAATGAGAGAATGAAACGCCCCTGAATGCCCTCTAAGAGGTCTCTTAGACACTCGAAATCGGCTGGCTATATACGCCGCTGGACACAGCAAAATAAGTCGCCGCGTGTAACTTATGCCACCCGCTCAACCAACAGGAAGGCGTCACCAACGGGCGTTGTTAGCGTTCCGCCAGCACCTTGGGCCGCGTGAGTTGCTGTAACCACTTCGCCGTTGCTGACCGTGAGCAAATAGCCAGGGATCACGGAGCCGTTTTCATTCTGTCCATTTGCGTTGCGGTGGTAGCTCTGGTTGAATATTGGCCCTATTTCAGTGCCATCAATAGCAGCACGAAGTCGGAATGATGCGCGGGTCACCGTCCCCGAAGCAAATACCCCCACAACCACCCTTACCGTGCCGTCAAAGCCGCACTGAATGCCATTGCCCGAAGCCGTGAAGCCCGAACCATAACTTACATCTGTTGTGTCTGCCGGGACTATACCAGTCGAGTTCGGATTAAAGGTCGATCCGTTTGTTTTCTGCATTCCGCCCAACGGGCCGCCCGCAGGCCCGGTAGCTCCGTCGCTCCCATCCGCGCCTTGGATACCTTGCGGGCCAGTAGGACCGGCATCGCCCTGCGGTCCTGCTGGTCCCACATCGCCCTGAGGCCCTGCTGGTCCTGCATCGCCCTGCGGCCCTGCTAGTCCTGCGTCACCTTGCGGGCCAGTAGGACCGGCATCGCCCTGCGGTCCTGCTGGTCCCACATCGCCCTGAGGCCCTGCTGGTCCTG
>JBCBYM010000260.1:0-2553 GCA_039815865.1 Pseudomonadota bacterium
GTCACCAATGCGTTGATTGCCTGGCGCACGCGTGACACGACATGGTCTATCAACTCACTCAACAGCCCGTCACGATTTCCGAAATGGTGCGCAATTGCAGCATCAGTCACGCCCGCGCGGCGCGCTACAGCGCGCATCTGAACACCGGTCAGCCCCTCATCGACGAGTAGGCTTTCAGCGCAATTGAGGAATAGCTGTTTCGCTTCTTCAGGCGGTCTACGGACGCGTACTTTATTGGGCTTGGACATATAGAAACTCCTTACCTTGACCTCTCAATATAACTATGCAACCTACCTTGATCGGTCAAGGTTTATGTGATGAAACGCTTCGAATTAGAGTCTTCTCGTGCTCGGCTAGTGGCATCCCAGAGCGGAGAATTGCCCGAAATCCTGTTGCTCCATGCAGGGGGCGAGCGCCGACATGTCTGGCGATCCGTCCAAGCCCGCTTGTCGCGATCAGGGATCACTTCAATCGCTTATGATCAGCGCGGGCATGGCGAGAGCGGCGGCGCCGTCGGGGATGGAATTGAGTCCTTCGCCGAGGATGCTCAGGCGATGCTGCAAGCACACCCAAGCATTCACCTTGCCGTTGGTGGCTCACTCGGCGGTCTCGCGCTGTTCCTGGCAGTTGCAGAAGCGGGCGTGCAATCCCGTTTATCCGGACTGGCATTGGTCGATGTGGTGCCGGCGCCCGATCCAAGTCGTGTTCGGTCTTTCCTATCAAGAGGAGGCGATGGTTTAGCGCAATCGCCCCTGGTCGATAGCATTCTCTCCAAGTCAGGTGCGTTCACGAAAGCAGCGACGAAAGTGGCTTTGCCCTTGCTCCTCGTGCGCGCTGGACAGATCGGCCCCATGTCGAATAGCGAGGTACGACGCTTTCGCAAATTGTGCCCGCAACTGAGAGTCGCACATGTAGACGCGTCAGGACACCTGATCGCCCGGGATGCTCCGCTCACCTTGGCTGACATAATCCTGGACTTTTCGCAGATTGAACGCGTCCGGGAGCGACAGCGGTGCATCGATGCGTGCTAAAGGCTTCGACGCCCAAAGCCCCCTAAGCGTCAGCCCAACACCGCATCCGCCACAAAGGCATTATCCTTCCGTTCCTGGCCGAATGTGCTCATTGGGCCGTGGCCGGGGACGAAGCGCATCTCATTGCCGAGCGGCCAGAGGTTCTGGACAATGCTGTCGAGCAGCTGCTGGTGATCGCCTTTGGGAAAATCCGTCCGCCCGATGGAGCCGCGAAACAAGACGTCGCCGACAAAAGCCAGCTGTCCGGCTGGGTGATAGATCACGACATGGCCGGGCGTGTGGCCGGGGCAATGGGTGACGTGGAAGGTCTCATTGCCGAGGGTCAGCGTGTCGCCTTCGTCGAGATAGCGGTCGGGCTGGACATTTTTGCCGTCCGCGATGCCATATTTGGCGCCTTGGGCTTCGATCTCGTCGAGCAGCCATTGGTCGTCTTTGTGCGGGCCGATGATCGGGCAGCCGGTGCGCTCTTTGACGGCGGTGGCGGCGCCCGCATGGTCGAGATGGCCATGCGTCAGCCAAACTGCGACGATCTTAACGCCAAACTGTTCCGCCGCGCCCATCAGGCGATCAATCTCGCCGCCTGGATCGACGAAGACGCCTTCCATGGTCTCGCGGTTCCAGATCAGTGACGTGTTCTGCTGCAACGGGGTGACAGGGATGATGCGAATGTCGAGCTTTGGCTCGGGCGGGGTCTGCGCTTGGTCGGTCATGGGACGCTATATAAGCCTATTTCAAACGGGTAAAAGTGAGACGCATGGTGGCGGCATTGTTGAGCAGCACGCCAAGCGCGAAATAATACAGGCCGGCGCGGGTTTCGAAGCCGATATAAATGCTGATCTGGCTGATCCCGATCAAGAGCGCGGCGAGGAAAACGTCGAGCATCGACCATTTGCCGAGCACATTCAGCAAACTGGCCAGCTTTGGACTTGGCGCGGCGCCTTGGCGGAAAATGATCGCGGCGGTGATCGTCTTGGCCAGCGGGAAAATCCCGGAGAAGAAGATGACGACGAGACCGAGAAAGGCCAGGCCGCTCTCAAACAGGGTCTGGACGATGCCATAGAGATTATATTCCTGGCCGCCAAAACCGAACGTGTTGGGCTTCCAAATCGAAGGCAGGATCAGGCCGGTAATAATCAGCGCGGTCGAGGCATAGAGCGCCATCTCGCTGAGCACGTCCCAGATGGGCAGCGGCTTTTGATCGGAAGGGGCGGTGGGCGCAGTCTTGTCCATGCGGTCAGTGATGCCGAGCCTGCTTGCTGGGGTCAACGCCTTTCCTGCGCCCGCGCTTCGGGTTAAGGGAGCGTTAACGCAAGAGGGAAGACGGACATGCCAGGCGGTCGTTTTGGAATTATCATTCTCGCGCTGATCGGGCTGGCAGTTTATTATGCCTCCAATCAAGAAGTGAATCCGTTTTCCGGCAAGCGCGACTTTAATACCGTCTCCATCGACCAAGCGACGAAGCTCGGCGCGCAGTCTTATGTGCAGATGCTGACCCAAGAAGGCGGCAAATCACATTGCCGCC
>JBCBYM010000261.1:0-2497 GCA_039815865.1 Pseudomonadota bacterium
TTCCGTCATCAGTTCGAATGAACGGCTGAAAAGGAAATCGCCAACCAGTACGGTCGCCGGATTGCCAAAGATGATGTTGGCTGCTGCCTTGCCCCGGCGCAATTCGCTGCCATCAACGACGTCGTCGTGCAAAAGCGTGGCGGTGTGAATAAACTCAACCGCGGCGGCGAGCTTGTGATGGCGTGTGCCCTTATAGCCCACCAGCTCTGCCCCGGCGAGGGTAAGCATCGGGCGCAAACGCTTGCCACCGCCCGATATCAAATGGCCAGCCAGGCGCGGAATCAGGGGAATTTCGCTCTGCATGCGATCGAGAATGACCGCGTTTACCGAGTTCATGCCGGACGCGGTCAGGGACAACATCGGCTCCAGCGTCGGTCGCTTGCGCGGGATAGGGACGACTTCGGCGCTCATCGCGTTTGCCTTAGGGCGGCCCCCAAGCGCTTGGCAAGCCTTCAATTGGTGCGTATTTGCGTGGTCATGTCGCATCAGACGCAAAGCCCGGACCCCGGCCACCTCACCAGCGCGCCCACCGATGAGAGCGGGGCTGACCCTGTGCTTGCGGTTTATCGCAAGAGCATCGACAACATCGATGCGGCCATCATTCACATGCTCGCTGAGCGGTTTCGCATCACGCAGGCCGTTGGCGAGTACAAGGCCAAGGCCACCCTGCCCCCCGCCGATCCGAACCGCGAAAAGCGCCAGATCGCCCGGCTGCGCGCGTTGTCAGAGGCGGCGGATCTTGACCCGGAATTCAGCGAAAAGTTCCTGCGCTTCATCATCGATGAAGTCATCCGCCACCATGAGCGGGCAAAGGAGCAGGCCGGGTCCGATTAAGCCCGCACGCTCGCAAAGCTCATTTGTGCCTGACCGGTTGGCCCATAGTCTGGTCACGTCGCGGCGCTTCGGGAGGCGGCGTTTGCGGCGTTAAAGGCGCGCTATCAGAGTTACGCGCACGCTCTTCAGCAAGCTCGATGCCAAGGCGGTAATTGTTCCGCTCTTCCTTCGACATCTGAGTGATGTTGCCATCCTTTTCGCGCAATCCGCAGCGATCGCCATTGCACACGACATAGGGTGGATATTCGACGGTAGCAGGCGTGGCCAGGAGGAAGCCAATGCCCGTTGAGGGGTCCAGTTCAGCGCGTGTCGGATTGCTGGCGCAGGCGCTCACAAGGATAAGTGCCATTCCCGCAGGAATGATGCGAACCGGATTTGCCATAAGCCGTGAGCCCCTAGCCAAGGTTTTGGTTGTTGGCGATTTTGCAAGGTCGGCTTTAACGCGAACTGAATGATCGCCGCGCTCTTTCTTCGCCTGTGTCTGGTCACGCCCGCGGCAGACTCAATTCCACCAGAAGCCCGCCCAGATCCTCGCTCTCGTCCAGCCGCGCGGCACCGCCGTAAATCTCTACCACGTCGCGCACGATGGACAGCCCCAGCCCTGTGCCCGGCTTGCCGGTATCGAGCCGCGCGCCGCGATCAAAGATGCGCGTGCGCGCCGCCTCGGGAATGCCGGCGCCATCATCCTCGATCCAGATCAGGCACTGCTCGGCGTCCGCTTCGGCATCGATGGTGACAAAGACACTGCCGCCGCCATATTTGGCCGCGTTCTCGATCAAATTGCCGAGGATCTCATCGAGGTCCTGCCGCTCAATCGCGACCATAGCCTGCTTGCTTCCCGCGATATCCAGCCGCCCTTCAGGATAGAGCCGTTCCACCGCGCGGCGCACCGCTTCGGCGCTGGCGTGAACATTGGTGCGCGCATGGCCGACCGCACGCCGTCCCAAAGCCCGCGCGCGGGCCAGGTGGTGGTCAACATGGCGCTGCATGGCGCGGCTTTCGCGAAACACCGCCTCAGCAATGTCGGGATCGCGCGCGGTCGCAGCGTTGGTCAACACGGTGAGCGGCGTTTTCAAAGCGTGCGCCAGATTGCCCGCGTGCATGCGCGCTTCTTCGGCTTGACGCTCGGTGTGCTCCAGCAGCGCGTTGACCTCTTCCACAAGCGGCTCCACTTCGGTGGGAAGCGGCTCGGTGATCCGGTTCTCGCCCGTTGTGCGCAATTTGGAGATCGCCGCGCGCACGCGCCTGAGCGGCGAGAGGCCATAGCGGATCTGCAACAGCGCCATGAAGATAAGCCCGAGTCCAAGCACCGCGAAGCTCCAGATCAGGATCAGGCGGATATTGCGCAATTGCTCGGTGGTTTCATCGGGCGTGCTGGCAACGGCAAAGGTCCAGCGGGTCTCGCTTCCCGGCAGGACGACGGTGCGCTGAACGATGCGCAGGGGTTCCTCGGCGAACTGATCGGAGTTGTAGAAGAGCGCTTCGTCGGGAAAATCGCCATCGGCGTCGACAACGTCGCGCAATTCAAGCTCACGGTCCCACAGGCTGCGCGAGGGATAGGGCATCGAGTTTCCCCCGCTCACCTGCCAGTACACCCCGCTGCCCGGTTCCAGAAAGCGCTGGTCGCCCAGGCGAAGCTCGAAATAGACCTCACCCAGAGGAT
>JBCBYM010000262.1:0-2435 GCA_039815865.1 Pseudomonadota bacterium
GGGTCGTCTTGCCCGCGCCGTTCGCTCCGACAAGGCCGATGCGGTCGCCGTTCTGGATGCGCAGGGAGAAAGGCTTGATGATCGCGCGGCCATCGTAGGACTTGGCAATGCCTTCGGCGACGATGACGGACTTGGACTTGAAGTCCTCATCATTGGCGAGCTTGAGCTTGGCGGCGCCGCTGTCGGAGATCATCGCGGCTCTTGAGGCGCGCATCTGGTGGAGCTTTTCGAGGCGGCCCTGGTTGCGCTTGCGACGAGCGGTCACCCCGCGCTCAAGCCAGTGCGCTTCGATCTTGAGCTTGGCATCGAGCTTCTCGGCGGCGCGTGCTTCCTCCGCGTAAACTTGCTCTTCCCAGGCCTCATAGCCGCCAAAGCCGACCTCTTTGCGCCGCATGGTTCCGCGGTCGAGCCACAAGGTTGCGCGGGTCAGGCGCTTCAAGAAGGTACGGTCGTGGCTGATGGTAATGAAGGCGCCCTTGTAGCGGGTGAGCCAATCCTCGAGCCAGTCAATGGCCGAAAGGTCGAGGTGGTTCGTGGGCTCATCGAGGAGCAGCAGGTCGGGGTCCTGTGCCAGCGCGCGGGCGATGGCGGCGCGGCGCTTCTCGCCCCCGCTTGCGGTCGCCGACTCGCGCGCCATGTCGATGCCAAGTTGGCCGGCAATCGCCTCAACCTCGTGCGCGGCGGGGGCGTTGTGGCCGCCCAGCGCAAAGTCCATGAGGCTGGCATAGCCGGTGAAGTCGGGCTCTTGCTCCAGGAACACGATCCGCGTGTTCGGCTTGACCCGGCGCGTGCCGCGGTCCGCTTCGATCCGGTCTTCGATGAGGCGCAGCAGCGTGGTCTTGCCCGCGCCGTTGCGACCGATCAGAGCGAGGCGGTCACCGGGCAGAACGTGCAGGTCAATCGGCTCAGCGCCTTCTCCGGGTTTGGGCCCGCCAAACAGCCAGCGCCCGCCTTGCTGCAGGCCAAGCCCTTCGAGGCTGAGTATGGGAGGTTGCGCCATAGGCTGCGCCACCTAAGGGCTTGAGGCCCTCGGAACAAGCCGGGCGAGGCGACGAAATGCAAGGGGCCGGAGCGGCGTAATGTCGAAAAGCGCTGGCTTACACCCCTGAACCTGACGACAGCGCCCCATTCACAGCTTGTTCAACGCTCGATGACTAGGCATGACATGATTATGAAACAGATCCGCTTCTGCATTCTGGCTCCAATGGCAGCGCTTGCTGCCGTGAGCCTTGTTACGCCGGCTTCAGCCGCAAGCGCCGCGGACCGTTCGTATCGCGGGTTCGGTGACTATGGCGGGCAGGCCAAGCAGCGCGATGACCAGGACGAAGCGCGAAAAGAGATGAAGGCGGGCAACCAGCTTTCCCTGCGCGAGATCGAAAGGCGGATCCTGCCGCAGATGGGTAACGCCGAATATCTGGGCCCCGCTTACGACAAGGCGTCGCACGCCTATCGCTTGAAGTTCATTGAAAACGGCCGTGTGAAATATGTCGATGTCGACGCGCGCACGGGCAAGATCATCAACCGGTCAAGCTGATAGGGTGAGGCTAGCTGCGCACGCTCCATCGTATGACCCGCGCTTGACCTTCGCTGTGAACGCGCGCACGACTTTAGCAATCGCAATCAACAGGTAACGGGGACCCATGCGCATACTGATTGTCGAAGACGAACCCACGCTGGGCCAGCAGTTGAAATCGACGCTGGAGCAGACTGGCTACGCGGTTGATCTATCCACCGATGGTGAGGACGGGCACTTCCTTGGCAGCACCGAGGAATACGATGCGTGTATCCTCGATCTGGGCCTGCCGGAAATCGATGGCCTCAGCGTGCTGGGCATGTGGCGCAAGGAAGGCCGGGACTTCCCGGTTCTGGTTCTCACCGCGCGCGACAGCTGGTCGGACAAGGTCGCCGGGCTTGACGCCGGGGCCGACGATTATCTGGCCAAGCCGTTCCAGACCGAAGAGCTGATCGCGCGCCTGCGCGCGCTTATCCGCCGTGCAAGCGGCAACACGTCATCCGAGCTGACCGCGGGCAATGTCCGGCTGGATACGCGCTCGGGCCGGGTGACGCTGGATGGTGAGCCGGTGAAGCTGACAGCTCAGGAATACAAGCTGCTCTCCTACCTGATGCACCACAAGGGCAAGGTGGTCAGCCGCACTGAGTTGATCGAGCACATTTATGACCAGGATTTTGATCGCGATTCGAACACGATCGAAGTCTTCGTCACCCGCATCCGCAAGAAACTTGGCGCAGAAGTGATAACGACGATCCGTGGCCTCGGTTACAGCCTCGACGACCCGGCCGAAGCGCCCCGAGCGTAATCCCGCCGGCGACGGGCGCTCAGCGCCTGCCACACCTACACCTGTTGCGGGTGAAGGCGGGGATGCTGGCAGGGGTGAGACGGGCGAAGCGGATGCGATGCAGCCCGCCAGGCCCGG
>JBCBYM010000263.1:0-2374 GCA_039815865.1 Pseudomonadota bacterium
CGTTGACGGCACCACGCCCACAGCCGCCTTCAACCTTATTACGCTGACGATGCTGGCCAAGACACAGCTCATGCCCGATCTTTCCGGCCATGCGCTGATGGTCGAAGAGGTGAGCGAGCATCTTTACGCGATTGACCGGATGTTCTTCGCGCTCTCGGCCAGTTTGCCGGGGCTTGCCGGGCTCAGGCTGGGGGCGATCACCTCCGTGCCTGACAATTACGTCGAATTTGGCCAGAGCGCAGAGGAAATCGCTCAGTTCTGGTGCGCGCGCGCAGGCATTCCCTATCTCGGCCGCGCCGAGATCGGCCATACCGCTGCCAACAGCGTTGTGCCTTTCGGGCTTGCTAGTCCATTTGGCGGCGCTTAGGCGCTGCGGGCGTTGATACAGGCTTTGGGGGAAAGCCTCTTTTCAAGAAGGGATCACATGAGAGCTTTCGTATTTCCCGGTCAGGGGAGCCAGAAGGTCGGCATGGGCGCTGATCTGGCTGAAGCCAGCGCGGCCGCGCGCGAGGTGTTTGAAGAGGTTGATGAAGCGCTCTCGCAAGGTCTGTTTGCGATCATGCGCGAAGGGCCTGAGGATGCGCTCACTCTCACCGAAAACGCGCAGCCAGCGATCATGGCGAACGCCATCGCTACTGTGCGCGTGCTGGAGAGCGATTTTGGCGTGGCACTGGCGGACCATGCGGACGCGGTCGCGGGACACTCGCTGGGCGAATACACCGCTTTGTGCGCAGGCGGCTCGTTCGATCTGTCGACCACGGCGCGCCTCTTGAAGCTGCGCGGGCAAAAGATGCAAAGCGCGGTCCCCGTAGGCGAGGGCGCCATGGCGGCGCTGCTGGGCGCGGATATCGAGAAGGCGAGCGCGCTGGCCGCCGCTGCGGCTGAAGGCGAGGTGTGCGAGATCGCCAACGACAACGATCCGGGCCAGGTTGTCATTTCCGGGCACGCGGGCGCGATTGATCGCGCGGTCGCCATGGTCAAGGAACACGGGATCAAGCGCGGCGTAAAGCTGCCCGTATCCGCTCCGTTTCACTGCTCGCTCATGCAGCCGGCGGCCGACGCGATGGCGCAAGCGCTCAGCGAGACACCGCCCGCCAACCCAAGGCTTGCGCTCTACGCGAATGTGACGGCGTCGAAGGTGACGAGTGGCGAGGAAGAGCGCGCGCTGCTGGTCGAGCAAGTCACGGGCCGCGTGCGCTGGCGCGAAAGCGTTACGGCGATGCACAGTGACGGGATCGCTCACTTTGTCGAATTTGGCGGCAAGGTCCTGAGCCCCATGATCCGCAAGATCGCTGGCGAAGCGCAGACGACCAGCCTTATAACCATGGAAGAGCTTGAAGCTTTCGCAAAGGAGATGACCTGATGTTTTCACTTGCAGGGATGAACGCTCTGGTGACGGGCGCGAGCGGAGGCATTGGTTCCGCGATCGCCATGGCGCTGGCGGGTCAAGGCGCGCGGGTCGCTCTGTCCGGCTCGAACGGAGATAAACTGCGCGCCTTTCGCGAACAGTTGAACGAGGAAGTGGGCGCGCCCGATCACGGCGACCATGTCGAGATTACCTGCAACCTGTCGGACACGACGCAGGTCGAAGAGCTGATCCCCGCCACGCTCGATACGCTGGGCGGGATCGATATTCTGGTGAACAACGCCGGGATCACGCGCGACAATCTGGCGATGCGGATGAAAGATGACGAGTGGGACCAAGTGCTCTCGATCAACCTGGAAGCCGCCTTTCGCCTGATGCGCGCCAGCGCGCGGCCGATGATGAAAACGCGCTTTGGCCGGATCATCAACATCACCTCGGTTGTCGGGGCCACAGGCAATCCCGGGCAGATGAATTATTGCGCCGCCAAGGCCGGGCTAACGGGCATGACCAAGAGCTTTGCGCAGGAAGTCGCCAGCCGCGGCATCACCGCCAATTGCCTGGCCCCCGGTTTCATCCGCAGCGCGATGACCAGCGCGCTCGATGAAAAGCAAACCGATGCGATCAACGCGCGCATTCCGATGGGCCGCATGGGCGAGGGCAGCGATATTGGTGCGGCCGCCGTCTACCTCGCCAGTCGCGAGGCGAACTATGTCACGGGCCAGACGCTGCACGTCAATGGCGGCATGGCAATGGTGAGCTAAGCGGTTCACGCGCCTTCAAAACGCTGCGTGAGGCCCTTATCCCCAGTACAATCGGAAGTAGCGAGGGTCCAAACTTGCCCGTATGACGGCTCACGCTAAGGTTTTTGTCGTGAAATCCGGTTTCAGGCGGGCGATTCCAGCCTTCCTGGTGCCAAGCGAGTAAGGGTAAAGGCTGATGAAGGCGACCATCGAACGCGCAACGCTTCTGCGGTGCATGTCCCATGTGCAATCCGTGGTTGAGCGCCGC
>JBCBYM010000264.1:0-2285 GCA_039815865.1 Pseudomonadota bacterium
CGACGCGATGGCCAGCTATGATCGCTCCGCCAAGACCATTGCGCTGATCAAGGAAGCGGGCGCAACCAAGTTCGCCTTTGTCGGCAATGGCCAGTACAAGGATTTTGATTGATGTCTTTGCTTTCGCGTGGCGGGTCGCTGTTTCTTCTTGCTGCGCTTTCCAGCCTGGCTTTGGCGGGCTGCGCGCAAGAGGGCGAACCGGACCCCTCGCAAGAAGCGGCTACGGTGCAGCCAACAATGAACACCCTGACGATCGATGGAACTGGCAGCCTGCGCTGGAATGACACGCAAATCACTCTGGATGAGCTTGCCGACTTGCTCGCACAGACCAGGCAAATGCCGACAGAGCCCGAATTGCAGTTCCGGCCATCAGCCGGTGCGTCTTACGAGACATCGGCAGAGATCCTGCGCGTCATCAAGCAATCCGGCATCACCAAGTTCGGGTTTGTCGGCAAAGAAAAATATCCCGTGACCGAGCCCGCCGAAGATTAATCCCCATCCATGGGCGGATCGATCCGCATCGCTTCGCCGACAAGGCCCTCGGCCTCGATCAGCAATTCGTCGTCCACCGCGCCTTGCGGCACCGCCTCGCGCCCGATCATGGTCATAACGGGCACCGCCAGCGGCGAGACGCGATCCAGCTCGACATGCACCAGCTCGCGCTCCGATCGCTCGAGCAGGTCAGCCAGGCGCCCCACATCCGTCATCCGTGCACGCGCATCGGCCCAGGCGGCTTCCAGGAGGATATGGTCAGGCTCGTATTTCTTGAGCACGTCGTAAATCAGGTCGGTTGAGAACGTTACCTGCTTGCCCGTCTTGCGCTTGCCGGGATGCTGACGCTCAACGAGGCCGCTGATTACGGCGACTTCGCGAAAGGCGCGGCGCAGCAGATGGCTCTCGGTCACCCAGTCCACGAATTCGCGCGTCAGGATATCGGGCGAAAGCAGCGGCACCGGGTCGCGCACCGGTTTCAGCCCCCACACCGCCAGCGTGTAATCATTGGCGACGAAACCGCCCGGCATCAGCCCGCGATCCTCCATGCGCCGCGTGATCAGCATGCCCAGCGACTGGTTCGCGTTCCAGCCTTCGAAGGTGTAGTAAGCGGTGTAGTGCTTGCCGCCATGGGGGAAGCTCTCAACCAGCAATTCGCCCGGCGCGGGCAGGCAGCTGCGATAGTCCTGCACCTCCAGCCATTCGCGCACATCGTCGGGAAAGCGGCCCCAGCCTGCGCGATCATCGAGCATGGCCTGCACCCGGCTTGCCAAATGGGTCGTGAGCGGCAGGCGCAGGCCGCCATAGCTCGGGATCGTCGCGGATTTCCTGGCCGCGCGCACGATCACATCCATGTCCTTAACGCTCTCAACCTCCAGGCTGAGCCCTGCAAAGAAGAACGTGTCACCGACTGAAAGCTGGGCTGCAAAGCGCTCCTCGACCTTGCCCAATTGCCGACCGTTCTTGAAGCGGACCATCAGCATTTCCGAATCGACAATGATGCCCGCGTTCATACGGTGGCGCTGGGCATGGTTGGGATGCGCGAGCCGCCACACTCCATCCTTGCCGCGAAGGATGCGTTTGAACTTGTCGTAGGCGCGCAGCGAGTAGCCGCCGTTTTCGACAAAGCCCAGCACCCGCTCAAACGCCGCCTCATCCAGCCACGCATAAGCGAGGCTTGAGCGGATTTCAGAAAGCAGATCGTCTTCGTGAAACGGCGCAGCGCAGGCGCAGGCCATGATATGCTGCGCCAGGACATCGAGCCCCCCTTCGCGAAATTCCTCGCCATCGCGCTGGCCTTCATCCACCGCATCCTTGGCCGCCATGGCTTCGAGGAATTCGAACCGGTTGCCCGGCACCAGCATGGCTCGGCTGGCGGTATCGAGCCGGTGGCCCGCGCGTCCGATCCGCTGGAGCAGCCGCGATGATCCCTTGGGCGCCCCCATCTGCACCACCAGATCAATATCTCCCCAGTCAACGCCAAGATCGAGGCTCGCCGTGCAGACCAGCGCGCGCAAGTCTCCGGCGGCCATCGCGTCTTCCACTTTGCGCCGCGCTTCCTTGGAGAGGCTGCCGTGGTGAACACCGATAGGCAGGTTGTCCTCGTTGATGTCCCATAGGCACTGGAAGATGAACTCCGCGAGAAACCGCGTGTTGGTGAAGATCAGCGTGGTGCGGTTGTCCTGGATCGCTGCGTAGAGCTGATCGACCGCCCAGCGCCCGGCATGGCCACCCCAGGGCACGCGTTCCTCGATCGGCAGCAGGATATCCAGCTCAGCTTGCGCGCCCTTTTC
>JBCBYM010000265.1:0-2277 GCA_039815865.1 Pseudomonadota bacterium
ATGGCGTGCTCGACCGCAATAAACCCAGCCAGGATCGTGCCGGTCAGGATCGCGATATAGGTGCCCGCCTCGATCAGGCCTGTGCCGGGAAGAACTTCATCCCTTTCCAGATGCTGGGGCAGGATCGAATATTTGATCGGCGCCAGAAAGGTCGATTGCGCCGCGGCCAGGAACACCACAAAAAGCAATAACGGGATCGCGACCGTGTGCACCGCGATACCCTGCCAGGCCATGAACAGGCCAATCGCGCCCAACGTCGCCCAGCCGATTTCAAACAGCTTCACGCGGCGAATGATCAGCGCCTTGTCATTGGTGTCGGCAAGCTGCCCGGCTAAAGCCGAAAGCAGCACAAACGGCAGGATGAAGATGCCCGTCGACAAAGCGCTGAACACGCTTTCCTGCTGTTCGTCGTTATAGACCGAATAGACCACGAACAGCACCAGCGCGGTCTTGAACAGATTGTCGTTAAAGGCGTTGAAAAACTGCGTGACCATCAGAGGCAGAAAGCGCTTTTGGCGCATGAGGTGCGTCGAAGTGGTCATGTCACAAGGTGAGGGCACGCTGGCCCCGAGCCGCTCAAATAGCGACAACGCCAGCGCGCACAAGCCTTCTCGTCGCGCTTCTTGCCGCTTTGTCGCGCTTTCTTAAAAGGCGGCCCAATTGTGCACACCTGGCGTTTGCTTGTGGGCAGGCGAGCAGCGCTCCCCTCTTTTGCCGCGCTGATCGCCGCGCTAAGGGGCAAACCCGTAATGCTTACCTTGCCAAACATCCTGACGCTGAGCCGCATTCTGGCACTTCCGCTTTTGGGGTTCTTCCTGTGGTGGCCGCATTGGTCGACCGGTTACGCGATTGGCCTTGTGCTCTATGGCCTGATTGCCATCACCGATTTCTTCGATGGCTATCTGGCCCGCGCGCAAGGGACGGTGTCGAAGCTGGGCATCTTCCTTGATCCGATTGCCGACAAGATCATGGTGGCGACGGTTATCCTGGTGTTGACCGCGCAAGGCTATCTGCGCGGGCCGTATGTGGGCGACTTTCACGTCATTGCCGGGCTCATCATCCTGATGCGTGAGATCGCGGTTTCGGGCCTGCGCGAGTTTCTGGGCGGGATTCAGGTGTCGGTCCCGGTCTCAAAGCTCGCCAAATGGAAGACGACGTTTCAGCTCATCTCGTTGGGCGCGCTGATCGCGGGCGGAGCGCTGCATGGTCAACCGTGCCAGACGCTGGGCGACACGTGCAAGACGATTGCGGAAAGCTGGATGCATCTTGTTGGCCTTACCACCTTGTGGCTCGCTGCGATCCTGACCTGCATTACGGGTTGGGACTATCTGCGAGTGGGGCTCAAACACATGGATTGAGGCGCGATCGGCGCTTATCAAGCGCGTTTTGGCGCTTTGTTGACACTTTCCGTCGGGTTCGGGGCGGCGTTTGCCTTGACCGTTCACCCTTAAGACAGGCTTGTGTGTCACAGCCCGGGCTCTAGAGGGCATCCAACAAAACCAAGAAACAGGGTCGACGCCTGCGCTCTTACATTCGGCGCGGGCCAAAGAGAGAATTAAGGAGAATATCTATGAGCGCGATTGTGAACGGCCAGCGTGGAACAGGCGCTGCGGCCTTGAGCGCAATTGCCCTTCTGGCAACCGCAACCACGGCGCTGGCCCAACAACCGTCAGCGTCGCAGTCAGCGCCCCAGCCGGTGGATGCCTACACCGAGAGCGCCACCAAGGACAGTCTTGTGGTGACCGGCACGCCGCCGGCGGACCTGTCGGGCTTTCCCGAGGGTCCCGATCTCGAAGGCTTCATCTCCGCGCGCGCGGGCAACAAGGTTGAAGTCACTCAGGCCGATGGCTCGAGCGCAATGGTCGCCATCGGAGAAGGCACCAAGATCAAGGCCAGTGGCGGCTTTCTGGGCCTCTCGCGCGAAAAGCTGGGCATGGCGCAATTGCTGAACGGCGTGCCGGTGAAGATTGAGACGGTTGAGTGGGGCGGGAGCCTTGTCGCCAGCGAAGTGAAGCTCAAATCGAGCGACCTGAAAACCGCGCAGATGATCCAAAGCGGCACCCAGCAGAAGTTCGCTCAACAAGGCGCGCGGATTGGCGAGAACACCGAAGCGACCGCGCGCAACGCGGCGGCGACCGAAGCGCTGCGCGGGCGTTTTGGCGACATCGACAAGTACAATCTGAAGAGCACCACCAACGTCTATTTCGATACCGGCAAGTACGCATTGTCCTCGGATGCGCGTTTCCAGCTGTGCGAGGCCGCGCGCCAGGCTGAAGC
>JBCBYM010000266.1:0-2271 GCA_039815865.1 Pseudomonadota bacterium
CCAAAAGCCGCCATTCGGCTCACGCCCCAAAGGCGGACAATCGGCGGCCCTTGTCGGCGCATGACCCTGCACGTTATGCGGTGCTTGTATGTCCAACAGCCAGTCGCCTCTTCAAGTCGCCGCGCTTTATCGCTTCACGCCGTTTGGAGACCCAGCGGCGCTCAAGGACCCTCTGCTTGCCGTCTGTGATGAGGGCGGCGTCAAGGGCACGATCCTGCTCGCCCATGAGGGGATCAATGGCACGATTGCCGGACCCGCGGCCAGCATCGCGGCAGCGCTCGATCATATCCACACCTTGCCTGGCTGCGAGGAATTGGAGGTCAAATTCTCAACCGCCGCGCAAATGCCCTTCCATCGGATGAAAGTCCGGCTCAAGCGCGAAATCGTCACCATGGGCCTACCCCATATTGATCCCAAGGCCAGCGTGGGGCGCTATGTCGATCCGGAAGACTGGAACACGCTGATCGCCGATCCCGACACACTCGTGATCGACACGCGCAACGACTACGAGGTCGCCATTGGCACCTTCGAGGGCGCACTTGATCCGCAGACCAAAAGCTTTCGCGACTTCCCCGCCTGGTTCATCGCACATCGCGAGGCGCTGCTCGCAGGCAAGAAGCGCGTCGCCATGTTCTGCACCGGTGGCATTCGCTGCGAAAAATCAACGAGCTTCCTGCGCTCGCAAGGCGTGGAGGATGTGTTCCACCTCAAAGGCGGCATTCTCAAATACATCGAAACCGTGCCCGAGGACGAAAGCGCCTGGCGCGGCGATTGCTTTGTGTTCGATGAGCGCGTGACCGTGCGGCATGGCCTTGTACCGGGCGACTACACGCAATGCCGCGCGTGCCGCATGCCCTTGAGCGCCGCTGACCGGCTCTCGCCCGCCTTTGTCGAAGGCGTATCCTGCTCCTACTGCATCGACGAGCGCACCAAAGCGCAGCGCGAAGGCTACGCCGAACGCCAGAGGCAAGAGGAACTTGCCCGCCAGCGCGGAACGCAGCATGTCGGCCATTCGTTGGCCGGAAAACGATGCCGAGAAACATGAGCGCGCTTCCGATCCTCTACAGCTTTCGTCGCTGCCCCTTTGCGATGCGCGCGCGCATGGCCTTGTGGGTCGCGGGAATCGCTGTCGAGCTGCGCGAGGTCAAACTGGCGAGTAAGCCGCCTGAGCTGGTGCAGGCCTCGCCTAAGGCGACCGTGCCGGTGCTGGTCCTGCCCGATGGCTCATCGCTGGGGACAGTGATCGAAGAAAGCCTCACCATCATGCGCTGGGCGCTGGAACAGAGTGATCCCGAAGGCTGGCTGGCGGGCGAAGACGCTGCACTGATTGCGCGCAATGACGGCCCATTCAAGCGGGCGCTTGACCGCTACAAATACCCCTCGCGCTACCCCGATGAGGCAGGCGGAGACGAAGAGACCTTCCGCTTTGACCACCGCAGCCATGGGTTCGCTTTCCTCGAGGAGCTTAATTCGCGCCTCGCTTCGAGCAAGCACCTATCTGGTCCCAACCGCATGCTGACCGATATCGCGCTCTTCCCCTTCATCCGTCAATTCGCCAACACCGACCGCGACTGGTTTGACGAAAGCGGCCTACCGCACCTGCAGCTGTGGCTCGAAGAGCATCTGGCCTCGGATCTGTTCGCCGCGATCATGCCGAAATTCTCCCCCTGGAAAGCGGGCGATGCGCCGATCCCCTTGGACCCCGAGGCGGATAGCTACGATTGCGCGGCGCAGGCTTAGGAACCTCTAAGCGAAAGCCGCCAGTCCGCTTTCACCCCCAATAGCAGCCTCTCTTCGCCCCAAAGAGGGACGCTGAAAGCGGTCTGACCGCCTCACTAAACTCGCAGCCAAAAGCCGCCATTCGGCTCACGACCCAAAGGCGGACATGGGCCCGTCTTGGCTAGGAACCTGGCGAGGACCGAATGAATGCTCGGGTACGCTCCGGGCCTTCAACGTTTTGACTTCGACTGTCGTGTCTGCCGGTTGAGGATACGAGGTGTTTCCAACGCGCTTCTAGCCGAGGTTTTCGGCGTTGCCAGGCTGGGGCTGAAACGACTCGTCTCGCGGACGAGGTGGCAGACCCTTTCCCTATGCCTTCTTAGTCAATTCTTAGCCATTCGCGCCTTAGCCACCGGACGGACACTTCTCAGTCTTCAATGATGCGAGGATCCGGAATGCCCCCCAAGCTGATTTTAGAACACCCGCTTGGCGCTCAGGCCGAAACTGCTCGCATGCCAGAGGCCGACACGCGGGATGAGGCAAATCGCGAGG
>JBCBYM010000267.1:0-2261 GCA_039815865.1 Pseudomonadota bacterium
CGAAAAAAAGCAACTTCCCGCGCGCGCGGCGGTGCTTTGGGTGAAGCCTGATCCAAACTAAGCACAGCTTACACGTCGCGGCGTGTGTAGGAAAATACCAATCGCTACTGGATTTCATCGACCGAGGAAGGTTCTCCGGGAAGATCGATCGGGATCACGCGGATCGTCCAGGTTGGAACGCCGCGACGATAAAGATATTTGAGCTTTTGGCGGCGCTCTTCCATCTTGCGCACGATATTGGGTGGCAATCGCGTGCTGGACAAGACAGGATCTTCGCCGAAGGGGACATCTGTGTACACATTGTGCACGAAAGACTGACGCTGACCCCGCGCGAGATCGGCAATGTCGCGCTCATAGTGGTTGTATTTGAGGCTTTCGGCTTTGCCCAGATGCGCGCTCACAGCCTCTTGCGCCAGCGCGGCGAGGTGCTCAGGCAGATCGGTCTGCACGTCGGCGAAATAGAAGGGCGCGGCCTCCTCATAGATTTGCGAGACATAAAGCGTCTTGCCCCGCCGCTCGACCCCGCGCAGCGAGTTGACGAATTCCGTCGCGTTATCGCCCAGCAGAAAGTCGAGATTGCGTGCATTGAATTCTTCGGGCTGGATCATCGGTCCGCCAATGTCGCCGCGGAAAAAGCCATAGACGACGCGCGGATCGGACCAGTTGGGATAGACGATGCGTGTGCGGATATCCTTCGGTCTAAGCTTGACCCCATCCACTTCGATAAAGCGCGCTTCATCAAACGGCACGCCATCAAGCTTGATCCGGTAGGGCTGAACTTCGGGATAGTTGCGCGCGATCTGTTCGATGATCGCCACGTTGTGCAGGTTCAGCCAGAAGGCGAGCTGTTCGTTGCGTGAGAGGCTGGCAATGCCAAGCTCGCTGCCGACCCGCTCCAGATCCTGGCGGTATTCGGTCAGCGAAGCGGTCACCTCATCGGTGAAGAAGCTGTAGGCGATGCGCGATCCTTCCATCCGCTGGCGCGACTTGTGCCCGCGATTGAAGTGCGTTCCGGTGTATACACTGGGCCGGGGAGCGCCTTTGCGCACTGATGGGCCAAGGCCAACCACGATATTGCTGAGCGCGTAGCCCCAGATCGAATAGTCGATCGTGTGGTCGGCATCTTGGGTGCGCGGCTCGAAACGCTCAAAGCGATCATCGCTCGCACCCGGATTAAGCGCGGTCTGATCAAGCTCGGCCATTGTGGCGTTTGCAGGCATGGAAAGGGGCGCAAGCAGCGCGGCGAAGGCAAGCGAAGTGTGTCGCATATCCAATCCCCAAATGGCCCCGCCCAAGGAAACCGCTCAAAGGATTACAGACAAGAGAATTGCTGTAAGATGAATTCGACCGGCGCCTAAGTAAAAGCCCACAGGGAGTTCTTACAATATCGCTGCCACCCCCCACACAACGCCGACAATCATCAGCGCGCCCAGAACATCGAGCAATAAACCTGCGCTTACCAATCGCTCGATCTTGAGCCGCCCGGTGGCCCATGCAATCGCGTTGGGGCCGGTGCCTGCGGGCAGGATAAAGCCCCAGCTTGCCGCGAGCGCGGCAGGCATGGCGATCAGCACCGCGTCTTCGCCAAGACCCAGCGCGGCGGCGAGGCTGGCAACCACCGGAATGATGCCCGAGGCGGTGGCGACGTTGCTGGCGAACTCGGTCACCAGGATGATCATCGCCACCACGGCCAGCGTCGTCACGATCAGCGGCACCGCTTCCAACGGCAGCAACGCCTCGCCCAGCCATTTCGCCAACCCCGACGCTTCCATCCCCGCGGCCAGCGCCAGCCCGCCGCCAAACATCAGGATAATGCCCCAGGGCGCGCGGTTGGCTTCCTCCCATTTCAGGAGCGGACGCCCGGTGCCATCGGGCACAAGGAACAGCGCAAAGGCGGCAAGGATCGCAATCGTGCCGTCGGTCCAGCTCTTGTCGGGCAGCAGCGGGGAAATCCACAGGCGGCTCATCCACAGCGCAAAGGTGATCGCGATGATCGGCACCAAACGCTTTTCGGCCGTAGACCACGGTGCGGCGCTGTCGATCGCGGCGCTCGCGCCCTCGATATCGAAAGGGTGGTGTTTGACGCGCTGGACCACGGCAATGATGGCAGCGGCAAGCGGCACGCCCAGCAAGACCACCGGCAGGCCAAACAGCATCCATTGGGCAAAGCTGATCTGATAGCCGATCATGTCATCCAGCAATTGCACCGCGATCCCGTTGGTGGGCGAGCCGACGATCGTGCCCAGCCCGCCAATGCTGGC
>JBCBYM010000268.1:0-2249 GCA_039815865.1 Pseudomonadota bacterium
CACTCGTAAAATGCGCCAAAGCGCACGCGCCGCACCCACTCTAGACGCAATCGACTCGCATTTGAGGCCAGCCCCCTTGACCTTGGCCCTCCAGTCTAGCAGGTGCGCGCGGGAGATTGCTCAACGCGAAATCTCTACCGGACCTGGATCACCCGGATCCCCCTCTTGCCCCCGTATGCAAGAGGGTTAGCCAAAAAGGATGGGACACCCCGATGACGCAGATCGGCAAGGACACGCTCGCAACCCGCTCAACCCTGAACGTGAACGGCAAGGAATACGCCTATTACTCGCTCGCCAAAGCGGCTGAGCAGCTTGGCGATGTGTCCAAACTGCCGAACTCGATGAAAGTGCTGCTGGAAAACCTGCTGCGCTTTGAAGACGAAGGTTTCACCGTCGGGCGCGAGCACATTCAGGCGATTGTCGACTGGCAGAAAAACCCGGTCACCGGCAATGAAATCCAGTACCGCCCGGCGCGGGTGTTGCTGCAGGACTTCACCGGCGTGCCTTGCGTCGTTGACCTTGCCGCCATGCGCGATGCGATCAAGAAGCTGGGCGGCGACACGCAAAAGATTAACCCGCAGGTGCCCGTCAATCTTGTCATCGACCACTCGGTGATGGTCGACGAGTTTGGCCACCCCAAGGCGATGGAAAACAACATGGCGCTCGAATATGAGCGCAACGCGGAGCGCTACGACTTCCTCAAATGGGGATCGAAGAGCTTTGAAAACTTCTCCGCTGTCCCTCCGGGCACCGGCATCTGCCACCAGGTGAACCTTGAGCACATCGCGCAAGGCATCTGGTCGAGCGAAGGTCCTGACGGCGTGATGGTCGCCTATCCCGACACCTGCGTTGGCACAGACAGCCACACCACCATGATCAACGGCCTTGGCGTGCTGGGCTGGGGTGTTGGCGGGATCGAAGCCGAAGCCGCCATGCTCGGCCAGCCGATCTCGATGCTGATCCCCGAAGTCGTCGGCTTCAAGCTGACCGGCGCGATGGCCGAAGGCGTGACCGCAACCGACCTTGTTCTCACCTGCGTGCAGATGCTGCGCGAAGTGGGCGTGGTGGGCCGCTTTGTCGAGTTCTACGGACCCGGCGTTGCCAACCTCACCCTCGCCGACCGCGCGACGATCGCCAACATGGCTCCCGAGTATGGCGCGACCTGCGGCTTCTTCGGCATCGACGACAAGACCATCGATTACATGCGCCTCACTGGCCGCTCGGAAGAGAACCTCGCGCTGGTCGAGGCCTACGCCAAGGAGCAGGGCATGTGGTTCGATCCGGCAGCGGAACCGGTGTTCTCAAACACGCTTGAGCTCGACATGACCAGCGTTGTTCCCAGCCTTGCCGGACCCAAGCGCCCTCAAGACCGCGTGATCCTTCCCGAAGTGGACGAACTGTTCAACGGGGAGCTCAAGTCGGTCTACAAAAAGGACGCACCGGTTCGCACCGCGGTCGAAGGCAAGGATCATGACATCGGCGATGGCGATGTTGTGATCGCAGCTATCACCAGCTGCACCAACACATCGAACCCGGACGTGCTGATCGCCGCTGGCCTTGTCGCCAAGAAGGCGGTTGAGAAGGGCCTTAGCCCCAAGCCATGGGTGAAGACCTCACTCGCGCCCGGATCGCAGGTTGTGACCGATTACCTGGTGAAGTCGGGCTTGCAGGATGATCTCGACGCCATCGGCTTTGACCTTGTTGGCTATGGCTGCACCACCTGCATCGGGAACAGCGGCCCGCTCGCCCCGCCGATCAGCCAGGCGATCAACGGCAACGACATCGTCGCGGCCTCAGTCCTCTCGGGCAACCGCAACTTCGAAGGCCGCGTCAGCCAGGACGTGCGCGCCAACTTCCTCGCCTCGCCGCCGCTCGTGGTCGCCTACGCGCTCAAGGGCACGGTGACCGAGGACATCACCACAACTCCGCTGGGCCAGGACCAGGACGGCAAGGATGTGATGCTCGCCGATCTGTGGCCGACCAACGCTGAGATTGCCGAGCACCGCGCGGCCAATATCGACCGTTCGATGTTCGAGACCCGCTACGCCAACGTCTATGACGGCGATGAGCATTGGCAGGCGATCACGGTTGAGCCTTCGGACACCTATCAGTGGCGCGCCGGCAGCACTTATGTGGCCAACCCGCCTTACTTTGACGGGATGGAGATGACCCCGGCGCCCGTCACCGACATCATCGATGCAAAGCCCATGGCGATCCTGGGCGATAGCGTCACCACCGACCCCATCTCG
>JBCBYM010000269.1:0-2230 GCA_039815865.1 Pseudomonadota bacterium
GCAGTGCCAGCATCCCCATTGGCAATTCAAGTTCGATTCGGATCCGGATCTCGCCGTGGCATCTCGCAGGACGCTGTTGGAGACATGTGTCGCACGGGATCTGACCGTGATTGGCAGCCATTTCACACTGCCCTCGATTGGCAAGGTTACATCTGATGGGGATGTGTTTCGCTGGACGGAGCCGTAACCTCAGGGATGAATAGACGACGATTTTGCGCAATATCTTGTGGATAAGCCTAAATCGCTTTCCATATCGTGGGGTTTTGCATTGACAGCCTGAGGCGCTGGCCCTCTCTATAGGTGCCAAGATCGGAATCGGCGACACGTAGGGCATCAAAGGGGCCGCAGGACACAACGTGCAGTTTTCAAAGCTCAGGCTGACCGGGTTCAAAAGTTTCGTTGACCCAACCGACTTGTTCATTCAAGGCGGGCTGACGGGTGTGGTCGGCCCCAACGGCTGTGGCAAATCCAACCTGCTCGAGGCTTTGCGCTGGGTCATGGGGGAAAACCGCCCCACCTCGATGCGCGGCGCTGGCATGGAAGATGTCATCTTTGCGGGTGCCGCCACGCGCCCGGCGCGCGGATTTGCGGAAGTCTCAGTTCATATCGACAATTCGGATCGCTTGGCACCGGCTGCGTTCAACGATGCCGATCACCTTGAAATTGTCCGCCGCATCACGCGGGATGTGGGCTCCGCCTACAAAGTGAACGGAAAAGATGTCCGTGCCCGCGATGTTCAAATGCTTTTTGCAGATGCCTCAACCGGCGCGCACTCGCCAGCGCTCGTGCGGCAAGGGCAGATCTCAGAGCTGATCAACGCCAAGCCGAAAGCGCGCCGTCGCGTTTTGGAAGAGGCGGCGGGCATCTCTGGCCTCTATCAGCGCCGCCATGAGGCGGAGCTGAAACTCAACGGGGCTGAGACCAATCTCACCCGTGTCGATGACGTAATCGAACAACTGGCGGCGCAATTGGCGCAGTTGGCGCGGCAAGCTAAGCAAGCGGCCCGCTATCGCGCGATCGGTGAAGAGTTGCGCCATGCTGAAGGGCTCTTGCTGTATCGACGCTGGAGAGAAGCCGAGGACGCACGCTTGCGCGCCGAAGACGATTTGCGCGATCGCACGACGGCAGCGGCCCAGGCGGAAGGAAATGCGCGTGATGCGGCGAAGCTGCGCGAGACAGCAGAAACCGCGCTGCCCCCGCTTCGTGAAGAAGAGGCAATCGCAGCCGCGGTACTGCAGCGGCTTCAGGTCGCTTTTGATTCGCTCAGCGAGCAGGAAACTGCGGCTGTCGGGCGCATAGAGACGCTTGAAAACCGGATCGAACAGCTTGGCCTGGATCTGGAGCGTGAAGCAAACCTGAACCGCGATGCGGGCGAAACGATCGCGCGGCTGGAGGCCGAGGCCGAAGAGCTGAGTGCCGCCGAAGACGGACACGAAGACGCACTTGCCGCTGCAGATGCAGAAGCTAAAGATTCCGCTGCAATCCTTCAACAGCGCGAAACTGAGCTCAGTCAACTCACAGAAGACGTCGCCCGTCTGGCGGCGCGCCATCAGTCTTCGCAGCGCTTGGTGCACGACAACCGCACGACCTTGGAGAAAAGCGAATCTGAGGCGCTGCGCGCGCGTGAGGCCGCCGAAACAGCCAAAGAGGCCGTCACCACGGCGCAAGACGCATATGAGACGGCCCTAAAAGCCGAAGCGATCGCGGTCAAAACAGCGACGAGTGCCGAGGAAACCCTGGCCCTGGCCGACGAAGCGCAGGCCGATGCGCAATCGCGCGAGGCCGATGCCCGTGCGGA
Organism: Pseudomonadota bacterium; assembly: GCA_039815865.1. Taxonomy (GTDB): domain Bacteria; phylum Pseudomonadota; class Alphaproteobacteria; order Sphingomonadales; family Sphingomonadaceae; genus Erythrobacter. Next base: position 1,799 of record JBCBYM010000269.1, read on the forward strand.
GCGGTCCTCTGCGGAAGGGGAGGTGAGTGCGCTGTCGGCTGAGGTGACGGCCTTGGCCCGTCTGGTGGAGCGGGATACGGCCGAAGGCGGGCAAATTCTGGATGTTTTGAACGTCACCGGCGGCTATGAAAAAGCGTTGGGTGCGGCTTTGTCGGATGATTTACGCGCCCCTCAGGTTGAAGTCGACGGCCCCTCGGGTTGGACAGTATTGCCGGATTATGATGCGGCACAATCTTTACCGCAAGGTGTTGCGCCGCTCTCGGATCATGTCCGCGCGCCCGGCGTCCTGGCCCGTCGCTTGGGGCAGATCGGCGTGGTGGACGCAGAAGCTGGTCCCGAATTGCAAGCCGGGCTGCAACCGGGGCAACGACTTGTCAGTATGGAAGGCGATTTGTGGCGCTGGGATGGCTATCGCGCTTGGGCGGAAGATGC
>JBCBYM010000026.1:0-23180 GCA_039815865.1 Pseudomonadota bacterium
GGATTCGAAGAAGCGCGATCCCGTCTCGAGGAAGTCGGGATATGCCGCGAACGGGTGCAACAGGTGGCGGCGGTCTTTTTCGAACTGAGCGTTTGATCGCGTTACGTCAGGCAGGTCGGTCATGATTGGGACTCGCAATGGTGAGAGTTTCAGCCTCGATAGTGAATAATACTGCCGGGCTATGTGTCTCTAGATGATGACTGAGCCAGCCAATCCGAAGCCGCCATCACGCCCCGCATGGCCGCAATACCAGCCCAGCGTATCGGCTCTGGCTCCCAGTTTGGGGACCGGTGATTGACCCAAGGCAGCCTGACCAAGTCGCTGTCGCGCTCGGTAATGAGGTCAGCAAGGCAACGGCCCGCGAGATTGGCCGCCGCAACCCCCTCGCCCAGATAGCCCCCGCCCCAGGCAAATCCGCTGTCCTTATCAAACCCAACTGAGGGCACCTGATCGCGCGGCACACCAACCGCGCCGGCCCATTGATGCACGATCTCTATCGGGCCAAGGCTGGGGAACAGGTCCTCGGCCAGCGCCTTCAAGCGGGCGGCGGAGGCCGCGATTGTCGGCTGGTGCAATTGGGTGCTGGAGCCAAGTCGATAAAGAGCACCCAAACCGCCCAGCGCCATCCGGCCATCTTCGGTGCGAAGTCCATGGAAGAACAAATTGCGCCCATCCGCGAACACCTCACGATGCCGCAGGCCAATCTCGTCCCAATGCGCATCGCTAAAGGCCTGCGTCATGATCATCGTGGAGTGAATGGGCGCGATGGCCCGTTCATGCCCTTTGATCGTCGAGCCATATCCTTCAGTCGCCCGAATGATCGCCCCCGCCTTCACCGTGCCGTTCGACGTCGTAAGAACCTGGGTGCCAATTTCGCGAACCTCGGTCTGCTCGAAGATCGACACACCGCTCTCGGCAACCACTCGCGCCAGTCCCCTCGCCAGCTTAAACGGATGGATGGCCGCGCAATTGGGAAAATAGAGCCCTTCGCGAATATTGGCGATGTTCAGGCGGCTGCGCGTGTCCTGCGCATTTAGGACCTTTACATCGGCAGGGTCAGCCCCGTGATCGAGATCGTCGCGCGCCATCTTCTGCAGCGTCTTCGATTGCGCGGCGTTGACCGCGACATACAGCGCGCCACCTTTCGCGAATTCGCAATCGATCCCCTCGAACTGCGCAACCCGCCCGACCTCGTCGACCGTGTCATGCATGGCCCGCATCATGGCAAGGGCGCCGCCATTCGCCTTTTTCTCATAGGCCGCGTTTGTCCCCGTCAGCGATCCCGCGCACCAGCCGCCATTGCGGCCAGAGGCGCCATATCCAACGCCATCGCGCTCAAGCACGCAGATCTTGAGCTCAGGGGCGAGACGTTTGAGATAGTAAGCGCTCCACAGCCCCGTGAACCCAGCGCCGACAATCGCCACATCAAAAGTGTGTTCGCCCTCAAGATTCTGGTGGAACTCCCGGTCCGAAGGCGAGGACAGTTGCCACCAGGAAAGTTGATCGCGCGGGTATTTTGCCAATGCTGACACGTTCTAACCTCAAGATGCGGCCCGTTCTGTCTTGCGATCTTAGACAAGATAGAGTGAAGTTACCACACTATTTGTGATCACATTTAGCGCTCCAACGGTCTCAGCAGCCTGATGACGGAGTTTCGACGTTGCAATCAGGGAAGGTCTGGCTAAGGTGCGGCTTAGAATATTCGTGATCACAATTAGCGACGCGAGCATACCACTCTACCTCATCCAGGCTTAGCGGTGCGCATCCTCGCTAGGAAAAGGCTGCAGGTATGAGCGAAACTGGCCGGACCGTTTGCGACCCCAATTGCCACGCTGATCCCAAATGCGGATTGGCGGTTACCATCGATGAGGGGAAAGTCACCGGCGTCTCCGCCGCCCAATATCCGATATCAGGCTATGAAAACCGCATCTGCCTGATGGGCCGCTCGCGCCTTGAATATCAAAACCATCCCGACCGGCTGACCACTCCGCTTAAGCGCGTCGAAGAACGCGGCCAAGGACAGTGGGAGGCGATCTCATGGGATGAGGCGACTGCCTTATTCGTAAAGAAGCAGAACGAGATCACCGAAAAGTACGGATCGCGCGCGGTCCTGTTCTCCCAATCCTCCGGCGCGTTCGGCCTGCTTACCCGCGGCGCGCCTTTGCGATACGCAGGGCTAACGGGAGCGACATCGATCCGGGCGAGCGGGGTCGATTTCGGCATCGCAAAGGGTCTCGAATATGCCTTCGGGATTAGCGCCGGCAGCTTCTTTGGCCCTGGTGGCCATGCCTTTGCTGACACCAAGAACTCGGACGTCACGATCCTGTGGGGATGCAACCCGGCTGTTACCCGCAGCGTCGACCACAGCGCCATCAAAGCGGCGCGCAAGTCGGGCACCAAGCTGATCTGTCTGGACCCTGTTAACAGCGAGACCGCCAAGCTGTGCGATGAATGGATCTCGCTGCGCCCGGGAAGCGATGGAGCCTTGGCGCTGGCGATGGCGCATGAGATTATCCGCCACAATCGCTTCGACGCTGAGTTTCTTGCGCGCCACACCAATATGCCGTTCCTGGTCAATGGCGAGACTGGCGCGATCCTGCGCGCGCACGATCTGGACACCAATGCAGGAGACGAGCCGCTTGCCTGGTGCGCCAATGCTCAAGGAGCGGTGCCCATCGGGTCAGCTGAAACGCCTCAATTGCGCGGTGAGCATGAGATCGCGCTTGCCAGTGGCGAGCGGATCAAAGCGGCCTGCGTGTTTGCTCTGACCGAGACGCTCGTCAGCGAGTATTCGCCCGAGGCTGCGGCCGCGCTGACCGGCATCAAGGCCGACACAATACGGGCGCTGGCGCAGGCCTACAGCGCGGCTAATCCCGCTGCGATACGCATCGGATACGGGGTTGATCGCTGGTACCATTCCGACCTCAGCGCCAGGGCGATCGCGCTCCTCCCCACGCTTTGCGGCTATATCGGGGTCCCGGGCGGCGGCGTCAGCCTAGTCGAAGGTGGCCGCAGTGTGCCGGTCAAAGGAAGCCATTTCTACTCACCTGAGGGGAAACTGCCGGAATTCCTCAGCATGATGGAAGCCGACCGCGCGGTGCGCACCGGCGCGCCCTATCCGATCAAGATGGAGTGCATTTCGCTCGGCAACCCGTTCAATCAGGTCAAACCCAATCGCAACGCGGTGCTCAAGGACTATGTTGGCTCGCTCGAGTTCATCACGGTGATCGACCATTTCATGACCGACACCGCCAAGCAGGCCGATCTTGTACTGCCCGCCTGCACGATCTTTGAGAGGACCGACATCGTCGTCGACCGCTTCGTCCAACTCCAGCAAAGGCTGGTTGAGCCGCTTGGCGAAGCAAAGTCCGATTTCGAGATTTTTCAGGCGATTGCCAGGGCGAATGGCCTTGGCGAGTATTTCGACAAGACCCCCGAACACTACATCGACACGATGCTCGATGGCCCCTCCCCCCTGTTGGAAGGTATCGATATGGCGCGGCTGCAGGAGGAGAAAGTGATTTTCCCCTGGCCCAGTGATGAGCCCTATGTGGGGCTCAAAGATCGCCAATTCCCGACCGGGTCAGGGCGCATAGAGGTCTATAAGGAAGACCTGCTTGAATACGCGGCGCAGCTTCCGTTCTTCAAGGAACCGATCGAAGCCTCACCCAAGAACCCTTTGTTCAAGGATTATCCGCTGATCCTGCTGTCATCGCACAGCCGCTATCGCATTCACTCTACCTTCGCCAACCTCGAGACGGTCAAGAAGCACGAACCCGAACCCATCCTTCGTGTGCATCCCAATGACGCGCAGCGACGAACGATTGAAGATGGGTCTATCGTGCAGGTTCACAACGCGCGCGGACACCTGAAAATCCGCTGCCGGTTTGACGAGGCCCTGCGCGAAGGGTGCGTTCTGGTCAGCGAAGGTCACTGGATCGACCAGTTTATCGAAGGCGATCCCTATGGGCTGACCCATGACGCCTACAGCGAGACAACCGAGAACTACGCGCATTATGACGTGCTGGTCGAAATGCGCGCCAGCTAAGCCCGAAAGGCGGGTTGTCTATGCGAAGGCTGGTTGCTGCGAATGCTCGGCCACGAAATCCCGCAGCATCCGGACGCCCTCATCCGATCGCCCTTCGACCCGGTGTCGCATCACATCGGGCTGGATCCGCTCCTGCTTGACCACATAAGCTGCAAATTCGCGGTCGCTCTCTGGCGCCAGGCGCTCCATCTCCTCCAGCTTGCCGATATAGTCGACGGTCTGTGTGATCATGGTTTTGAGCACCGTGTTCTCGGACATTACCATGGCGATGACACCGGCAAACCGCGCTTGGAGCTTGGCCGACCAGCTGGGCTCTTGGCTAAAGCCATAGCGCTTGGCGACCGGTGCGTAGCGCTCTTTCTGAAGCTCTTCAAAAGCCAACCAAGCGTCATAGAACGCGACGTCGTCGGGCTGCGTCACACGTCCGTTCATGATGTGGCAGCCAAGCAGGGCAAAGGCCCGGTTCTGAACTTCGTGTTCGAGAAGCTTGAGATACTGGGGGTTGGGTGCGCTCATGCTGCAGGTCCTGTATTAACGCTCGCGGGGGAGCGATGGAAAAAATGGCCGCAAAAGTTGGTTTAGGCGCCTGCGTCCCACAGCGTATCCGCGCCAAATCCCACTGGCTCAACCAGCGGGAATTGGAGCAGGTTTACAACCGGGGCGAGCGGGTCAGCCGCATCGTTGGCAAGGTTCGCGGTCGCGAGCATGATCGCCTCTTCGTGATCGCCCATGAACTTTGCAATTTCATAGGCTCCGGCGTCTTCCTCCGGCGTGATGAGCCTTGCAAGCTCGCGGTATTTCTCGAGGAACTCCGCCTCGACGCCTGCCGCCATCATCCCGAATTGTTCCTTGAGCGGCGCCTGAGCAATCGATTGAGCGAGCGCTGTGCCATTGGTTCGGGCATCAGGATCCTGCGCCACCGTCATCCCGAGGCGCGACAGCAGCGGCCGCAGCCGCGCCTTACCCTCGGTTTCGAACTGCAGGAGCGTTCCAAGAGCATACTGCTGATGCGCGTTGGCGGCGACGGGAACCAGCGTTTCCATCGCCGCCTCGCCTTCCTGTTCGCCGAAATAGATCGACGTGAGACATTCCTTGAATTGCTTGCTTGGCATAGCTGACCTTCAGAGCGAAATTGAGAAACGGAAACCGCCCAGCTGGATCATCCGACCGCGGCGAAACACTTCTTGGTTGGTTCGACCACGTGGAAGATCCCCTTCCAGCCTTTGCGCATGAGGGCGCTCTCACCCACTTTGACAACAACGACTGAGCCGTCTTCGTTGATCATATCGATCCGCCCTTCGATCACGGTAAAGACCTCATCGGACGGATAGCCTTCGATCTTGAGCTTGCCCGGTGTGCCAACCCAGATGCCGGCCTCGAACTTGCCTTCGGCAGGAAATTCGCTGGACACGAACACCTCTGCCGATGGGCTGCCCTCTTCGACATATTCGGGCGGCACGGTCATCATGCCGGCGGATTTACCAGTCGCTTCACTGACGGCAATCGCGTTCAAAGACATACGAGTTATCTCCTGGATGGCGAGACCGGACCACGAGCCCGATCGACTGATTTCCTGCTATGCCCCGAAGCTTCAGAAATTTCAATCGTGATCACAAAATTTTGCTATTCTAGGCGGAACATGCGAAGCTCACAGGCTGTTGCGTGCGTCGCTCTCATTGCATTCGATCAAGAAGGACACGATTCCTTGCAGAAAAACCCGATAATACCCGTCCTCGCGCTCAGCTTTGTAAGCGCTGTGGCTCTTCTGCTTCTCAGCCTCCAGCCGCTGTTCATAGGGTCTTTGGAGAGCGCTTATGGGTTTAGCGAGATTGAGCTCGGCTATTTCGCCTCCGCGCCGATCGCCGCGAGCTTTATCGTGTTTATCTCGGCGCCTCTTTGGGTCAACCGCATTTCGGTTCGCACAGCGATTACACTGGGGAGTGTGATCGCATTTTTTGGCCTCGCTGCAATGGCTCTTTCCAGCGCTCTCGTACCGCTCACGGCGTTCTTTTCACTTTACGCTGTCGGGATTTCAATCGTCCAGGTGCCTGCGTTGATTGCGCTTGGCCGTATGCCCGATGCCGAAGCATCATTCGGGATATACACCGCAGCCAGCGTTCTTCTGGCGGGTGTGTGTGCGTTCCTTATACCGGCCGTGATTGAACCGGCTTTTGGGATAACTGGGTTCATCTTTATGATGCTGGTCGCAACGGCCGTTTCGGTCGCGGTGGTTCTGAGCGTTGCTCAATCCTCGCTGGAGGGAGGCAGCGGCGATAAAGAAGATGAAGGAGATGGCGGACGCAACACTGCGGAAGGTTGGCTGACACTCGCATCGCTTGCCGCGTTTTATATGGGGATCATGGCCGCTTGGCCGTTTGTCGAACTGGTCGCCAGCGACAGCGGACTTGATGGCCAGACGCTGGGTTTCGCCTTTGGCGCCAGCTTTCTGTTAAGCGGCATAGCTCCCCTGACCGCGGCCAAGTTTGGGGATCGCATTCCCTTGTCCGCTTCAATGGGGGCAACGGCGGTGATGTTCATCGGCTTTGCCTGGCTGCTCTCTGCCTTCACGATTAGCCTGCTGACATTTGCAGTGGCTCTTATCCTGTTCCAGCTCGCTTGGAATTTCGGCATCCCCTATATGCTCGCCGTAGCAGCGCACGTGAATGATGGTGGTCGCGCTATGGCGCTGGCTCCAGCGGCCATCGCTTTTGGCGCAGCTTTTGGCCCAACCATTGGCGGCTACGCTTTGACAGGGTTTGGGCCGACGGGTCTTTTCGTCGCATTCGGCTTTATTGAGCTGGTCGCGATGGCGCTCATCCTTTTGGCAGATCGGCCGAAGCAAAGCCGCAAGGTTCAGGCACCGGTCAGCCCGGTCGCCTGATTAAGCGGAACGAACAACCACGTCGTCAGGCAAAGGTCATCTGCACCGGCATCGATTTGATCCCGCCCACAAAATTGGCCTGCATATATTTGGGATCGCCATCAAGCTCGATTGTCTCGACCTTTTCCGCGAGGGTTTTGAGAAACCCGGTGATCTCCTGGCGCGCCAAGTGCATTCCAAGGCACATATGCGCGCCGTGCCCGAAAGCGGCGTGTTTGGGAGCCGGGCCGCGCTCAATGTTGAAGCTGTGCGGATCGTCATAAAGCGCTTCGTCGCGACTGCCGGACGGGTACCACAAGATCAGCGACTGGCCTTCTTTGATCTCCTTGCCCGCAAGCTGCGTGTCGTGCGCGGCGGTGCGGATGAAGTGGCGCACGGGCGAGGCGTAGCGGATCGCCTCTTCCGTCACCATTGGGGCGACGGCTTCCGGGTCATCTTTGAGACGCTGGAACAGCGCCGGATCGCGGGCCAGCTGATGAACCGCCTCGGTCAGCGAATAGCTGGTCGTGTCGTGGCCCGCGGTCGCAACGATGATGTAATAGCCAAGCTTGCGCATATCATCGAGCGGCTCATCATTGATGGTGGCGTTCGCGATGATCGAGGCGACATCGTCTTGCGGGTTGGCAATTTTCTCCTGGGTCAATTGCGTGAAGTAAGCAAAGAACTCCTGAATCGTCTGGCGCTGCGCTTCTTCTGGCGTCACGCCTTCGGGCACGACGCGCTGGACGTCCGGATCTTCGGGGCCGAAGAGCTCTTGAGTGAGCCGCAGCATCGTGCCGTAATCGCCCTTGGGCACGCCCAGCACGTCCATGATCACGCGCAGCGGGAATTCCACCGCGACGTCCTTGGCAAAGTCACAGCGACCCTTGCGTTCAGCAATCTCCGCCATCCCGCGTTCGACTGAGTTGCTGATCTTGTCCTGCAAAGTGGCGCGGATATTCTTGGGAAAGAACCAGGATTGCGTCAGTCCGCGCAGCTTTCGATGGTCGGGCCCATCCACGGTGAGGAGCGTCCGTATCCGGTTGAGCGACCCGCCGGTTTCTTCGCGGATCATCGCCTCTTCCGCGCGGGTCATGATGATGATGCGCGGTTCGTTGAGAAAATCGTCGGTGCGCCGCTCAATCTCGAAAATGTCCGCGCATTTGGTGACGTGCCAGAGATCGGGATAGGTGTCGCTTGCGCAGAAATGGAGCGGATCCTCCTCGCGCATGCGCGTGAACAGCGCGTGGATTTGATCTATGTCGGCCCAATTGCCGGTCTCGTAAACTACCGCTGCATCGAATGCCATAAGAACCCTCTCCCTCTAGAGCCATTGTACCAATCACCGCGCGGGTCGCAAGAATGTGATCGCATTTATGGCGACCAAATGAACGCGTTAGTCCGCGCTTAGAAACGCGGCCAATTCAAGGCGAATTGCGTCAGGGTGCGCGGCGCCCTCCAGGCTTTCAAGCGCGCTTCTCGATAGGTCCTGATCGAGCATGGCTGGGGTGCGCAGCGCGATAAGGTCGCGCACATAAGCCCTCGAGAACTCCGGATGCGCTTGAAACGTGATCGCTTTATCGGAATATTGCAGGCCCGCGATTTCGCAGAATGGCGAACGCGCGATCACGCGCGCTCCCTGCGGCGCTTCGATGATCTGATCCTGGTGCCAGGCGCACAGGGAAACGGGCGTTTGCGATCCGTCGCTTCGCTCAAGATCGTAGTCCATCAGGCCCACGCCAAAGCCCTTGGCGCTCTTTTCGACCCGCCCGCCAAGCGCTTGCGCGATAATCTGGTGCCCGAAGCAAATCCCTATCATCTTTTGACCGCGTCCGTATGCCGCCCGGATCAGGTCTTCGAGCGGGGCAATCCAGGCATGGTCTTCGTAGACACCGTGCCGTGACCCCGTGATCAACAGCACATCGAAGGCGGCTGGCTCCTCGGGAAATTCATGGTCCAGCACGGCGAAGGTCTGCGCTTCGACCGGCGCGAGGCCAAGCAGCGCCTTGCACATCGCATCATAATCGCCGTGCTCCGCCTGGAGCTCATCCGGCGCTCGGCCCGTTTGAAGCACGGCGATCTTCAAGCCGCGCGCAATCTGATCAAGAGGCTTCACGGACCAAAACCTAGACCGAGGTGAGGTAGGCCGCGTATTCGGCGGGCGGTATTTCGCGGTCCAACTGATCGCGTTCCTGTCGCCGACCCGCGGCGTACAGATCGACCAGCAAGTCGCCAAAAATCGCGCGCGCTCTTTGGGACGCATCAAAGGCGTCGATCGCCGCGCTCCAGGTGGGCGGCAGGCGCGGCGCGTCGCTCTCATAGGCGTTGCCGGTTGAAGGCGCGCCAGGGTCGGCCTTCGCCGCCATGCCGTCCAGGGCCCCGCCCAGTATGGCCGCGAGAACCAGATAGGGGTTGGCGTCAGCCCCGGCCACGCGGTGTTCGATCCGGCGCGAGGCGTCGGGACCGGCGGGAATTCGCAACGCAACCGTGCGATTGTCATACCCCCAGGTCACATTTGCCGGCGCGTGCGAACCAATGCGCAGGCGCCGGAAGGAATTGGCGTGCGGCGCCAGTACCAGGGTGGTCTCGGCCAACGTGTCCAGCAAGCCGCCCACCGCGAAGCGCAAAGTGTCGGAACCCTGTTCGCTGCCATCGGCAAAGATGTTGCGTCCTTGTTGATCGACCACGCTCATATGGGTGTGAAACCCGCTCCCGGAATCGGTGGCATAGGGTTTGGCCATGAAGGTCACGCCAAGCCCGTTCTTCTGGGCAAGCCGCTTTACCAGATATTTGAAAAGCACGGCGTCATCTGCGGCCTTCATGGGGTCGGCTGAGTGGCTGAAATTGATTTCGAACTGTCCCGAGCCAGCTTCGGAAATGCCGGTCTGCGCTGGGATATCAAACGCGGCGCACGCGGCGTAAACCTGATCGAGAAACGGCTCGAATGCGTCCAATTCGGCGATCGAATAGGTGTTCGCTCGAGCGCCTCCAGCCGCGTCTGCCATAGGAGCGGGGACGCCGCCATTGGCCTCTGCGGCCTCGCGCGCGAAGACGTAAAACTCCAATTCCATTGCACATACCGGGGTAAGCCCCTGCGCTTGAAACCGGTCGACGACGCGCTGGAGCGCGTTGCGCGGATCGGCGGGATAGGGAGAGCCGTCGGCCAGATGCATGACATGCGGAACGATCGCTTCTTGCGTGCCATCGCTGAACTCAAGCGCCAAAGGGCCCCTTTGAGTGGCGACCAGAACCCCGTCGTGATCGCCCGTCTCCAGCACCTGTCCGGTGCCGTACACATCGCGCCCCCAAATGTCGAAAAACACCGCCGTAACCGGCATTTTCACCCCGCCAGAGGCCACGAGAGGCGCCTCGGCGACGGGCAGGCGCTTGCCGCGGAACACACCATTCAGATCGCAAATCACGGGCTTTATGCAGGTTAGGGAAGGCCGGGCCTTTGCCCAGTCGCTCAATTCGCTCGCGCTCATGGCCCGCTCCTTCAGATTCCCACCCGATCACGCAGAGAGTACCACCAGGAACCCAGAATCGAATAGGGAATGCGCAAGGTCCGCCCGCCAGGAAAGGAAAAATAAGGGAAGCCGGCAAACACTTCGAAGCGCGAGCGATCTCCGCTGATCGCTTCGGCTAGGATCGTGCCGAACAGATGCGATCCCGTAACCCCATGGCCGCTATAGCCATGCGCGTAGAACGGCCCGCGCTCCAGCTTGCCGATCTGAGGCACCCGCGAATAGGACAGCGCGAAATTGCCGCTCCAGGCGTATTCGAGTTCAACCTCGGCAAGTTCGGGGAACACCTTTGCGATATTGGGACGCAGCTTCGCCCGCACATCTTCCGGGTCCGTACCGCCATAGACCGTCCCGCCGCCAAACAGCAGGCGATGATCGGGCGTCATTCGGAAATAGTCGAGAATGTAACGGATGTCTTCGACACACATCTCGGTTGGCAACAAACGCTGAGCGACGTCTGCTCCCAGCGGCTCGGTTGCAACGACTTGGGTGGAAACCGGCATGATCCGGTTCTCGATCTCAGGCGCGACGCCGGTCATGTAAGCGTTTCCGCACAGCGCAACGTGCTCGGCCACCACTTCGCCCTCAGCGGTGCGGACACTGTAGCGCCCCGCTTCGTTGTCAACCGAGGTCGCGGGCGACATTTCAAAGACATGGCCTCCCAACGCTTCAATCGCGTCGGCTTCGCCCAAGGCCAGGTTGAGCGGGTGCAGGTGTCCTCCGCTGTGATCAATCATCCCGCCAAAGTAAGCCTCGGAGCCGACATGTCGACGGATAGCCGTCGCATCGAGAAGCTCATGATCGTCCATGCCAAAGCCGCGCCATTGTGTTTGCTTGGCTTCCAGCTCTTTCATATGTCGTGCGTTGTAGGCGGTGAAGATATTCCCCGGCCGATAATCGCATTGGATCGCGTGATCCTTGATAAAGCCGCGGATGATCTCGCCGCCTTCCTGGACAAATTGCGAGACGAACCCGCCCGCCTCAGCGCCGAATTGGCGCGAGATCTTGTCGATGCTGGCGTTCAGGCCGTTGACGATCTGCCCGCCATTGCGCCCGGAAGCGCCCCAGCCGATCGCCTTAGCCTCCAGCAGCGCAACCTTTTGGCCCTTCTGCGCAAGCGCGAGCGCTGTCGAAAGTCCGGTGAACCCGCCGCCGACAACGCAAACGTCGACTTCGATGCGCGATTGCAGCTTGGGCCGCAGTGTGTCGCGGTTAGCGGTGGCTGCGTAATAGCTTGAAACATGGACGGGCCGCGCGGGGACTGCGTGATCGTCTTGCGCCGCAAAGGCTTGCTGTAACATCGTCGTCTCCTAAGCGGGCGCTTGGCCTTGGCTCGCTGCCGCTTGTCTCTGGCATCCTATAGCGCCGCCGCACACAAGATTCAATTTTTGTGATCACAAAAATGCACTAAAGGGACTCTGAAGATCCCAGACGGCTTCAGCCTTCCTAAAAACCGGTGGTATCCGAGTAGAGCAGAAAAGAGGCCTCACGCAGTGCCGCGCAAAACTTGCGATCGCAATTTACCGATTCGAACGCGTGTTCCGAGCGTGACGAACCTTGGCCCGCTCAGAGGCTGGCTTCGTTTATGTTCGCAAGGCCTTCAGCGATATCGGCGCTGATCGCATCGCGTAAACGATCGGGATCGTCGTTCTGAATGGCCTCAATGGCCCGCTTATGCTTGTCGTCCTTGAGCCAACTTGTGCCCAACTGGCCGATCACGATCCGCATATAGGGACCAAATTGGAGCCACAGGCTCTCGACAAGGCCGAGCAGCACAAATGCTTCCGAAGCGCGGTAGAGCGTGAAGTGAAAGTCGCTGTTGCAGCGCGCGTAGCTCGTCGCATCGCCGCTTTCGATCGCGGCGTCCATAGCGGTATCGCTAGCGGTCATAGCCTCAACCAATCGCTTTTTGAGGCGCGGGTTGGCGCGAACTTTCTCCCACGCCTTCACTGCCAGCAAGGGCTCCAAGGCCAGCCGCGCGATCCGTATCTCTTCGAGCTTCCCGCTCGACATGCTGGCGAGCTTGATGCGCCTCGTGTCGGTCATCTCAAGCGCGCCGATAGCCACCAGCCGCCGGATCGCCTCGCGCGCTGGCATGGCGCTGACGTTGTACTCCGTTGCCAGCTTGCGCACCGATATCGTGCTGCCGGGTGAAAATTTGCCCGAGATTATGGCCTCGCGCAGCAGTTCGAAGATATGTTCGTGAACTACGCCGCTCGCCGCCCCGGAAGTTGTCTCGTTAGACACCTTGCTTCCATTCGCGTGTGATTTATCATCGCTTTAGACGAGTGATTGTGTTTCACAAGTGAGCTGCTTGGCTAGCTTCTGGATGGAAAGGCCGCGGCTGATGGGCATGAGCTAGCGCTAAGTGCGGCTGGATAATAATTGGTCGCTTGACCGATATAGAGGCATTCGCCAACGTCGAAATCCGCATTGTTCCAGCCAAGGGCCTGCCTGATACAAACTCAATCAAGGCCGGCGCTGCAATGCTGAGCGCGACATCATTTGCCGGAGCTGCACACATGATTGCTGACACCACGCCTGTCATTGTTGGAGTTGGACAATACTCAGAACGGGTCGGACAACCCGGTTATGAAGCTTTGTCTTATATGGACCTGGGCGGACGCGCGATCGCCGCGGCTATCGCCAACACCAAGGCCAGCCGGCCTTTGGCAACGGAGATTGACACGTTGGTGGCGATCAGAGCGTTTGAAATGTCACGTCCGGGAGCAGTTCGACCTTTCGGAGGGCCCGACAACGTGCCCGGCGCTATGGCCAAACGGATCGGGGCGTCGCCGGCACACCTCATCCTTTCTCCGGTCGGAGGACAGACCAATCAACAGATGATCGGCGAATTTGCGAGGAAGATAGCGGCGGGAGAAAGCAAGTGTGTCGTCATCGCTGGTTCCGAAGTTATCTCCACCGTGCTCGATCTCGCAAAGAAAGGCGAAGCGCCCGACTGGTCAGAAGAGGTCGGCGGTGAATTCGAAGATCGCGGGCTTGGGGCCGAAGGGCTCGCGGAACCCGTGCTCAACGCGCACGGCGCGGTGGGCGCCATCCCGCTGTACGCTTTGTGCGAGAACGCGCGCCGCGCCAGACTGGGGCTTAACCTGGACGCGTACCGGCTCGAGATTGGCCGTTTGTTCGCCCCGTTCACGAAAGTGGCGGCCAACAATCCGCACGCGGCCGCGCCGACCAACCGCAGCGCGCAAGAACTGGCGAGCGTGACAGAGCGCAACCGGATCGTCGCTGAGCCCTATACCCGGATGACCATTGCGCGCGATCAGGTGAACCAGGCCGCCGCGATCATCTTGTGCAGCGCGGGCAAAGCGCGCGAACTCGGCGTGCCGGAGGAGAAGTGGGTTCACATTCACGCGGTCACCCACGCGACCGAATTGGGGATCATGGAACGGCCCGACCTGTCAGCCAATCCCGCGTCCACGGGTTCGATCGCGGCCGCGTTAGAACGGGTGAGCAAGTCCATCTCGGATATGCGCTATATCGACTTTTACTCCTGCTTCGCGATCCCGGTGTTTGGCCAGCTCGATCACTTTGGGCTGCGCGCCGAGGACCTTCCGATGCTAACTTTGACCGGTGGTCTCCCCTTCTTCGGCGGGGCGGGCAACAATTACTCCGCTCACGCCATCTGCGAAGCCGTGGAGCGTTTGCGCGCGGATCGAGGAAGTTTTGCGCTGGTGGGCGCGAATGGCGGGTGGATGAGCAAATATTCCACCGGGGTCTATTCCACTGAGCCCGCCGATTGGTCAGGCGTGGACCGGTTTGCCAAGCTCCCCTTGGCAACCGACGCAGTGGCGTGCAGCCAGGCGCCGTTCGATAGCGCGACGGTTGAGACCTATACGATCAATCACGGCCGCAAGGGCAGCCAGACGATCTGGATCGGACGCAACGCGAAAGGCGAGCGTGTAGCCGGAAATGCCGACATGGCCGACGCTCAAACCAAGGCCATGTTTGAAGCGGGCGAACCCTTCGGCGTCCAGCTGAGCGTCACACAAGGCGATGGCCAAAACATCGGGCGCGCTGCGAGCTAAGCTCGCAAAGCGCGCCCATCTAATCGGCTCAGAAGCTGAACAGCACCTCAGCCCCGATCTGACGCGGCGCTCCAAGGAAGCGCTGGTAGTAGCCGAAATCGGTCAGGTCGAAGATATTGGTGAAATAGGCCTCGTCGGTCAGGTTCTTCACAAAGACCGCCACCCCGACATTGCCGCTTGGCGTTTCATACCCGATCCGCGCGTTGACGAGAGTGTAGGCCTCCTGGCCCGCAAGCGGATCGTTCTCGGTTGTGAAGAACTGATCGTCCTTGAAGCTGAACGAAGCCTGCGCATAGACCGAACCGGCGCTGCCAATCTCGTGATCATACCGCGCGAAGCCCGAGATCGACCAGCGCGGTGTGAAGGACAGCGCGTTGCCCGACAGATCGTCACCATTGCCGCCGACAAATTCTTTCAGCTCGCTATCGAGGAAGGCCGTCGTCAGGTTGAACACCAGTCCATCGACCGGGAATGCGGTGATGTCGAGTTCGGCGCCCAGCACCTGCGCATCGGCCGCATTGGTCAGCTGCGTGAGCGGCACGTCGCCCGTGTTGACCAGGGTAAAGACCTGCAAGTCGCTCGTATCGTTGAGGAAGATTGCGCCATTGATCCGCAGCGCATTGTCCAGCATCTCGGTCTTGAAGCCAAGCTCATAGGCGTTGACGAATTCGGGTTCAAACGGCTCAAGCGCGGCAAGCGGATCGGGCTCAAAGCCGACATTGGCGCCGTTAAAGCCACCGCTTTTGAACCCGCGCGAAAAGCTGGCGTAAAGCAGAACGTCGTCGTTGGGGGTGTAATCAAGGCCCACCTTAAAGGACACCGCGTCGTCGTTTTGCTCAAGGCCTTCGGCAACATAGAGCGGGATTGGAACCGGGGAGATCAACTCTTCCTCGATCTGACCAGTGCCGTCAAATTCCTTGCGGTCACTGGTGAAACGACCGCCCAGAGTGATCGTCCACTGGTCGCTTAGCGCGTAATCCATTTGGCCAAAGACCGCGAAAGCCTCGCTCTTTTGCGTGTTCAACGTGCGCGCAAAGACCACGGGCAGCCCTGTCGTTTCGCCGGTGATATCAGGCAAACCGCCCGTTCCGCCAAACTCAACCGGTATATCGCGCAAAAAGCGACCAACATCGACCGTTTGATCCTGATCGAGTTCTTCGTTGAGATAGTAGGCGCCGACCAACCAGTTTAGGCTGTCAGTGCTCCCAGCGACGCGCAGTTCCTGCGTGAAGGTTTGCGAGTCGGTAGCAAAACGGAAATCGAGGAAGTTGTTTGGCCCGCCATCGGTGTCATCCACGTTGAAACTGTCCAGATCGTCGAACGCGGTCACAGAGGTGATCGTAACACCGCCGATCTCCCACTCCATATCGACATAGCCGCCGATGGAATCGAGGTCGTTGTCGGGAAGCGGCGAGTAAAGGCCGTCATAGACATTGCCCGTGCCGGGGCCGGTATACCCAAAAATATCCGAGCCATCGGGCGGAATGATGCCGAGGAAATTGGGATTGGCGACTTCAGAATCGTTGGTGGCGCCGTGGATGTTCAGGCGAATGCGAAAATTGTCGGCGACGTCGATATCGGCTGTCCCG
This sequence comes from Pseudomonadota bacterium, assembly GCA_039815865.1. Taxonomy (GTDB): domain Bacteria; phylum Pseudomonadota; class Alphaproteobacteria; order Sphingomonadales; family Sphingomonadaceae; genus Erythrobacter. The sequence continues at coordinate 16,071 of JBCBYM010000026.1, forward strand.
CGCCAGGCGAGAATATCGGTGCCATTGCTCGTGGTGCCATCCAGCAAATTGTTGATGTAGCCGTCTGAGTCCGTCTTCTGGACCGCTGCGCGCACCCGCACACCTTCGGTAATCGGGCCCGAGATCGCGGCTTCGAACTGGGTGGTATCGAACTCGGCGATTTGCGCGCGGGCGGTGAATTCGAATTCATCGGTCGGCTTGTTCGAAATCGCCTTGATCGCGCCGCCCGTCGTGTTGCGGCCATAGAGCGTTCCTTGAGGCCCCTTGAGCACCTCCACACGCTCGACATCGAAGAACTGAAAGGGTGTCAGCGCAGGGGCGCTGACGTAGACATCATCGGCATAGATCGCGACAGGGCCGGCATTGTTGGTGTTGTAGTCATTGAGCCCCGAACCGCGCAGGAAGAGGAGGAGCTGCGATCCTTCGCCATTGGTGCGGCCAATCTCGAGGCCGGGCACCAGATTGCCGAGGTCCTGCGATCCGGTCACGCCAATATCGTTGAGAGCCTCGCCACCGAACGTGGAGATGCTGATCGGTACGTCCTGGCTGTTTTCCTCAACCTTTCGGGCCGTGACGATGATGTTGCCAAACAAGGGCGTATCGGCATCTGTGGTCTGCTCGTCAGGGCCGCCGGCGTCTTGCGCCTGGGCGGCCAGAGGAAAGCAAAGCGCCGACACAGCTGCGCTGACTAAAAGAACCTTCTTCATTTCACGTTCCTCCCGGAATGACCCTGCATGTACGTCGAAAGTGTCCGCCTCTCCGGATGGTGATCAGGAGCAGCGCTCTGAAACTGACATTGGCCTTGAGCCTCGCAGCATTGCTACGCATCCGAGCCAATCGCGATCACATTATTTCAAGTCAGCGTAGGTCAGATGACCAATTTGGCAAGCCCAATGTTCCAAGATACTCAGGAGCGAACCGACGCAAGCTGTGCAGAGAGAGAGTCTCTTAATGTCTGTATTTGTTGATAAAAGTCTCTCAAATCACAAAGTATGGCGAGTTTGGCAAAATTGTCACACATTGCAAAAAACTGCAGTCGCCAAACAAGATACAGACAATGGCGTCATATTGTGATCACAAAAACCTCGCCCCGAGCAACGCTCAGGCCGGTTAAGCTTTCAAAGCGCTGCGATCAGTCTTGATCGGGCAGCGCGAGGTAAGCGACCACATCATCAACCGCTTGGTCGTCAGCGAACTGATAGGCCATTTGCCGCATCGACTTGGCGCGCGAGGAAGCCCCGGGCCCGCCGCGCCAGCCATCGCGATATCCGTTGATCTGTCGCTTGAGATAATCCGCATCGAGGATCGCCACGTTGGGGACATAGATCGCATCAGCCCCCTTGTGCCGCGAGGCGTGGCACGATTGGCAATTGTTCTTGAAGAACGCCATCCCGCGGGCAGCCGGTGTGTCCGCCCCGAGCTTGGGGTCTGCGCTCAACTTGGGCTTTTCCTGCGCGGAAAAGTGCGCGGCGAGCGCATCGAGCTGCGATGCATCCAGATCGGCAACCCACTCAACCATGGACTGGCCCATCACATCGTCAGGATCCTGACCGCGCAGGCCGTTCTTGAAGTGCTCCATTTGCTCGCGCAGATAACGTTTGTTTTGCCCGGCAAGACGCGGAGCGGCGAGCGTGCCCACGCCGTTCTCGCCATGACAGCTGGTGCAGGTCAAAAGCGTCTCAGCAAGCGACGGGGGCGGCGCGCTGTTTGCTTCTGGCTGCGCATTGGCCAGCCCGCTTGACAGCATACCAACGAATAGAACCAGGCCGGCAAAAGCCATGATCCGCAGATCAGTTAGGGTCAAGATGCGCCTCCGATCGGGTTTTGTCTGCTTCCCATGCGTCAACCTTGGCGATGAGCGCCGCGCGTGCAGCGCGCGTTTCCACCAGCGGTTGTGCTCTAAAGTGCGCGACTTCGGAGGCGGTGTAGGGCTTGAAATCCTCCGGCGCGGCACCGGGGCTGAATTCGTGCACCATCCAATTGAGAACGCCTGCCAAACGCTCATCAGAAAGGTCCGACGAGGCTGCACCCGGGACCTGCACCAGATAGGCCCTGCCGCCCTCGACATTGAGGAACTTGCCCATTTCACCCGCGAGCCTTGGGACATCGTTGGCGGGAAAACCCTCCCCGCCTGGCAAGTGGCAGCCCTGGCATTGCAGCATGTAATCGACTTCAACCGAATAGGTCGGCGCGCTGGCTTCCGCCTCGGTCACACCACAAGAGGCGAGGCCAATGGCCAAAGGCGCAGCAAGCAAGGCGGGCCAACATCTCATTCGGCGACCGCAATGACCACAGAGAGCGAGCAATGATACGGCACGTCCGCCTGGCTCCCCGCGCACCAATTTAAATTGTTCGAGGTTTGCGGGCGGTAGATCGGCGTGTCATCCTTGTTGGTGTTGCAAGGGCACGCGCCGCAGTCGGAAAGGCCGCAGCAATCATTATAAGAGATCACATAGTCCTTGCCGTCGGTCGGGTTATGGCACGTGCCGATCCAGGTGATGTCCGACACCACTGTGCCCGGCGGACAGCTGGTGGCCGAGCCACCGCAACACCCGCACAGATAGCCATCAATTGCGCAATGCCGCCAATAATTGCAGTCGAGCGGATCCCCGCTTTCCTTAAGCGTCTTGGATGTGTCCTGCGCAAAAGCCGCTGAGCGGCGCACAGGGATCAGCGGAACGAGAGCCGCCCCCACCAGGACCGCGCCAAGCTTACCGATAAAGCCGCGCCGCGAACTGGTGCGCGCGCGGCGGCGGGCCAGCTGTTCGATCGCTTCGTCCAAGGAGAGCATCACGCCATCACCCCCTCAAACTCAGATTCTTCAAGCAAGCTGTCGATATGCTCGCGCGAGTTGACGAGCCCATGGCTGCGCACCTCTCCGCTCGCGCCAATGACGACGCCATAGGGCAGTTTGCTCACCCGGTAGGCCATGCCCACATCAGCGGACAGAATATAGGGAAAGGCCGACAGATCGTATTGCGCGATAAAGGCGCGATGATCGGCCTCGTCCCCGTCGCTTGCAAAGACAAGCCGGAGGCGATCGCTCTCATGGTCAGCGATGCTTTTGAGCGCGGGTAAAAGCTCTTTGCAAACCGGGCAGGTGCTCGACAAGAAGAACAGCAACGTCGCCCGGCCTTGCGCGCGCGCGCCCCCGATCTGGACCGAGGAGCCGGTTAGCGAAGGCGCATCAAAGGCGGGCGCCTCGTCCCCCACCTGGATCGCGTCCCCAAGGGATAGCGCGCCCACGGGCTTTATCCGATCATGCAGCAAACCGATCTGGCGCACCATCGCATAGACGACAACGCACAGCGCGAGGATGACCACCCAGGAGAGGGCCACAGCGGCAATCAGCGCCTCCATCATGATACAATCTCCGACCAGGTCTGATGATTTCGGATGAGCGCCTCCAGCGCGAGATAAAGAACCGCCAGCGCGGCAACGCCGAAGATTGCGGCAGCTGTGTCCAAGGCCCCCAAATCGCGCGGCGCGACGGGAAGGAGCAATGTGGCGACAAGCGCGCACAAGCCCAGATTGCGAAGGACAAGCGCAGACGAAATCCGCCCGCTGGCGCGGCCAAAATGGCACCCGCAATCGATCTGGGTGCGCCCTCTTTTGAGGTTCAGAGCGATCCCGCCAGCGTAACCGGCCAGCAAGGCAATCGCGAGGGCCGCGCCCATTGCATGCACGCCAACCAGCAACAGCGCCGCCGCCGTAACTTCCAGCGCGATGACTAAGGGTGCCGCAAGACCAACAGCGCGCGCATCGATCAATCGATAGGCGCTAAGAACGCCCTGAAAGGCGCGGTAATCGCTCAGCTTATGCAGCGCGCCTGACGCAAACAGCAAAGCCATCACAAGCGCCACGATCTGGGCAAAAAGCGGATCAAGAGCCACTGCGATCACCACGCTTTCACATTCAGATAGGTGCCGCTTGGCGCAATCTCGCTGCGCACGATGTGATCTCCGCTGGTCGCATCGTAGACATTGACCCGCGCCTGGGTGAGGCCATCAAAGCCCCGCTGGCCTTGCGATGCGAAGATTCGCATTTGCTCAAGCAATGAGAGCGGGATGTGGACATCCTTCGTAAGCAGTTTGGGCTCGTCGGTTTGCGTCACGTCGATGGAGATCGTGAGATCCTTCATCGTGATCCGTTGGATACGCTTTTGGGTTTCGGTGTCGAAAACCCAGACTTCCTCGCCCGGATCCTCAAACTGATGCGGCTCGCCCTGGCGGACAAGGGCGTAGAACCGCCCGGTCTTTTCATGCGCTGCCGAATGGCCGAAACCAGCGATGGTCCAGCCCGAACTGCGCTCGCTGTCGGTGAGGAGGGACCATTCATCGCGCGCGGTGATAGCGTCATCGGAAACGGTGAACGCGCGCACATTGGCCTCACGGGTCATGAAGTACCATGTGTCGCCGATCTTGCTGGGCGCAGCGGTCAGCGGGTCCTCGATCGCATCAAACAGCACCGGCGTGCGCTCGACGCTCTGCACCGCGCCGTCGGGGCCCAACTTGATGTGCATGAATGCGCCGTTGCTGCAGATTAGAAAGAAACTGCGCTCGCCGCCGGCATGCGGGATCATGCAGCCCGGTGTCTCAACCTCTTCCACAAACGCTTTGCTCTCAAGATCGACAATCGTCAGCGTCTGCGCCGGGGTGTAATTGGTGACCGCCAGAAACCGCTCATCTTTCGTCGAGCTGACGAGGAAGTTGTTGGTGATTCCCATCATGCGCTTTGACGGGATAACTATTTCATAGAGTGGCTTGAGCGTGGTGGTGTCATAGGCGACGACGACATCGGTCCGTTCTCCGCGGGTGCCCCGGCTGAAATAGGTTTCGACCGAAACAATCTCATCGCGTCCATACAGCGGGAGCAGATTGGTGTGCCAATATCCGGTTGAGATCTGGCCGAGCCGTTTGCCTTCGATGTCGAACAGATAGGCGCGTCCATCAACAAAATCGGGCGCGCCCAGGCCATAGACCCAGAACCGCTCACCGGGGTCGGCATCTTCCAATGTCTCGACAAAGGCCGTCTCAGGGAAGGGGCTCTCGCGCGGCTCATCGCTGCTGCCGGGGGACAGGAAGAGCCACCCGATACCTGCAAGGATGAGCAGGAACACCGCGCCAAAGAGGATCGACCGCCTTGTCATGAACCCAAGCACCCCGCCTCACTTTCAATCATGACCTTGCCAACGCGCCCGGCCACAAACCTGCGAATAAGAGGGAGGATGACGAGAATTAGACTATAGGTCAAGTGACCAATAAATACCCTCTTGCTTGAAAGTCGGCGCGCAGGGCGCCATGGCGGGTCCCCCTTCACTCAGAAAGGCGCGAATTGCAGAACCTGAATCCGAGCGATGCCTTTGACGAGCCACTGGAAATGTTCGCCCTGCAAAGGTTCGGCAATAAGAGCGGCTCGGGCGTTCACGACAAGGGGCAGAAAAGGGTAAAAGCGATCCTTAAGGTCGCGATCGACCTTCTGCTGGTCGAGGGATTTTCCGATTTTTCCATGCGACGCGTCGCTAACACGGTGGGCGTGAACCTGTCGGCGGTGCAGTTCTATTTTCCAACCCGCGATGATCTCTTTCGCGCGATCGCCAAGTTTGTGTCCTACCAGTACGAGGTGGAGCAACAGCGCGTGATTGGCGCAGACTATGCGACACCTCTGGAGCGGTTCGAGGCCTATCTCGATTTCAGTCTGGTGCGCGTTCGTGACCAATTGGGCTATTATATGTTTCTCGGCGAGGCGCAGAGCGGATCGGACATTTTCGCCGAGGCGTGCCGGGAGGTCTACACGCTCGATGTGGTCGTGCTGTCGCAACTTCTGGCTCCGCTGCTGCCCGATGCCTCAGAGATCGAGATCAAGCAACGCGCTGCGTTCATGTCCGCGGCGATTGATGGGCTTGAGATTTACCTGAAAGAGAGCCCGCAATTGGCGCCGGTCATTCCCGATATTTACGAATACGGGAAAAACATGCTCCTCAAAATGGCAACGAACGCCTGAGTTCGGATGCCCCAGCGATGACGCGGCCTGCGCGCATCCAGCTTTTGCAGGCGGTCGATGCGCCTTGCCTCGAATCATCCTATATGAGACACCTGTTCCGTATTGAGCCTTGAGCCAGCGCTGAAACCAGCCCGGCAAACAAGACCAGACAGGGGGGTGGGGGCGTGCTTCAGACGAGCCGCAAAGCCGGTCAGATCAGTCGCACGCGTCAACGGATCGAAGCTGCGCTTTTCGCCCTTCTCCAAGAGCAAGACCTGCTTGAGATTTCCGTCATCAGCCTATGCGAGGTAGCCGGCGTCGGGCGCCAGACTTTCTACCGCCATTTTGCTGATAAAGAGGATGTCATCCGCTCGCGCATGCAACGCATTTTCGACGAGTATTTGACCTCTCTTCAGACCGAAGAGCGCGCGTCATGGGACGTGGAATTCGTCAATCTGGAAACGCTGCGGGTATGGAAAGCGCACAAGGAATTCTTCATCCTCACCGCCAAACCGTCGGTTCAAGGCGTCATCTTTTCCGAGATGGATCGCATGATGGACAAGATGGTGAGTGCAAACCTAGCGCACAGCCAGATTGATCCGCTTTTGAGGGCGTTTCGGCACTGGGGCATGAAGGGCGTGCTGCTCGCCTGGGCGCAATCCGGCATGCGTCAGTCGCCCGAGGAGATCAACGCCATCCTCAAAGCGGCCAATGACAGCCCTCGATTGCAAACAACACAAACGCACGCCGGATAACCGAGCGGCGCTATTACAAGGGAGAAAGGCATGAGCGAACATATTGCGGGAAAATCGATTGTCATCACCGGCGCTGCGGGAGGGTTTGGACAGCTTATCAGCCAGAAGGCGGCGGCGCTGGGCGCTAAGATCACGTGCCTTGATGTTGACGAGGAGGCGCTCGGCGCCTGTGTCGCACAGATTGCATCAGCAGGAGGCGCCGCGCAGGCCGTCACGGCCGATGTCACCGATCTGGCTGGGATGAAAGCGGCTGCGGCGCGGGCGATCGAGGCCTATGGCCAGATCGACGTCATGATCAACAATGCGGGCGTTATGCCTTTGGGTCTGTACTCTGATCACGAACTGGGCGCGGAGCCCTGGCATCGCTGCATCG
>JBCBYM010000270.1:0-2224 GCA_039815865.1 Pseudomonadota bacterium
AATCGCCGCCAGCCCCGGCGTGCCTGCGAGCAAACCGAGAAGAACCAGGTGCAAGGTCGGCCCGTCGATCTGCAACAAAGCCGCGGCGGGAAAGGCGGCGAGGATCAGCGGCGGGCCAAAGCTCAGCCAGTGGGCAAGCATGCGCACCGCCATCATCGCCTCTTCGCTCACCCCCCGCAAAGTCAGCTGGTCGAAATGGCCAAGCTCGATATCGCGCGCCACCAGCCGGTCGAGCGGCAGGATCGCAGCAAGCAGCGCGGCGATCCAGACAACACCGCCGCCTGTGCGCGCAAGGACGCCCCCATCGGGCCCCACAGCGAAGGGATACAGCATGGCCACCGCGACAAAAAATATCACCGGCAAGGCCGCGCCCGCGCCGCCTCCACCGGTGCCGCCGACAAAGGGGAAGAAGTGCGCAAGGTCGCGCCGCAGCAGCCGGGCGATCACGCGTCCCATCCTTCTTGCGGTTCCAGCGGCACTGTGAAATCCTCAATCGCCAGCGTTTGCAGACCCGGCACATCCAGCGCCTGATGCGAGGCGATCAGCGCGCAGCGACCGTCAGCGAGATGCTCGGCGATCAGGGTGCAGACCAATTCCTGCGAGGCGGTGTCGAGCCCCGACAAAGGTTCATCCAGCAGCCAGACGAGCGCGTTCTGGCCAAGCAGCCGAGCCAGGGCGGCGCGTTTGCGTTGGCCGGTCGACAGGTAGCGCACCGGCACATCGACCAGTTCGGTTAGCCGCAAGCGATCCAAAATCGCTGTCCTTCCCGTCACCCGATCAATCGCGAACCAGAAATCCAGCGCGGCGCCCAAAGGTTGCTCTGGGTCCAGGCCAGTGCGCTCGTCCAGCAGCCCGGGTGTGCCGCCACAGGCCGCAGCGCCGGCATAGGGCGTGTTCAAATCCGCCACAGTCCGTATCAGCGTTGTCTTGCCCGCTCCGTTCGCGCCTGTGATGTGCAAGGCTTCGCCCGGACCGATGTCGAAGGACATCCTGCGGAACAGGATTCGATCGCCGCGGCGGCACGCGAGATCGCTGGCTCGGATACCCGGCACTTGCGCATCGATGATCTTGGCAATTTGCCCCGAACCATTCATGGGACAGAGCGTTAGAGAAAAGCGCTTCTGCTCACAACACGCCGCCAAGGAGGCTTTCGCCAATGCCCACAGTCCCCGAACTCTCCGAGGAAGACCGCAACCGACTGCTCGCCGATCATCCCGAATGGACGCTCACGCGTGAGGGTAAGGCGATCGAGCGGACTTTTCAGTTTGGCGATTTTTCCGAGGCCTGGGGGTTCATGAGCCGGGTGGCGCTTATCGCGGAAAGCCACGATCACCATCCGGAATGGTTTAACGTGTACGCCAAGGTCGAGATCACGCTGACGACGCATGACGCAGGCGGCTTGTCGATGCGCGATGCCAATATGGCGCGCGCGATCGACAAACTGGTGTGATCGGCCGGTTGGCCTAAAGGTCGGTGCCTACCCCTTGGGTGCGGATTTGCTTGCGAACGCGGCCTGGAAGCCAGCGGCTGAAAAACAGCAGGCGCCCGGCGGTTTTGCCAACCGTGTAGTCAACCTTGTCCCCGTGCACCGCGTCCCACACGACCGTTGGCACAGCGCTTACCGGTGAAATCTCGACGCCCGCCTCTTCCAGCATTTCCTTGCCGGTGCGGTTCGTTTCCGTTGCGACTTTGTCGATGATCGGCGTGTCGATGAAACCAGGGCACAAAGCGCAGACCTTGATGCCGTCATCGGCCCATTCCCCATCCAGCGCCTGGGTCAGTCCGCGAACGCCCCATTTCGTGGCGCAGTAAACCGCGAGGTTGGGCGTGCCGATGATGCCGGCAAGGCTGGCTGTGTTGACAAGCACGGATCCGGGGGCCGATTTGCGCAGGTGAGGGTGCGCGGCCTGCGCGCCGTAGATGACGCCCTTCAAGTTGATGTCGAGCACGGCCTCAACCTGATCGGTGGTGTTTTCACTGATCGGTCCGCCATGGCCGATCCCCGCGTTGTTAAACACAACATCAATCCGCCCGCCCGCAGCGGTCGAGAACGCTTCAAGCGCCACATCCCAGGCCGCGCGGTCGCGAACGTCGAGTTTGTGCGCGTATTTGAACCCGCTGGGCATGAGGCCCAGCGTGCCCTCCATGCCCTGTTCGTCGATATCGGCAATTCCAACAAACCAGCCGCGCTCACCAAAATAAAGCGCCACTTCGCGCCCGATGC
>JBCBYM010000271.1:0-2216 GCA_039815865.1 Pseudomonadota bacterium
CGCTTACCGACACACCCGAAGGAGACTTGCCATGAACGACACGCCTGACACCCGTATCACCGCTGCGCTGAGTGAGGATGATCGCGCCTTCCTCGACAGCCTCGAGGCCGAGCGCGGCATGTTCCAGCAGATTGGCGACACCTGGAAGGGACCGATGGGCAACTGGGCCAAGCTGTTGTTTGGTTTCACCGTTGTGATGAGCGTCCTGTTCCTGATTGTCCTCTGGCAGCTTGCGCATTCGACCGACAACGTCGCCATGCACACGCTCTGGGCGATCATGGGCCTGGCTCTGCTTATCATGCTCGGCTTTGCCAAGGAGTGGATGTTCAACCGCATGAACATGCTCACCATCCTGCGCGAGGTGAAGCGCGTTCAGCTTGAAGTGGTGGCCCTGCGTGAGGAGTTGGCCGAGCGCGACCAGGAGTAACGCTCCTTCGTCCCTGGCCCGGTGCAGCTGTGCGCCGGCTCAGGGGCGTATCTCGATCACCGTCCCATTGGGGACCAGTTGCCACAGCTCCTCGATCTCAGCGTTGGAGAGAGCGATGCAGCCGTCGGTCCAATCGCCCGGCATGCGCCCGAAGGGTAGCTGGTTGGGCTGGCCGTGGATGAAGATGTCCCCCCCGGGCGAGCGGCCGTATTGCGCGGCGTGCTTGCGATCATCAGAATTGGGATACGAGATGCGGAGGCTCAAATGGAACCGGCTCTCAGGATTGCGCCAATCGATCGTATAGCGCCCCTCCGGAGTGCGTTCATCGCCCTGGAACTGTTTGTGGCCTTGTGGATCGTCACCGAACTGGATGTTGCGATAGGCGCGGATCGGTTGGCCAGCCTTGTAAGCGATCATCAGCCGCTCGGACTTGTCGACCAGCACATAGTCCGCCACGAGCGGCCCGCCGGGCGAAGGGATCGAGCGCGAGGCAATCGCACCATCAGCCCTCGCCTCTCCAACAACGCCTTCTCCGGGAGCCTTGACCACCGCTTGCGGAGGACCAGCGCAGGCCGCGAGCGCAAGCGAGCCAAGGCTTGCCAAAACCAGGAGTGCCAAACGTTTCATCGCATCACCTTTCCTGTCCTACCCCGCCTCTTCTAGCCCTGCACCCGTTCTAAGCCGTCCTTCCTTTATGAGCCATTGCGCACTGGCCCCGCTGTCCCGGCTAGGGACTGGTGCCTAACGCGCCCGCTCAGTCCACGAACGGATCACGCATCAGGATCGTGTCATCGCGTTCCGGCGAGGTCGAGACGAGCGCCACCGGGCACTCGATCAGCTCTTGCACCCGCTGGATGTACTTGATCGCGTTGGCGGGAAGATCGGCGTAGGAGCGCGCGCCAGCGGTGCTTTGATCCCAGCCTTCCATCTCCTCATAAATCGGCTCCACCGCCGCCTGATCGCCCGCGTGACTGGGCAGATAGTCATAGACGTTGCCGTGCAAGCGATAGCCGGTGCAGATCTTCACGGTCTTGAGGCCATCGAGAACGTCGATCTTGGTGAGCGCGATCCCTGTCACGCCCGAGACCGCGCAGGTCTGGCGCACCAGCACCGCGTCAAACCAGCCAACCCGGCGCTGACGCCCGGTGACGGTGCCGAACTCATGGCCCCGTTCACCCAGACGCTGGCCCACCTCATCGGAGAGCTCGGTCGGGAACGGGCCAGAGCCAACGCGCGTCGTGTAAGCCTTGACGATGCCCAGCACAAAGCCGGTGGAATTGGGGCCAAGCCCGCTCCCGCTCGCCGCCGTGCCGCTCACCGTGTTCGAGCTGGTGACAAAGGGATAGGTGCCGTGATCAACATCGAGCAGCACGCCCTGCGCGCCCTCGAACAGGATCTTGGCGCCGGCCTTGCGCACCTTCTTCAAGCGTTTCCACACCGGCTGCGCAAACCGCAGCACGAAATCGGCGACATCGCGCAGTTCCGCCAGCAAAGCCTCGCGATCCACCGGCGGCTGATCGAACCCGGCGCGAAGCGCGTCGTGATGCGCGCATAAGCGATCAAGCTGCGGCTCAAGATCATCAAGATGCGCCAGATCGCACACCCGGATCGCGCGCCTGCCCACCTTATCCTCATAAGCGGGGCCAATGCCGCGCCCTGTCGTCCCGATCTTGCCCTTGCCCGCCGCGGTTTCGCGCAAGCCATCAAGATCGCGGTGAACCGCCAGGATCAGCGCGCAATTGTCAGCAATCGCGAAGTTATCATCGTTGATGACAACGCCTTGCGCCTC
>JBCBYM010000272.1:0-2214 GCA_039815865.1 Pseudomonadota bacterium
AATGCAAGACCTCGCACGGGGCCACGACATCGTCGCCGCACTGACCATAATGCAAGCCCCGTCTGACCGCGCCGCCGAGATCCTTCGCGCGGCGGGCGCCAGAGCCATGACAGATGTCACCGGCTTCGGCCTCAGGGGCCATATCGACACGATTTGCGCGGCGTCAGGCGTAGCTTTCGACCTCGATATGGATCAAGTCCCGCTCCTCCCCGGTGCCCTCGAGCTCGCAGAGGCCGGCATCCGCTCCAGCCTGTTTGAAGGAAACGGTGGAAGCAGCGACATGTCGGCGCGAGAGGCCTTTGCTCACGATCCTCAGACGGCGGGTGGGTTGCTGGCCGCCCTTCCGGGTGACGCCGAACCAGTGCTTGATCAGCTTGCCTCTGCCGGGATCGAAGCGGCCTTCCTCGGGCGCTTTTCATAGCTGCGCACCAAAGCAGCGATTTCCCTCGCGGCCGTGGCCAGCTCACCCTCCGAGAACCCAATAAGGTTGACGTGATGCTCAGGTCCACGATGCGCCTTGCGTGAGCGGCGATAGGCTGGGTCGTAGTGATCCTCAGCAAGGCTCTTGCAAAGACCGACCATATCGCCCGAGGCACGAAGCGATGACCAGTGGTTCAGCAGCGCCTGACCGCGCACCCGCCGGAGCGGCGAAAGCTTGTCCCTGAGCGCATCGGCATCGGCCAAGACCTCAGCATAAGCCCGGGCCAGATAGCCCGCGCGTGCCTCGAGCGGCGCCCCGATTTCAATGACCGGGGCTTCCTTCATCAGTTGCCACAGCGAAGGCGGCAGCGTGACCCTACCGATCGTGCTGCTTTCGGATTCCACCAGAACAGGGCGCTCCGGATCGCAATGGAGCAACGCAAAGGCAAGCTCCGTTTCAAACGCCTTTTGCGAGGGTTGAGGCTCGCTCCAAGCTCCCAAAAGAGATCCGCGATGCCGGGCAAGGCCTTCGAGATCGATGATCTGCACACCTTCAGCCGCAACGAGAGGGAGGAGTTCAGTCTTCGCTGTTCCCGTATAGCCGCCGATCTTGACGATACGGTGGGGCAGCGGCGTGTCGTAAAGCGCCGCGGAAACGTGTCTCCGAAAGCTTTGATAGCCGCCTTCGATGACCTCGGCACGCCAGCCGATCTCGCGCAGCATCCACGTGAAAGCACCAGACCGCTGCCCACCTCGCCAACAGTACACGAGCGGCTTCCATGCGCCGTCCTCGCCCGAAAGCTCAGTCTCGATGTGGCGGGCCGCGTTGCGAAAGACCTTCGCCGCACCGATCTTTCGCGCACGAAAGGGGCTGACCTGTTTGTAGATTGTGCCGACTTCAGCGCGTTCGGCATCATCGAGCACGGGAAGGTTGATCGCGCCCGGCACGTGATCCTCGGCGAACTCGGACGGAGACCGCACATCGATGATCGTATCGACATCGAGCGCGGATAACTGGGCAAGGCTAGTGATTTTGACCATGGAGCGAGGATAGCCCCGCTGCAGCCCTTGTAAACTCAGGCGGTGGCGCGCGCAGCTTCGCTGAGCGCGACCCCGGGCACGAGCTCTGCTCCGGGAAGCCGGCGCGCCTCCAGCGAAAGATCCAAGCCGGTCAGATGCACAATGCGCGCGCCTTTAGAGGCCTCGGCCAACATGGCCTGGTAAGGTGGAAGCGTTGTGACCCCGGGCGTGGACCCCACGAAAATCCTCTCCGCATCCCGGCGCGCGAGTTCGAGCGCGTCTTCTCCTGCACCATCAAAGTAGATCACATCCGCTTCTTGGAGACGCTGAACGGCGCGCAGCGTCATGAGGTCACGCGAGCAGGCGCCGATGATCGCGATGCTGCCATCGCTGTGTTCAGGTGCCCCGCCGAACCGAATGGCCTCCTTGATCTTCCTCGCAGCTTCCGTTTCCGCACCTTGGGCCCAAAGCGCGCTGGGGGTGCCGGCAAAAACCCAACGCCAAAACGCCCGACGACCGGCACGGGGCACGTGTTGCGCCACCGCGTCCCGCAGGCGCCCGGAGAGCGCGGCAAGCCCGCCAAGCGTTTGCGGCAGATCCTCCTCGATCTTGGTCTTGATCTGGCGGGCGAGAACCGGGGATGTCCCCTCGGTCCCGATGGCGATGACCACAGGGTCACGGTCGACAATCGCGGGCGTTGTGATGTCGCAAAGCGCGGGCTGGTCGACGACGTTCACTGGGCATCGGTGCTGGGCGACGGCCTGAAGCGCGGCG
>JBCBYM010000273.1:0-2166 GCA_039815865.1 Pseudomonadota bacterium
GGCGCGGTGTAGTCGTCGGGCAGTTCGAACGGTTCATCCATGGTGGGCACGACGATCGGGCTCGCCCTGTAATAGTTGATCATGCCGAAGGCGGCGTCGCGGTTTTGCCAGTCGCGCAGCAATTCGCGGCGTTCCTCAGGCTCCATTGCGCCGGGCCTGTCCCACTTGACCTCCTTTTGCATCAGTCCGGTGAGCCCGCGATCCTTGATGAGCGCATCGTTGCCCGTATCGCGAAAGCCGCGAATATACTGGCTCGCCTCGCGCTGGGCGCGGTTGGTGTAGAGCAGCTTCTGAAAGATCAAAGGGTGGGGGGCGTTCGCGATAATGGCGCGACTGACCCGGGCGTGCTGGCCGGCAAGCGCCACCCCCCAGGCAATCGCACCGCCCCAATCGTGTCCGACAATGGTGAAGTTGGCGATCCCCAGAGTGTCCGCCAAAAGGAAGATATCGCCGATCAGCTTGCTTGGCTCATAAGCGTTGACCGCTTGGGGTTTCGAGGATTGACGATAGCCGCGCTGATCGGGCGCGATGCAGCGGTAGCGATCCTTGAAATGGCGGATCTGATGGCGCCAGGTGCGGTGGCTTTCAGGAAAGCCGTGCAAGAAAATCAGGACGGGGGCATCGACCGGCCCCTCATCCACGCACATCAGATGGATGCCATTGGGCAGGTGAACGCGCTTTTGCTCCATCATTTCTGGCTTTCGGTCTCGGCTTCCATGTTTTCCATATAACCGCTCGCCACCATGGCCGCGATCTGATCGAACAGCGCATCGGGCGTGCGGCGCATCTCGCCCATGGCCAGCTCGGCGCGTTCGGCGATGATGATCTCGCGCTCGCCGTTGGCCATGCCATCGAGTATGCTCTTGGCCGCTTCGTCGGCGGGAATGCCGTTATCGATCGCCTTGTCTGAGACGCCGCGCACCGATCCATCGGCGTTAAGCGCGTTGCGGCTGACATTGGTCGCGACCGATCCGGGATAGATCGTGTGGACGCTCACGCCATTGATCGAAAGCTCACCGCGCAGCGCGTCGGCGTATCCGGCCAGGCCGAACTTGGCGGCGGAGTAGGCAGTGCGCATGGGGACACCAACTTTGCCAGCGATCGAAGAAATGAAGACAAGCGCGCCCGAGCCACGATCGGCCATGTGGTGGATCAGGCTCTGGGAAAAAGCGATCTGGGCGGTGAGATCAATGTCGATGATATCGCGGTAGACTTGCATGTCGGTCTTGAGCGCGCGGCTGCGCTGGGAAATGCCCGCATTGGCGACGGCGAGGTCAACATGGCCCTTCCACGCGATGGCCTTTTCGACCGCGTCCGCCAGCGCGGCGTCATCGCGCACATCAAACGGCAAGAGCAGCGATTCGCCGCAATCGGCAGCCACTTCAGCGAGGCGCGCCTCGTCACGGCCTGAAAGGACGACATGGCCTCCGCGGCTCGCAAAATCGCGCGCCAACGCCGCGCCAATTCCCGAAGAGCCCCCGGTGATCCACGCCACCTTGCCGTTGTAATCCATGCTGTCTCTCCCTGTTCCTGCTTTCGATAACAGACCCGCGAAAAGGGACAATCCGCTTTAGAAATGGGGTGCAAGTATGGCGCCGAGCGTTTCGGGAAAGATCGCCTCTGGCCAATCGGCTAGGTCTTCGCGCGTGAACCAGCGGTGCTGGGTCATCACCTGTTGCTCAAGCTCGGTGTGGTGCGCGGTGGTGATCGTTTCGTTTTCGACGCGGACGAGGAAGTATCGCTCATCGGCCTGCACCCATTCGCCTTGGACGGTCTTGAATTGCGGGGTGGTGCGGGCGATCTCTTCGCCCGGCTCGACAGTCAGGCCGGTTTCCTCAAACAGTTCGCGCCGCGCGGCTTCGTCAAAGCTCTCGTGCGGGTGGCATTCGCCGCCGGGTGTGACCCAGAAGGGTGGGCGATCGGCTAAGTCAAAGCGAAAGAGGAGCACGCGGTCGTTAGGGCTCACCACAAGGCAGCGCGCAGCGCGTCGGATTCGCAGAGTGCTCTGGGTGCCTGAGGCATCCATCAGGCGGGCGCGCTGGCTTTGATGGCGACGGCGTGGACCCTCTCACCCACGATATCGCCCAGCGCCGCGATCACCGCGCGTTGCCGGGCGAGGCGGTTCAGCCCCGCAAATACGTCGGCTTCGATCACCAGCGTGAAATG
>JBCBYM010000274.1:0-2148 GCA_039815865.1 Pseudomonadota bacterium
CACCTTCGGGATTGTAGCCATAGGCGCCAAAGGGCGAAGTGCCCGCCGTGCCGATCCACTTCGAGCCGCCCTGGTGGCGGCCTTCTTGTTCCTTGAGCCGTTCTTTCAGCGTTTCCATGAGCTTATCAAAACCGCCGAGGGCCTCGATCTCGGCTTTCTCGGCGTCGCTCAGGTGCTTTTCGGCCATCTTGGCGAGCCAGTCGGCGGGGATGTCGACGGCCTCCAGCACCTCGTCCATGGAGATCGCCTCGAGCCCCTCGAAACTTGCCGCAAACGCGCGATCAAAGCGGTCGATGTGGCGCTCGTCCTTCACCATCGTGGTGCGCGCGAGGTAGTAGAACGCCTCCACGTCATAGGTGGCGATGCCGCGCTTCATGCCTTCGAGAAAACTCAGATATTCGCGCAGGCTCACGGGCACATTGGCCGCGCGCAGGTTCTCGAAGAAGGGCAGAAACATCAGATCAGGCGCGAGAGCACGATCGCGAGTATCACGCCGATGATGAGGCCAAAGATGCCGTGGGCGGCCGCGTAATGCAGCACGTCCACGGGCCGCCCTTGGGCGCGCTTTGCGCGCCATGCGCCGAAGCTTGCGAAAAGGATGATCGAGACAAGAGTGGGAACCATACCGTGCGCCTTTGCCGGGGCGCGCGGGCCTCTAGAAGGACACGCGCCCGTGTTTCGCTGGGTTGAGCAGCGCAATCTCGCGAAGCCGCGCATTCACCGCCCGTGCTGATCCAAAGCCGTAGCGCGCCCAGCCGAGACTGTCCATCCTGACGGCACGCGCCTCTGCCGCGCGCCCCTGAAGCTCGAGCGCTTCGGCGCGAAACATCAAAAGGGAGGCGAGAAGCGCTGCATTCTCATAGCGCGCCGCCGTGGGCAGGTGCTGGCCCGTGATCTCCATGACCGACACGGCATCCCCATCAAGCAGGGCAAAGGCCGCCAGCTGCACCGATACGTAGGCCCGGTGAAGCTCTGTCGTCTCGGAGGAGGCATAGATGCGGTCCGCCGTCTGGAAGGCCGCAAAGGCCCGCTGCGGTTCGGTGGCAATTGTCAGGCGGCCGAGGGCGTAGCTCGCATAGCCCAGCCGCGTGTCATTCCAGCCCGCCGCGCGGGACATGTTGATGGCGTTCTCGGCTGCGATCTTGCGTCCGTAGGGGGCGCGCACAGCGCCGAGCGCTTTGGAGATCTCGTCCTTCCAGGCGGGTGTCGTGGCGCCAGCATATTGGGGCGCGCGCCGCTCGCCGCGCGGGTTCAGCCGCGCGAGGATCTCGGGCAGCCGTGCCACCACCTCTTGCGCCGTCATGCCATTCCGGAGCGCCGGATCGTAATAGGTGCGCAGCACCAGCATGTCGAAGCCGGTGAGCACAGTGTGGATGTTGTCGTCGTTGAAGACGCTGTCGGGCAGGCGGTAGAGATCGTTGAGCGGCCCGAGCGCCTGCGCGATCTCTTCATGGAGGCAATCGCGCAGCTCCTGCGGTGCGGCATCCGAGGGCACGAAAACCGCCACCTGATTGCGCCGCGTCAGCCGCGTCCAGTCGACCCGGGGCCCGCGGCGTGCAGCCGTGAAATCCGCCCAGTCGCGCACATTGGGCACCACAAAGCAGGCCGCGCCCGGCACTGCCTTTTGCATCTGCGCCTTGGGAAGTGCGACGATGTTGATGGAGGCGCTGTCATCTTCAGTGACCGCGATATCAATGCCCGCCTCATCGCGCAGCCGCGTCAGCAGCCGCCCGAGATCAGGCGCGAGCGACACCGGCGTGCGCCCCACGACGCGCAGGCTGATGGGCCCCTCGAAGCGCGTGAACGTCGCCAGACGCCGCCCGCTCTCCATCTTGAAGCTCAGATCCATGAAATCGCGCGCAATATCGGCGTTGGGGCGCAAGGCCACCGGTGCCGGCACCGGCGCAAATGTTCGCATGGGGGGCAGGCGGCCAATGTCGGCTCCGGCCAGACGGCTCGCCACCTCGATCGAACCCGAGGGCGCACAGCCCGCAAGGGTCAGAAAAGCTGAAAAGAGGACGCGCTTGAGACCGCGCCGCCGCGGCGCCCGCGCCATCACGCGCGCCACCCGGAGACGTGCAAGACAAAAGAGGCCGCACACCCAGCCAAATCGCGCGCACCACACCGCGCTCCGCTCGTCCCGTGATC
>JBCBYM010000275.1:0-333 GCA_039815865.1 Pseudomonadota bacterium
TGGGCCGCCTTGCCTTGAGCGATGAGGGCCTCGCCGCGCGCGATCGCTATGTCGTGGAGCAGGCACGCCAGCGCCGCCTTCCCATCGCCTCTGCACTGGGTGGAGGATACGGCGATGACCAGCGCGAAGTCGCCGCCCGCCACGCCCGATCCATGCTGGCGATGGCGGATGCGAACACCGCCTTCGAAACTCCGCATACGAGCGACTCCCGCTCACCGGCCAAGCCTGCTAATGCGCCCGAACCCGTCATCCAGGAGCACTCCGACAATGGCCACTATTGAAACCGACTACCTCATCATTGGCGCGGGCGCGGTTGGCCTCGCTTTTGCGGAT
>JBCBYM010000275.1:343-2145 GCA_039815865.1 Pseudomonadota bacterium
ACACGCGGGCATAACGCGGGCATGTTCCCGCTCGCCCCGCACGCCGAGATCCTCGCCTATTATTCGAAACTGATGAGCGAACGCCTGATCCCCAGCGGCCGGGTCGAGTATCTTCCGCTGACCGAATACACCGGTGCACAGGGCAAGACGCACAGCGCCAAAGGCATCCTTTCTGGCGAAGAGCACACGATCACAGTGCGCGGCAAACTGGTCGATGGAACCTGGTTCAAGACCTCGGTCCCCTCCACTCACACACCTGCTTTCGACATTGCCGAGGGCACCCGCTTTGCCATCCCCGGTGAGCTGCCCGGCCTTTGGAAGGAGACGGCCAACCTGCCCGACCATTATGTCGTGATTGGCGGTGGCAAGACCGCGATGGACACCGCTGTCTGGCTGCTTGAAGCCGGGGTTCCAGCAGACAAGATCGGCTGGGTGCGCCCGCGTGACAGCTGGATGTTCAACCGCAAGCTTCTCCAGCCCGCCTATCATGAGATCGAAGGCCTCATAAAGTTCCAGACCGACCTCGTCGAAGCGGCCAGTATGTCTGAGAGCGGTGCGGAGATGTTCGAGGAGCTGGGCAAGCGCGGCACCATGCTGCGGATTGATGAGAGCGTGAGCCCCAAGATGTTCCACTACGCGGTGATCTCAGAAGGCGAGGTCGCTCTGCTGCGCCAGATCGAGAGCGTCTATCGCCAGGGCCACGTCACCGCTATCGAGCCAGGCGCCATGCACTTTGCCAGCGAGAGCGTGGAACTGCCCAAGAACACGCTCTTCATCAATTGCACCGCGACAGCGGTCCCCTTTAACGTGCGCGAGGAAACGCGTCCCTTCTTCGATGGCGATACGATCACGCTGCAATTGGCGCAGGTGCCCTTCGTTCCCTACAGCGCCGCGCTCGCCGCGTTTATGGAAGCCAATTTCGACACCGATGAGGAAAAGAACGCGCTCGTCCCGCCTGCTCCGCTGACCGACAGCACGGCCGATTATCCTTACGCGGTGATGGCGAACCTGATGAGCACCGCGATCCTTGCAAGCAACGAGAAGATCAACGCCTGGAACGCCAGAAGTCGCCTGCACCCCACGGGCCCGGCTGTCGCACGGATGATGGCCGAAGGCGACCCGCGTCTGGCCAAGCTCGCCACCATTGGCGACACGATCAAGGCCAACATGCCCGGCGTCATAAAGCTTGGCATGGCAGCCAAGGAAATCCACGAAAGCGCGAAGCCGGGCTGGCAGGCCGCCTGATACACGCAAATGATTGCTAGGGCGGGAACCAAGGCGTTCACTTGATCACTACCCCTTGTGTTGTAAGATGGAGCTTATGAACCGACGCGATCTCTTGAAAGCCGGTGCGGCTGCGGGTGCGGCTCTGGTGGCGCCTGTGCGTCTGGCGGCGCAGCCGGCCAAGGGTTCGGCGCGCGACCGGGCGCTGTTCAAGATCGCAAGCGAGGAACTCGCGCGCGCGGGCGATGCTATATGGAAGCGCGATATCGTGGGCATTGCCGATTACGGCCTGCACTCGGCGCAAAAGCGGTTCCACTTCGTCAATCTGGGACTGCAGGAAGTGCAAAGCTTCCACGTCAGCCACGGCGCTGGCTCTGATCCGGAGCATGATGGCTGGCTCAACCGATTTTCCAACACCGAGGGCTCGAATGCAAGTTCGCGCGGGGCCTATGTGACGTGGGAATGGTATCAGGGCCGCTACGGCACGTCGGTGCGCCTGGGCGGGCTGGAGCCAACCATCATGCTCCGGATCAGAGCCAGCGCCGTGGCTGACGTGGAAGCTTTGCACTTCCTGCAGT
>JBCBYM010000276.1:0-2105 GCA_039815865.1 Pseudomonadota bacterium
CAAGCTTTCTCAAGGTTAAGGCTCAGGATCTGGGAATCCTGCAGGAAAAGCAGCAATCGGTTGCCGCTGCCCGTCTCCACCCCTGCAATGCGGTTCACCGGTACGCAGCGCTCCGCCTTGCGTTCCTTGTAACGGGTGGTGTTGGCGCGTGTGGGCAAACGGGCCAGCATGTTTCGGCGACTGCCAACCCCACGCGGCGAAATCCGCACAATGACACGCTGTTCAAACCGTATCTGTCCGACGATGAGCGTTTCCTTGAAAGCCTCGAGGGTCGCGCTCCTTGCCGCAGCCTCATCAGGCTCAACCGCGCTATCAGGAGCCGGCGTTTGCGCGGAGCTGGAAGCGGTATGGGCGCTGATCATAACGGCAGCGCCCGCCTTATCGGAGCGCGCCAAATCCGCCGAGGCCGTGTCCGACCAGGCCACGGGCAGCAGCAAAGCCAAAGGTGCAGCAATGTCTGCAAAGCTGGGCATTGTGCCAGCGGACCTCCCGAAAAATTCCCGTCCGTAAGCGGCGCGGGGTAGCAATCGTGATTGAACGGCGGCTTAACTTGCCCATCTTCAGGCGCAAGAATGAACACGCAAGCTGGCGTTTCGCGCGCCATTTGTGGCAAAGGTGCAACAATGATGACAGCAACGCCCGCTTTGGCCGACCGCTTCGTAGACACCGTCTCATCCTTGCTGGGCGAGAAGGGCTTCACCCGCGATCCGGAAAGGATGGATCCTTGGCTGACGGACTGGCGTGGACGCTACACAGGGCGCGCGCTGGGCCTCGCCTCTCCGGCAACGACGCGCGAGGTTGCAGACCTCTTGACCCTTTGCAGCGAGCATGGCGTGCCGATTGTCCCTCAGGGCGGCAATAGCGGCATGGCGGGCGGCGCGACGCCGGATGAGAGCGGAGATGGCCTTGTTCTGTCGCTGCGTCGAATGAACGCGATCCGCTTGCTTGACCCGCAAGCGGGCCAGGTCGTGTGCGAAGCCGGTGTGATCCTGCAAACGCTCCACGAGGCCGCCGCCCAGAATGATCTGCGCTTCCCACTCACTTTGGGGGGCAAGGGGTCGGCCACCATTGGCGGGCTCATCTCCACCAATGCCGGCGGAACCCAGGTCCTGCGTTATGGCACAATGCGCGCACAGGTCCTTGGGATCGAAGCGGTGCTTGCCAATGGTCAGATCTTCGACGGGCTCGCGGCGCTTAAGAAAGACAATCGCGGTTTTGATCTCAAGCAGCTGCTCATTGGTTCGGAAGGGACGCTTGGAATTGTGACCGCGGCCACGCTGCGCCTACTCCCCGCCCCCCAAGCCCGCGCCACCGCGTGGATTGGCCTTGGCGATGTAATCGATGCAAGGACTTTGCTGCGGCAAGTCGATCGCGCATTGGGAAACGCGTTGGAAGGGTTTGAGATCGTGCCGGCTCATTGTCTCGACAGCGTGCTTGCGCTCTTGCCCGATGCCCGCTCGCCGCTTGGCGATCGCCACGCCTGGAACGCGCTCATTGAATGCACGTCCCCCAGCGAGGACACGCAAGCTTTGCGCGAAAGACTTGAAGGGGTTTTGAGCGAGGCTTTGGAGCAGGGGCTGATTGCGGACGCCGCTCTGGCCTCCAACGAAACGCAGGCTGAACACTTCTGGACCTTGCGCGATTCCATTTCCGCCGCTGAACGCGCGCTTGGCCCGGCCATGCAGCACGACATCTCTGTGCCGGTTGAGCGCATGCCGGAATTCATCCTCGCTGCGATCCCTGCGATTGAGGGCGAGTTTCAGGGCACACGAGGCGCCGCCTTCGGGCATCTGGGCGATGGCAATGTGCACTTCCATGTGCTTGCGCCCGAGGACGCGGTGCGCGGCGAATGGGAAGAGGACGTTGGCAAGCGCGTGAGCGCGCGGGTGCATGACCTTGTAACGCAATGGGGCGGATCCATCAGCGCTGAGCACGGAATTGGACAAATGAAGGTCGATGAGCTGGGCCGGCTGGGTGATCCAACAGCTCTCTTCATGATGCGCAGCGTCAAGAGCGCGCTCGACCCCAAGGGCTTGCTTAATCCGGGCAAGTTAGTTCCCCGGCCCTAGGCCAGACAGCGCCGCGCGCTGTGGCGTCGCGGCGCG
>JBCBYM010000277.1:0-2028 GCA_039815865.1 Pseudomonadota bacterium
CCATAGCCTGCAAACCCGCGCGCGCCGCATCAATCGAGGCTGCGGGCTATGGGCGCGCTCGATTCAGTGGGGCGTATCACGGCGCTGGGCGAGGCAATCGTGGAAATGCCGATGGCGCCGCATCAAGCGGCGGCGCTGCTCTATGCCGCCGATGCTGGGTTGGAGGATGACACAGCGCGCCTTGTCATGCTGCTGCAGGAGCGAGGCCTTGGCGGGCGCAGCGAAGATCTGGTCCATCGGCTTGAGCGTTGGCGCGGTGAAACCTCTCGCCGGGCGCAAACGGCGCGGCGCGTTGCGCAAGGCTGGGCGGACCGCGCGCGAAAGGCCGCCATAACGCTGGGTAAGCGCCCTCGCGAGCCAGCGGATGCCTTGGCGCTCGCGCGGCCTGATTTTGTGGCCCGTCGCCGCGACCCAAGCGGTGAACACTGGGTGAGCGCGGGCGGACGCGGGTTCACGCTTGAGCGGTCATCCCCTCTGGCGCGGGCGCAATGGATCGTCATCGGTGAGGCGCAGGGGGCGGCGCGCGCAGCTCGCATCACAGCGGGCCTCGAGCTCTCCCTCGACAGGGTTGAGAATCTGTTTGAGAGCAGGCTTCAAAGTCAATCTGTAATACTCTGGAATGAAGATAAAAAACGGATCGAAGCTCGCCGTGAGCGAGGCCTGGGCGCGATCAAGCTTGCCAGCGTTCCCGATCCCGATCCTGACCCGGATGCCATTGCGAACCGGTTGGCGCAGGAGGCTATCACACAACTTGGCGATCTTTTGCCGCCGGGCTTTTTGGCTCGGGCTCAGTATGCGGGGGTGGAGGCCATGTCCGAAGACTCTCTTAAAGAAACAGCCGATATCTGGTTGAAACCCTTGTTGGAAAAGCGACGAGATCTGGACATCGCGGCGCACCGCCTCGCCGAGGCCGCGCTTGGGCCGCTCGACTGGAACGCGCGTCAGCAATTGGAAGAGCGCGCTCCCACGCACTTTGCCTCGCCCGCGGGAACGCGCCACGCAATTGACTACACCGGCGATGACGCGCCAAGTGTCGAGGTTCGGGTGCAGGCGCTGTTCGGGCTCGACAGCCATCCGATGATCGGATCGACCGCGCTTTTGCTCAAGCTCACCAGCCCAGCGGGGCAGCCTATCCAGTCAACGCGCGACCTGCCCGGTTTCTGGCGCGGCAGCTGGGCCGATGTCGCCAAGGATATGAAAGGGCGCTACTCCAAGCATCGCTGGCCTGAACACCCATGGCTGGAAAAGCCGAGCCTGAAGACCAAAAACGCCTTCAATCGGGATTGAGTTTGGACTATCGGATTGGGCAGGCAAGGGATCACACTATGAGCGCACGAATTTATCAGACCCCCAAAAGCGCGATGCAGTCCGGAAAGGCGAAAATCGACACCTGGGTGCTCGAATTCGCTCAATCCGAAGCGCGCAAGGCTGATCCGCTGATGGGCTGGACGGGCAGCGGCGATACGCAGGCGCAGGTCAAGCTCAGCTTCCCGACCAAGGAGGCGGCGAAGGCGTACGCTCAGAAGTATGGTATCACCGCTCGAGTCTACGCGACCCCACCAAAGGGGCTCAAGCTTCAGGCTTACGCGGACAATTTTCGTTAGAGATTTGGTTCTGGCGCGCGCCGGAGCGCTGCAATCCATCGCGGGCCGTTGATTTTTGCCCCGCACCTCGCCATATGCGCGTTCGGGAGTCGGGTGGACGTTTGCGTTCGCTCACCGGGTCAGGTCCGGAAGGAAGCAGCCCAGGTGAATTGCGACGGGTCGCTCGGCTCCTTTGATTTTCCCCCATGATTTTCTCCAAGCTACGCGATGACAAACGCCGCACCAAGCCCTAGCGTGTTCGCGTGACTGATTCCGATCCAGACCTGCCCGATAACGAAGACGACGCCGCGCCGACCGCGGCGGAATTGGAAGCGGCTGGACAAAACTCCATGTTTGGCGGACCCGACTCAGGCGCGACGAGTGATCCGCCTCCCGCCGCGCCGGCCGCGCCAGAGCCGCAAACGGCCGCGCCATCGGTTTCGCA
>JBCBYM010000278.1:0-1966 GCA_039815865.1 Pseudomonadota bacterium
AGTTCACAAGGATGCGTTCCTGCCCGTGCGCCTCACGCGCCTTGGCAAAGGCAGCGTCGACTTCCTCATCGCTCGTCACGTTGACCTTGCAGAAAATGCCGCCGATTTCGGCCGCCATCGCTTCGCCCTTTTCCTCGTTCATGTCGAAGATCGCGACCTTGGCGCCCTTGGCGGCCAGCGCCTTCGCGGTGGCGGCACCAAGGCCCGATGCGCCGCCGGTCACAACGGCGGGAGTGTTGGCTGAAACTTCCATTCGATTAATCCTCTTCCAATTTGGGGTGGTGTCTCAGACCGCTTCGATGATCGTGACGTTGGCAACGCCGCCGCCTTCGCACATCGTTTGCAGCCCGTATTTCTTGTCATGACGCTTGAGCGCGTGGACGAGCGTTGCCATCAGCTTTGTACCCGACGCGCCCAGCGGATGGCCCAGCGCAATCGCGCCGCCGTGAACGTTGAGCTTTTCCGGGTCCGCGCCGGTGTGCTTGAGCCAGGCGAGCGGGACCGGAGCAAACGCCTCGTTCACTTCGTAAAGGTCGATATCACTGATGCTGAGGCCAGCGCGCGCCAACGCCTTGTCGGTTGCAAACAGCGGCTCTTCCAGCATGATCACCGGGTCGCCAGCCGTTACCGTCAGATTGTGGATGCGCGCCATCGGGGTGAGGCCGTGCTCTTTGAGAGCCTCTTCGGAGACAACCAGCACCGCTGACGAGCCATCGCAGATCTGGCTGGCCGAGGCCGCCGTCACCATGCCTTCCGGGCTGATGAGTTTGACCCCAGCAATCCCTTCAAGGCTGGCATCAAAGCGGATGCCTTCATCGACGGTGTGCACATCATCGCCTTCGGGCGTTTCGATGTCGATGGGCACGATCTCGTTCTCAAAAGCGCCCGCTTGCGTCGCGGCGATGGCTTTTGCGTGGCTGGCATAGGCGAACGCGTCGAGCTCGTCCTTGGTCATGCCATGCTTTTTCGCGATCATTTCTGCGCCCATGAACTGGCTGAACTGGACGTCCGGGTACTTCTCCATAACGCCGGGCGACATGTAATTGCCCAGCCCTTCCTTCATGTGCAGCGTCATGTTGGTGCCCATCGGCACGCGCGTCATGCTCTCCACGCCGCTTGCGATGACAACGTCCTGCGTGCCGCTCATCACGGCTTGGGATGCAAACTGGATCGCCTGCTGCGAGGAACCGCACTGGCGATCGATCGAGACCGCAGGGGTGGATTCCGGCAGATGCTTCGAAGCGAGCACGCCCATGCGCCCGACCTGCCCTGCCTGCTCGCCCGCCTGGCTGACACAGCCGGTAACGACATCGTCCACCGCCTTGGGATCAACGCCGCTGCGCTCAACGATAGCATCGAGCGACTTGGCCAGCAGATCAACCGGGTGCACGCCCGCCAGACGACCGCCGCGGCGACCCCCGGCTGTGCGTACCGCGTCAACGATATAGGCTGTGGTCATCGTCAGGGGGTCCTCTCATTCAAGACTGTTCTTGTTTGCCGCGGACCTATTGAAGGCCGATGGCCAAATCAAGCGGTCTCGCGCTTGCTTTGGCGCTCCAGGTGTCGCTATCGCTTCTCCCTTGAGGATGACGTGCCCTTATGAAAACACTCTTTGAACTCAACCCCGCGCTCGACCGAGCGGCCCTTGCGCAGCGTTTTGCTGAGACGGGGCGCGTGCAAGTGCGTGATGTACTGACCGAGGAGGCGGCGCGCGAAATGCTGCTGGTGCTGACCAAGGGCACGCCATGGGGTATGGCCGTAGGCGCGGGCGAGGCCGAACCACTGAGCTTTCGCGCCGAAAAGATGCGCGAGCCGAGCGGCCAGCAGGCGGTCAACACGGCGGCCACGGCAGCGCAGAATCACACCGCGCGCGGCGAATACGGCTTTCGCTTTGCGCATTACCCGATCCTCACCGCCGTGCAGGAAGGCTGGGACCCGGATGGCCCGCATGAGGTTCTGCTTGAAC
>JBCBYM010000279.1:0-1958 GCA_039815865.1 Pseudomonadota bacterium
CCAAGCGTTTGGCGACCGATAACGGCTCAGCCATCGTTGACCGTGCGCTGCAATTGCACGGCGGCTATGGCTACCTTCAGGACTACCCGATTGAGCGGTTCTGGCGCGATCTGCGCGTCCACTCGATCCTGGAGGGCACGAACCAGATCATGCGCATGGTCGTCGGGCGGGATTTGCTGCGGCAGTGAGTATGCGGAATTGAGGATCAAAGTTCCCTTGCTGGCCTATGCGGCAGCGGCTCTTGCCGGCGCGGCGGTCTTTGCAGGCTTGTCGACTGTGATCAACCAGGAGCCTGTCTCCTTCGACCTCCTGATCTACGCTCTTCCAGCGCTCTTCATCATCGGCGCAGTGGTGGCGGCTCCCGTGGCAGCGCCAACGATCATCATTACCGAGCGGCGCCGATCAGGGCCCTTTTGGGTGTTCCTGGCTGCAGGGCTCGTTGCCGGGTTCGCCATCCTCGGCGTGTTGACGTACTTTACAGGCTGGGCGAGCAAAGGCCTGATCTTGATCCCAGCACCAACGACCGCTGCCTCGCTTACCTATTGGCTGGTCGCATGGCATTGGTTTGCTCCAAAGGACACCGTCGAAGCGGAAAGGAAGGTGTTTGAGTGACCAACCCGATGATGCGCCAAGCCGATGCGCGGGACCTTCTACGGCCATGAGGGAAACGGGCCTTGCCATGGTCACGCTCGTCGTTCCGGAAATGGACCTTGCGATCAATCACTACACCAAGGATTGGGGTTTTCGACTGGTCGTGGATGCGATGCACGCCTCCGGACACCGTTGGGTCGAAATTGACACAGGGGGCCTTGCAAAGCTGCGATTGGCTGAAGCGCGCAACGAAGCTCAACGCGGCGCCATTGGCAATCAGACGGGTGGAAACGTCTCGTTTTTTCTCAACATCGCAGACTTTCACCAGACCATCGCGCGATGGGCTGAAAGCGATATCGAAATTCTGGAACCGACCCGCGACGAGGGCTATGGCCGGGTGATCGTCGTGCAGGACCGCTTCGGCAATCGCTGGGATGTCTTTGACAAGGACTACGCACCATCATCATGACCACCGACGTATTGACCCGCAAGAACGGCCCCATCGGCCATATCTCCTTGAACCGCCCAAAGGCGCTGCACGCGCTCACGCTGGAAATGTGCCACGCGATGACAGCGGCTCTGAGCGAATGGGCGGACGATGACGAAGTGCAGGCGGTGATCATCGACCATCACGAAGGACGCGGCTTTTGCGCCGGGGGCGATATCGCCATGCTGCGCAATTCGGCGCTCAACGATGGCGGGGCAAGCGGGCGCAAGTTCTTCCACGACGAGTATCAACTCAACCATCAGCTGTTCACTTACGCAAAGCCTGTGGTCGCCTTCATGGATGGGATCACGATGGGCGGCGGTGTGGGCATCTCCATGCCCGCCACGTTCCGCGTGGCGACCGAGAATACGCGGCTAGCCATGCCCGAGACCGGCATTGGCCTATTCCCCGATGTCGGCGGTGGCTGGTATCTCTCGCGCCTTCGCGGGCGGCTTGGCCAGTTCCTCGCGCTGACGGGAGCGCGTCTCAAAGGCGAGGAATGCCTGTGGGCTGGCCTTGCCACGCATTATGTCGAGCCGACGCTGGTCGAAGGCTTGAAAGCGCGCATTGCCGAACATCCGGATCGCATAGCCGGTATCCTCGCCGAGCCCACCGGAACCCCTCCTGAAGCACGGCTTGCCAACAACGCGGACAAGATCTCAAGGCACTTCGCCTCCGACACCTACGAAGACATCCTCGGCAGTCTCGACGCGGCGGCGGATGCGGGCGACGAATGGGCCGCAAAGGAGCGCAACACACTGGGCACCAAGAGCCCGCAGACCTGCAAGGTTGCGCTGCGCCAGCTTGCCACCAGCCTGACGCTGCCCACCTTTGCCGACAACATGGCGATGGAATATCGCATTGGCAGCCGCGTGCTGGT
>JBCBYM010000027.1:0-22757 GCA_039815865.1 Pseudomonadota bacterium
CGCATGTGGCGCTGGGCCAGCTCAAGATCACCGCGATCAAACACCTGCCCAATTACGAACGCTTCAGCCGCTTCTTCCAGCACGCCGATCACAAGGAAAACAAGGCGGTCTACAAAGAGATGATCGCCCCCCACCTTGACGCGGAAAGCCGCAAGTTCTGGGAAAAGCGTGACCTCAAGGGGCGCCGGCGCATCAGCTATTTCACCAAGGGGCTCTACAAGCGCGGCCTTTTGGGCAACTTCATCGGCCTGGCGCACCTGTTTGCCAAACTCTACAAGATCGATCTGTCGAAACTGCTCGAAGCCGAAACCATGGAAGAGCAGCGCGCCGTGTTTGAGCGCGAGCTGGCGCCTGTTTTCGACAAGAAGTTCATCCGCTGGCTCACCGATCAACCCGCTTCGCTGTTCGGGCTGGGCATTCCGCCGGCGCAATATGTGGAGCTGGCAGGCGATGATCGCATGGCCAACGTGCTGCGCCGCCGGCTGGAAAAGCTCGCCTGCGACTTTGAGATCAAGGACAACTACTTTGCCTGGCAGGCCTTTGGCCGCGGCTATGCGCGCGACATGGACGCGCCGCTGCCGCCTTACCTGCAGCGCGCCAACTGGGAAATCATGCAAGAGCGGATCGAACGGCTCGACGTGGTGCGCGCCAATATGGTCCACTGGATCGGTGACCAGGGCGAGGCATCGATGGACCGCTTCGTGCTGCTCGATGCGCAAGACTGGATGAACAACACCCAGCTTGATGATCTTTGGGGCCGGATCACCCGCGCCTCGCGCCCCGGAGCGCGCGTCCTGTTCCGCACCGCCGCTGTGCCCAGCATGCTGCCCGGAAAGCTGGACGATGCGATCCTGTCGAAGTGGCGCTATCTGGAAGAGCATTCGCTTGACCTCACGCAGCGCGATCGCTCTTCGATCTATGGCGGCGTCCATGTGTACGAGCTTGCCTGATGGACGCTAACGCCGCCCGTACCGGTCATGCCGCGCTGATGGACAGCGTCTACAAGGGCCAGCGCCACATCTATGATCTGACGCGCAAATATTACCTGTTCGGGCGCGACACCCTCATAGAGGGTCTGGATTGTCGCCCCGGTATGCGCGTGCTGGAGATTGCGTGCGGCACCGGGCGCAACATGGCGAGGACGCGCGAACGCTGGCCGGGGGTGAAGCTCTACGGGCTCGATATCTCGGAAGAGATGCTCAAGAACGCGCGAAAGGCGCTGGGCGAGGACGCGGTTCTGGGCGCTGGCGATGCGTGTTCGTTCGACGCGGACGAGCTGCTGGGCGAAGACGGCTTTGACCGGATCATCCTGTCCTATTCGCTCTCGATGATCCCCGATTGGGAAGACGCGCTCGATCACGCCGCGGCGCAGCTGGCGCCCGGTGGAGAGCTGCACGTTGTCGACTTTGGCGATCTCTCCGGGCTTCCCGGACCGCTGGAAAAAGGCCTGCACGCCTGGCTTGCCAAGTTCCACGTCGAAACCCGCAGCGCGCTTCCCGAAGCGTGTGAGCGGATTGCAGCGGTGCGCGGCCTCACCCACAGATCACAACGCGGTAAGCTTGGCTACTTCCAGCTTCATGTTCTGAGCGCTGGGCGAGGTTGAGCGGATCGAGAAGACCCTTTCCTACTTGGCGCCGACCTGCGATATCCGTTGCGATTGACAACGGGCCGGGCCTCTCTCAGGTGTCGTCCTCGATAAAACAAAGAGAGGGGTCCCTTTTCATGCAAGCGCAAATCCTGGCACCGGCAGCGGTGTTGGTCCTTTGGACGATTGTCATCCTGTTCTGGATCATCCCCACCCGCTTTGGCGCGCTCGCCAAGGTGGAGGACAAGTCCAACCTCGGCAAACCGGGCGGACGCGGGGTCGATCTTGACGCCATATTGCCTGCCAAGGCCAACTGGCCCGCACACAACCACAACCACCTGCACGAACAACCCACCTTGTTCTACGCGGTGGTGATGATGCTGGCGATCATGGGTCCGACGGGCTTTGATGTGCTGCTGGCGTGGATCTATGTCGGGTTTCGGATCGTGCATTCCTTGTGGCAGATCCTTGTGAACACCGTGCCGATCCGTTTTCTGCTGTTCCTGGTGAGCTCGCTCGCGCTTTTGGTTCTGGCGATCCGCGCTGCCATGGTAACAGTGTTTGCCGACCCATCGGCGCTTTGAAGGGGAGTATGACACGATGCCGGCTCAAATCCTGATTGAAGGCAAGCACATCATCCAGCCCATGGTCGCGCTGATGATCTGGACGATGATCGTCTGGGCGTGGATGTACGCAACGCGCATCCCGGCCATGCAGAGGGCGGAGATCGACGCGGCCAAGCTTGTAGGAACAACGGGCACGAGCCTGCGCGCCGAGCTCCCGGACAAGGTCAACTGGAAGGCGGACAATTACAACCACCTGCACGAGCAACCCACGCTGTTCTACGCAGTGGCGCTGGTGCTGGCCTATGTTGGCCTCGGGGACGGCATGAACGCCTTCCTGGGGTGGATCTATGTCGGCCTTCGCGTGGCGCACAGCCTCGTGCAGGTCACCGCCAACCGGGTGATGGTGCGCTTCGTGCTGTTTGCCTTGTCGAGCGTTGTCCTGATCGCGCTGATCTTCAACGCCGCCATGGCGGTGTTCGCCTAGAGCTGAGCGGGCGGGGGCGGGTGAGAGCTATTCAGCCGCGACCGCTTCAGCCGGGGCGCTGTCTTCCTGCGCGGCGAGGAAGCGTTCACCATCGAGCGCGGCCATGCAGCCCATGCCCGCCGCCGTCACCGCCTGACGGTAGACATGGTCGGTCACATCGCCCGCGGCGAACACGCCGGGGATCGCGGTCTTGGGCGTGCCGGGCTCCACATCGAGATAGCCCGCCTCGTCCATCGCCAGCTTGCCTTTGAACAGCTCGGTCGCGGGAGCGTGACCGATCGCAACAAAGGCGCCGTCGGCCTCAATGGTCGATGTCTCACCGGTCACCGTGTCCTTGAGCACAAGGTGGCTGAGCGCGCCGTCCTCGCCCGCTTCGAAACTTTCGACGGTCTTGTTCCACAGGACGCTGGTCTTGTCGGACTTGAACAGACGCTCCTGCAGGATCTTCTCGGCGCGCAGCTCGTCGCGGCGGTGGATCAGCGTCACGTCATCGGAATGGTTGGTGAGGTAGAGCGCTTCCTCGACCGCTGTGTTCCCGCCGCCGATCACGACGACCTTCTTGCCGCGGTAGAAGAAGCCATCGCAGGTCGCGCAGGCTGACACGCCCTTGCCGCCCAGCGCCTGTTCGCCGGGAGCGCCCAGCCACTTGGCCTGAGCGCCGGTGGCAATCACGATTGTTTCCGCGATGTACTCATCCCCGCTGTCACCAACCGCGCGGAATGGGCTGCCGCCGTCCAGATCGACCTGGGTGATGATGTCGTACATCATGCGCGTGCCGACATGCTCAGCCTGCGCCTTCATCTCTTCCATCAGCCACGGCCCCTGCACCACGTCGCGGTAGCCGGGATAGTTCTCAACGTCGGTTGTGATCGTGAGCTGGCCGCCGGGCTGCAGACCCTGCACCACGATCGGCTCAAGCATAGCGCGCGCGGCGTAGATCGCGGCGGAGTATCCAGCGGGGCCGGAGCCGATGATGAGCATCTTGGTGGTGTGGGTAGCCATGGGTTGTCTCTTGGGTTGGTGTGTCAGTGTGAGCCAGCGAATATGGGGCGCGCCTTAGCGCTTGTCAGCCCACATAGCGCGTCTGCAGGCGAGCTTTCCTTGCCTCGTCCACACCTAATGTTTGCGCCAGATACGCATCGAGCGAGCCATGGTCGCGCTCAACCTCGGCGAAATAGGTGGCGATGTATTCCGGGCGCACGTTCATCAGGTTCTCGATCGCAGCGTCCTCGATGCCATCGTAGAAGGCGCGCATGCGAGGGAGGGACTGGCGCTCAAGGATGTGCTTGGTCGGCGCGTCATTAGTGCGCAGGAACTCCGCTGTCACATCATCGCGATTGACGCCCAGGAGGTGGAGCAGAAGGCTCGCGGCGATCCCGGTGCGGTCCTTGCCGGCAAAGCAATGGACCAGGCTTCCGCCCTCGCGCGTGTCGAGCGCTTCGAAATAGCGCGTGAACATCGCGATCATCGCCGGGTTCACAGGCATACGGGTGTAGACGCTGATCATGCGATTGAAGGCGCGCTCGCCCGTCATCGTCACTGTGCCCCCGCCCCCTTCGTGCGGGGGCGAATTGCTGGTCTCACCATCATAGGCGAGGATCTCGGCGGTAAACGCGCTGTGCCGACGGCAGGGGAAATTGGCGCGCTCGGTCACCCCGCGAAGATCGATGATTGTGCGAACGTCCAGCGTTTGAAACGTCTCCAGATCGCCGTCTGTGGCTTCCATATGCTGGCCTGAACGGAACAGCAGCCCGGTCTTCACTCGCCCGCCTCCGGGAACGGCCCAACCGCCATAATCGCGCAGATTGTGAATGCCCTGGGTGGGCAGGAACGGGTTTGCTTGAGGGTCTCGAATCATAGCGCCAAGCTGTGGAGGGGTCGGCCCGGAACGGCAACGCTAAAATAGGTAATGCCAACGGGGCTTTCGCCAACGCGCCATTGGGAACCGCGCGGCTAATCGGGAATGGTCACGATTTCCCGAGACGAACGGAACCAACGCCCCATGGCCCGCATCCTGATAGCCGATGACGACGAACTGATCGCCGAGCTTGCCTCGGAAATATTGATCGATGTGGGCCATGCGTGCGGCTGGGTGACCAGCGGAGAAGACGCGTGGGAGATCGCGCACAAGCGCCGCCCCGACATGCTGCTGCTCGATCAGGACCTGCCCGGAATGTCCGGCGTGACACTGCTGCGCAAGTTTCGTGGATCCCCTCAATTCTATGACCTGCCAGTCGTGATGTTTACCGCAATGCGCGGCAGCGAGGATGAGGCGCAGGCGATTTACGCTGGCGCGCAAGACTACATCCGCAAACCCTTTGATCCCGCCAGCCTTGTAGGGCGGGTGGCACGCATTCTCGCCAAGCGCGCCGATCGCCCACAGCACACGGATCTCAAGACAAGCGTGCTGCGTGATGCAGGCCTTCTGCACGAGCGTAGCGACGGCGCCCGGCGCGTATACTAAGCGCTCTAGGCTTTTTCATCACGTCTTTCTATTGCGTCTTACTCGCATTACTATTACAAGCTGAGTGATGAGGTCGACACCCCCTCGACCCCTATCCCGAGAATGCCCCGAATTCCGGCGCAAAGCCGAGTTTGGGCCATTCTCGCCCCCTAACGGGCCCACACCTCCACGGCCCGACTGCCCTGACCGGTGCCTCCAACTCGCCGGTCGGGGCTTCTTTTTGGGTAATCGAACGGCGGGTGAAGAGCCGGCCGCCCGCAATGCGCCCATTCGCGCCGCGACCGCGCTCAGCCCGACGCGGCAGCCTTGATCTTGATATTCAGCTGCCCAGCTAATCCCGCATCGCGATGACGCGCAATCTCTTGATAGTCTGGCGCCATAACCATGGTCTGGAACGCCTTGAGGGAGGGATACTCCACCAGCGCGATCATATCCCACAGTTCCTCAACCTCGCCCAGCATGAGGCCAGTCACCAAGCCCTTGGTCAAGGGCCGTGCGCCCACGCGCTTAATGTGATCGCCCACGGCCACGCCGTAGATCATGTAGGCGTCGGAACCGGACATTTCGGGGTTTGATCCGTCGGGATACTGGGCTTTCTCATGAAATTTGAGCAGGTTGACCATGATAAAGCCCCCGTCCTCTTCCGCTGCGAAGAAGGCCTTGAACTGTTCGGGCGTGGGGATGACTTTGTTGACGACTTGCACGGGTTTCACCTCTCTGCGGGTTCTTTTGCGCTTGCCTGTTCGAAGCGCGATGAATGGGCCGAAATCCACCGCGCTTCCAAGCTCAAAGCGAATGGCTGCTTGCGCATATTAATGTAATCCATTAGGCCCGCCTTCAGACGCGCATCGGGCTCGCCAAAGCTCGACGCGTAGAGGGAGCCGCGGCGCGCTCATTCTCTCCAGCGCCCGCGGCTCCTTTACCCTTTCTAACGCGTATAGACCGCCGTTATGGTGGCGCTGGCGAGGCTGTTGGCGTTGACCATATATCCGGCCAGCGCGTTGCTGACGCCCGCATCGATATCGAGCACGGTGCCCAGCGCGTGAACGGTGAATTGGTACCGGTGCACTTCGCCCGGTGGTGGGCACGCGCCGCCAAACCCTGCGGCGCCAAAGTCATTCGTGAGTTCAATCGCGCCTTGAGGCATGGCTCCGCCGGTTGGCAGTTCGGAGACGCTGGCTGGAATGTTGAACGCAAACCAGTGCCACCAGCCTGAACCGGTCGGCGCGTCGGGATCGTAGACGGTCACGGCAAAGCTCTTGGTGCCCTCAGGCGCGCCGGTCCAAGCAAGATCGGGCGCCGTGTTTCCGCCTTCGCAGCCAAAGCCCTGAAACACCTGACCCGCCTCCAAAGGCTGACCTTCAGCGATGGTCGCGCTGGTAAGAGTGAAGTCGTTTGCGTGGGCCGGGGCGGTCAGCGCGGCGCTCAAAACAAGAGCAGAAATAAGAGATAGTCGGCGCATCTAAGGGTCCTTTTCTGTGTCCCGCGAGAGGGCGCGAGCGCGGTTCTAACAGAGGCTCACCGCAAACGCACACGCTGCCCCCGCGCGGAGTTTAAAGCGCCGCGGGTGGTCCTGCACCCGTGTCAGCGCCGCCGCCAGACCAGCGCGTCCACGACACCCAGGACCGACAGGATCAGCAAGAGCAGAAAGAAGCGCGGATCGCTGAACATGATCATCGGTTGCACGGGATAGGCGATGGTTTTCTCAAGCGCGGCCACCTTGTATTCGTGGCGATCGGCAAAGCGCGTGTCGCTTGCGATCTTCCACATGTCGCGGCGGCTGCGATACCGCATCATGGCGGCGCTGTCCCAGCGCTCTGCGCCTTCGATCCCAACCAGATCCAGGCTCTCGCCTACGGAGTTGCCCGCAAAGAGCGGGTGGCACGCTCGGCTAAAAAGCGCGGGCCACATGTATTCCATGTAGTGGTTGAGAAGATCATCCGCGCTCGCCCCCGGGCCGGTGGCGGCCAGTTCAGGAGGATTGTCCGCGCTGTCCATGACGTTGATCATGATGAACGAGCCACCATCGTCTTCTTCGAAGAACGCGCGCACGCGGGCGATCGCTTCGGGACGAGCGCCATCGCGCGAAAAATCGACCACCGCCTGCTCAACTTCTTCGGGCGTCATCGGGCCCGATAGCGGCGTGTACCACAGCCAGAAAACCCCATAGAGCAGCAACGGAACAAGCCAGACCCACAGCCTAACCGATTTCATGGCGCTTTCCTGTTCATGGTCTGCAAAGCCAGCGACCGCACGCTCGCCTATTTGACCTTGACGACCAGCTTGCCCTTGTTGCGCCCGTCAAACAGCATGCGCAGCGCTTCGGGGAAGCTCTCAACGCCGTCAACTACATGCTCATCCAGCTTGAGCTTGCCCTCACCGATCCAGCCCAACATCGTCATGATCGCTTCGGGAAAGCGCTTGGCGTAGTCGAACACGACAAAGCCTTCCATGCGCGCGCGCTTGACGAGCAATTGCATATAATTGCGCGGGCCGATCATGCCGCCTGCGCCCATATTGTTGTACTGGCTGATCGCGCCACACAGGGCGATGCGACCATGCATGGCCATGTTGGTGAGCGCTGCGTCCAGCGTTTCGCCGCCGACATTGTCGAAGTATACATCGATACCATCCGGGCACGCCGCCCTGAGCGCTTTGCCGACATCTTCGCTCTTATAATCGATGCACGCATCAAAGCCGTATTCGCTCACGACCGTGTCGCATTTTTCCTTGCCGCCCGCGATGCCAACGACGCGGCAGCCCTTGATCCTGGCGATCTGGCCGACGACACTGCCAACCGCCCCGCCCGCGCCTGACACAACTACGGTTTCGCCTTCCTTTGGCTGCCCGACTTCGAGCAAGCCGAAATAGGCCGTCATGCCCGGCATACCCAGCCCGCCGAGAAACTTCTGCGCCGGCGCGATTTCCGGCATGATTTTGTTGAAGCCCTCCGCCGGGCCGACATAGTGGGTTTGGATGCCAACCGTGCCCAACACTGCATCGCCCACCGCAAACTGATCGGATTTCGTGGCTATGACC
The DNA here is from genome assembly GCA_039815865.1 of Pseudomonadota bacterium. Classification (GTDB taxonomy): domain Bacteria; phylum Pseudomonadota; class Alphaproteobacteria; order Sphingomonadales; family Sphingomonadaceae; genus Erythrobacter. The sequence goes on from JBCBYM010000027.1 coordinate 8,139, forward strand.
ATCCCCACACCACCGGCCCGCATAACTTCGCCAAGCTCCACGGGAGGAATGTAGGAAGGCGTATCGATCATCCAGCCGCGCATAGCGGGATCAACTGAGACAAACTCGACTTCCACCATGATCTCACCGTCCTCAAGTTCGCGAGGTGTATCATGGGTGATTTCCCAGGCGTCATCGGCCGGGATGCCCTCAGGACGGGTTTTCAGTCGGATCTGGGTTGCGCTTGCCATGGCTTGGTATCCTCTCATCTCGATATGCGCAAACTTATGACACTATTGGTGACGACATCAAGTGCGCAGTCGCGCAGACACCGCTCGCTTGTGCGCCTGTCGGTTTAGAAGACTGAAAAATGGTAGCGGAGGAGGGACTCGAACCCCCGACACGCGGATTATGATTCCGCTGCTCTAACCACCTGAGCTACTCCGCCCCATGATGCGCCATGAAGGGCCTTGCGCGAGGCTTTAGCCTCAAGCGAGCGGCGCGTTTAGAGCGCGTGTGGCGGTTGGTCAACCACTAGCGGGCTGTGGCTTCCAATTGTGTGTCAAACGCGCGCTTTGCCCCGAAAGACGCTGCGTTTGACAAGGTCCCAGGGACCACCCTTGTACAGATGCAGTTCCAGCGCTGGGAAGGCGAAGGGGCCCTGATCGCTGCGCAATTCGACTTCGAGCGCCAAGGCGGCTTGCAGCGCCCTTGCCTGTTTCTTGGTGACCTTGTTCTGGATCGTGATGTGCGGGCGCGGCTCATAGAGGTCCTGATCGGTCAGGCTGCCGTGGAAGTGATCCGCGATCATCCCGCGCAGTTCGAGCAATTCCTGAGACGCCAGCGCGATGGCCGTACCGGTGCCCAGATCCATGATCCCCGAAACACGCGCCTGCGGAGCTGCGAACTCAGAAGCGATTCGGGGAAGAAAATCGCGCAATTCCTCGAGCAGAGAAGGCGCGAAGGAGTGGAACAGTGTCACATGCGCATGAAGGTGGTTTCGCTCAGCTGGGTAGTGCGCGCGCCGCAGGCCTTCGGCCCAGGACTGGATATCAGGCGGCAGCGCGGCGGTCAGGATGAACGGATTGGCCATCGCACGCTTTCTCTACATCTCACCCCGCTCGCGGCGAAGCGCATACCACGCCTCGACATTGGCGTTGTGCTCTTCGTTTGTGTCGGCGAATTTGTGGCCTCCGGTACCATCGGCGACCATGAAGAGCGCGCTCGTGGGCGCCGGATTGAGCACTGCGGCGATACTCTCGCGTCCCGGATTGGTGATCGGTCCCACGGGAAGCCCCACGCGCGTGTAGGTGTTGTAGCCATTGACCGAAGCGATCTCGGATTGGCGAATGCGGCGTCCCAGAGGTTTTCCCTTGGTGATGGGGTAGATGATCGTGGGATCGGCCTGGAGCAGCATGCCGGTGCGCACCCGGTTGGAATAAAGCCCGGCGACCATGCGGCGTTCTTCGGGCTTACCGGTCTCTTTCTCGACGATCGAAGCAAGGATCAGCGCATCTCGCATGGTTTCCACCGCGGTGTTGGGGCCACGCTTGGCCCATTCCTCGGCGAGCGCCAGATCCATCGCGCTTTGCATTTGTTCCACAAGCTTGGCGCGCGATCCCCCGCGCTCATAAGCGTACGTGTTTGGCAGGATCGAGCCTTCGAGGGGTACATCAAGATCGCCCCTCAGCAGCTCAGTTGCCATCAGCCTTTCGTGGACGAGGATCGAAGGCATGCCTTCGGGAATGGTCACAAAATGGCGGATCACATCGCCAGACTGGAAAGCGGTTAGGATATCGGCCTGGTCCATCCCGGGTTTGAGTGAAAACTCGCCCGCTTGAATCGGATCGGACGAACCAAACAGGCGCGCGCGCATCAGGAAACCGTCGGCCGAGGTAATCAGGCCCTCGTCTTCAAGCTTGCCAGCGACCGCGGTGAGCGACGAACCGGCGGAAATGAGGAAGGCTGTTTCCTCGTCGATCGTGGCCTCACCCAGATAATCGAACGCGGCGATCGCACCGCCACCGGCCAAAGCCAGCAAGGCAACAAGAAGGACAACGAGACGCTTCATTCGCAAAACCGATCCATAATCCGCACGATCGTCACCCCAGTCAGCGTGCCGATCAATGGTGGGCCTGCGAGAAACAGCGCGCGCCACAGCCCCTCGTTAGAGCAGGCGAAATCGAAATCGTAGCATGCGGTGAGATAGAACGGCGTGGCTATCAGCCAGAGCGCAAAGGCTGTGCCCATCCCGCCGATCACCGCGATCCGGATGGGCCAGGGGTTCATGAGCGCCTTAGCCCTCTACCTTCTGCATAATGATCGAAGCGTTCGTTCCGCCAAAACCAAAGCTGTTGTTGAGCACCGCGTTCACTTCGCGTTTCTTCGCTTTAAGCGGAACCAGGTCGATCCCTTCGGTACCCTCGTCCGGATCCTGCAGGTTGAGCGTGGGCGGCACGATACCATCGCGCATAGCAAGGACGCAGAACACCGCTTCAACTGCACCCGCGCCGCCCAGAAGGTGACCGATCGCGCTCTTGGTCGAGCTCATCGAGGCGCCGCTCAGATCATCGCCCAGCACACGCTTGACCGCGGCCAGTTCGATCGTGTCGGCCATCGTGCTGGTGCCGTGGGCGTTGACATAGTCGATATCGCCGGGGCCAAGGCCCGCTTTCTTCATCGCCATGCGCATGGCCAGCTCCGCGCCCCGGCCTTCGGGATGCGGCGCGGTCACGTGGTAGGCGTCGCCCGAAAGGCCGTACCCGGTCACCTCCGCATAGATTTTCGCGCCGCGCGCTTTGGCGCGTTCGTATTCTTCGAGCACCAGCACGCCCGCGCCCTCACCCATCACAAAGCCTTCGCGGGCCTTGTCGTAGGGGCGGCTGGCTTCGATTGGCCGGTCGTTAAAGCTGGTGTTGAGCGCGCGGGCCTGCGCAAAACCGGCAATGCCGAGCGGGTTCACCGTGCTCTCCGCGCCGCCCGCGAGCATGATGTCGGCATCATCCATTGCGATCATTCGCGCGGCATCCCCGATGGAATGCGCGCCGGTCGAGCAGGCCGTCACCACCGCGTGGTTGGGGCCCATGAAGCCGTATTTGATCTGCACCTGCCCCGTGACGAGGTTGATCAGGCGCCCATGGACAAAGTGCGGGCTGACCCGACCGGGTCCACGTTCGTGCAGGACGATCGATTCTTTCTCGATCCCTGGCAAGCCGCCAATCCCGGCGCCGATCGAGCAGCCGGTGCGCTCCTTTTCAGCATCGCTCATTTCGGTGAGGCCGGCGTCTTCGAGAGCCTGGCCCGCAGCATCGATGCCATAGACAATGAACGGATCGACCTGGCGCTGGATCTTGCTGTCCACGCGACGATCAGCGTCAAAACCCCAGGCGTGCTCCTTGGGCTTTACCTCGCAGGCAATCTTGCACTTTTGATCGGCGGGATCGAACTTGGTGATCGGCCCCGCGCCGCTTTCACCAGCAATAAGGTTCTTCCAGGAGGTCTCAACATCCCCGCCCAGCGGCGTGACAAGCCCGAGACCGGTGACAACAACGCGGCGCATGTCTTTCTCCAATACGCTACAGGCCCGAGGCCCCTGTTTGGGCTCGGGCCTGTGTACGATCGACCGTCAAGCGGACGCTCCAAGCTAAGGCTGGCTTAGCCGGCGTTCTCGTCGATGAACTTCGTGGCGTCTCCGACCGTGGAGATCTTTTCCGCCGCGTCATCGGGGATTTCCACGCCGAATTCTTCTTCAAACGCCATGACCAGCTCGACGATGTCGAGGCTGTCAGCGCCCAGATCATCAATGAAGCTGGCGTCCTGGGTAACTTTGTCGCCCTCGACACCGAGGTGCTCGACAACAATTTTCTGCACGCGGTCGGCAGTATCGCTCATGTGTATCCCTCTTGAACTGGGGTGTTGAAACTCGTGAAACGCCCTAGAGACCGGTTCGATTAAGCGCAAGTACCGATCACTTGCACCTTTATCACGCGAACAGTTCGCGCGCCTCCACCCTCTGTGTGTCGTCGCGAAACGACAGCGAACGCTCGATAGCGTATTTATGCCATGCGCCGAATATCACAAGGGCGCGCATGCGTTGTCCCCGAAGAGTATCGAGCGCCTGATTGATCAGGTCGGTGTGCGCAGCATTGATCTTGGTCCAGCCACCGGGCCCAAGATCGCGGTCAAAATAGATCTGGTAAGGGGTCTGCGCTCTTTGCACATGCGCGTCGTATTCAAGCGAGTGAATAAGCAGCGGATCATCAGCGCGCCCGGCAACCTGGCGCGAAAAATCGGCCCGCGCCGCTTTATGCTCGGCCCATTGCGCAGCCCGCCCCGGATCGTTTTCTATGGCCTTGAGAGCTGCGCTGCGGTTGTCGGCAATCTCTTGCGTCCAGCCCGCGCACGCGGCGATTTCAAAGCCAAGCTCAGCTGAAAGCGGGAAGACGACCTGGGTAAGCTCGGGGAACAGGCGCGTGCGTGGTTCTGTCACTTCGCCGGTTTCGGCAAAACTAGTCTTGGCCTCCTTAATCCGGTCGGGAGGGATTTCAGTAAGGATGATATCGGGCGCGAAGGCCCGCACGGCGCGTTCCAGAACCGCTAGGGGAAAGCGTTCGCTTGTCCGGTGGCGTCCATGAATCGCGCCGATCACGGCCACTTGTGTGAGAGCCGAAGCGGTGCGCGCGCCCTCGCCTTCATACTCGCTGGCGCATCCCGAGACCGCCTGGCTGGCGAGCCCCACTCCCGACACGCCCGCCAATCCTCCAAGAACAGCGCGTCTGCGAGTGATTGATGGCATGATCTTCCTTTCAAAACGCGTTCCGCCGCGTGTACATACGCCCTTCAACGCTCATCCCAGAGCGCAACATCCAAGGCCGCCTTCATGCTCACCTTTTTCAGCGAACACCAGAAACTCCACGCGCCCTTGCGTGAGCTCTACAATGGCGACTGGATGGATTTTGCCGAGAGCCCGTCGCGCCTGTCCTCGATCCTCAACTGCACTCCGGCAACCACCACACCGACCGATCACGGTCTTGAGCCAATCCTCGCGGTCCACGATCCCGATTACGTAAGCTTTCTCAAGACCGCGCATAACGAATGGATCGAAGAGGGGCGTGAGGGCGATGCCATCGGCTACGCGTTTCCCGTGCGCGGACGCCGGCCGCTCAAGCACGACCGCATTGACGCGCGGCTGGGGCAGTTTGGTTTTGACGCAGCCTCTCCAATAGCGGCGGGCACGTGGCAATCCGCCTATTGGAGCGCGCAAACGGCGCTCAGCGCGCTCGACACGATTTTGGCCGGCGAAACCCGCCAGGCCTTTGCTCTGTGTCGTCCGCCAGGCCATCACAGCGGGCGCGATTACTTTGGCGGCTATTGTTATCTCAACAACGCGGCAATCGCCGCGCGCGCCGCGCACAGCGCCGAATGCGGGCCGGTGGCCATTCTCGATGTGGATTACCACCACGGCAATGGGACACAGGATATCTTCTACGAAGACGGCGGGGTCCTCTTCGCCTCGATCCACGCAGATCCCAAATCGGACTATCCGTATTTCTGGGGCCACGCGGATGAAACCGGCGCAGGCGATGGCAAAGGCGCGACCTTCAACCAGCCTCTGCCGCGCGGCACACTTTGGGAACAGTACGCGCCGGCTCTGGACGCAGCGCTTGAACGGATCGCTGCCTTTGGAGCGCGCACACTGGTTGTGAGCTATGGCGCGGATACTTTTGAAAGTGATCCTATTTCTGAGTTCAAGCTGACCACACCCGATATGCAGCGCATCGGCGCGACGATCGGCACTCTGGGCCTTCCCACCCTCACTGTTATGGAAGGCGGCTACCGGATTGATGCGCTGGGTCGCAACGTTGAGGCCTACCTGTCAGGCCTTCAAACGCGCTGAGCGCTTACCCCCCGGCCTATTGCGCTCCGCCGGCAACGTAGCGGTTTTCGCGCGCGGCAAGCTGGATGGCGGCGCGTTCGCGGCTCGCAACCCGCCCCAGGCCGAGCGCGGGATAGTCGCGCCCCGGATCGACCCTCAGCGCCTCGGCGTAATAGGACTGCGCGGTCACAAGCTCGCCAGCCGCTTCATGGCACAGCCCGATATTGAAGAGCACCGAGACATGGGTGGGATGGCGCGCTTCAAGGTCCTGAAAGGCAAGGCACGCACCGTTGGCATCACGTTTGGTCAGCCCGATTGCGTCCTTGAACGCTTGACGATCCGCACCTTCAAGACCTTTGCGCATCTCCATGATACGAATGCCTTCAACCCGCGATTGCGGCGCGAGGTCCAGCCTCACGGCTTGCGCAAGCTGATCAACCAGCAGGCCGGCCATTTCCAGCTCAGAGGGGATGAAGACGTCATCGCGGCAATAGCGCACCACCTCGATTAGAGGCTGGTTGTTGGCATAGAGCAGGCGCCCATCCTGGCTGGTCAGCACCAGGCGCGGATTGAGCTGCACCGAGAGCTCAAAGCAGGGAATGCGAATCTCCTTGCGCCGAATGCAGTCGCCATCGCGATCGCGCGCCACGCATTTGCGACGGGTGCGCCAGCCGGAGCGCTGCTCGAACACATCGGCGCGCACGGTTCCCGACAACACGGCGTCCGCCGCTGCGGCGTTCCCGCTCAAGACGCTGCTCGCATGGACAATTCCGAAGTAGCGTCCGCCATCCACAGCAACGCTTCCCAGCGTCTGCATGATGGCGACCTCAACGTCCGGGCCGGCCCGCCCCGCCATGCGATCCACCGCGATGACTTGGATATCGCCGGGCAGGTCGACGCTGGCGGCGTACGTGCCTTCGACCGTAAGGGTTTCGGCCTGCACCATCGCGCTGCATCCCAGCGCAGCCATCGCGCCGACGAGACCCTTCAAACACTTCGCTAACATCCGATCAAACCCCCAATTGCTTCGACGCCCCCTTGTGGCGCGACGGCAATGTCGGCGTTCTGAATGTTCGCGTTGGCTTTTGTTCAGATTTCTAGCCAGAAACCTGACTGTCGGCGCTATCCGTCCTGCGTCTTTGGTTTTTGGGGCGGTTCGACTACGCGCAGGTGAAGCTCGCGCAGCTGCGCCGGTTCGGGCCGTGATGGCGCGCCCATCAGCAGGTCTTCGGCCTTCTGGTTCATCGGGAAGAGGGTAACCTCCCGAAGATTTTTCGCGCCGACCAGCAGCATCACAATGCGGTCCACGCCCGCCGCCATCCCGCCATGCGGGGGGGCGCCGTATTGGAAGGCGCGGTACATACCGCCAAACTCGCGCTCGACGTCCTCCTTCGACAAGCCGACGATTTCGAAGGCTTTGACCATGGTTTCCGGCTTGTGGTTCCGGATCGAGCCCGAGGCGATCTCGTAGCCGTTGCAGACAAGGTCATACTGGTAGGCGTTGATCTCGAGCGGGTCGGTGTTCTCGAGCGCGTCCAATTCGCCCTGCGGCATCGAGAACGGGTTGTGTGAGAAATCGACCTTCTTTGCGTCCTCGTCATACTCGTAGAACGGGAAGTCGATGATCCAGCAAAGGTCAAAGCGATCCCCATCGATCAGCTTCAATTGCTCGCCGATCTCGATGCGCGCCGCGCCCGCCAGCTTGGCCGCGTCCGAGGCCTTGCCCGCGGCGAAGAACAGGCCATCGTTCTCACCCAGCCCAAGCTCTTCGTAAAGCTCCGCCATGCGGTCCGCGCCGTGGTTCTTGGCGATCGGGCCGCCAAATTCGCCGCCCTTGCGGGTGACGTAGCCAAGACCGGCATAGCCTTCCTTGCGCGCCCAATTGTTCATGTCGTCGAAGAACTTGCGGCTCTTCTCATGCGTGTTCGGGGCCGGAATCACGCGGACCACACCGCCCCCGCCCACGATCTTTTCAAACAGGCCAAAGCCCGATTGTTCAAAGTGGCTGGTGACGTCGCTGATGATCAGCGGGTTGCGAAGGTCCGGCTTGTCGCTGCCGTACTTCAGCATCGCTTCGGCATAGGGGATGCGCGGGAAGCGGCCCGAAGGCGTCACCGGCTTGCCATCGGCGAAGGCTTCGAACACGCCTGCCATGACCGGCTCCATGGTCTCCCAAACTTCTTCCTGGGTGACAAAGCTCATCTCCAAGTCGAGTTGGTAAAACTCGCCAGGCAGCCGGTCCGCGCGCGGGTCTTCGTCGCGGAAGCACGGCGCGATCTGGAAGTAACGATCAAACCCCGCAACCATAAGCAGCTGCTTGTACTGCTGCGGCGCCTGGGGAAGCGCGTAAAACTGGCCAGCGTGAAGGCGGCTGGGCACGAGGAAGTCGCGCGCGCCTTCGGGCGACGAGGCCGTCAGGATCGGGGTCGAGAACTCGTTGAAACCGGCCGCGTTCATACGCGCGCGGATATCGGCGACGATCTTGGTGCGCGTCATCAGATTGGTGTGCAGAGTTTCGCGGCGCAGATCGAGGAAGCGATATTTGAGCCGCGTGTCCTCAGGATAAGGCTGCTCATCCGCGACCGGCAACGGCAGCTCTTCGGCTGCGCTCTGCACGGTGATTGAACGCGCAAACACTTCGATCTCGCCGGTCTCAAGCTTGGGGTTCACCGTGTCCGCCGAACGCGCCTTGACCTCGCCCTCAATCGTCACGACGCTCTCCGCACGCAGGCGATCGAGCACGGGCAGAGCGGGCGAATCCCCGTCCGCCACAATCTGCGTGATCCCGTAATGGTCACGCAGATCGATAAACAACACCCCGCCAAAGTCGCGTTTGCGGTGGAGCCAGCCCGACAAGCGGACGGTTTCACCGACATTGGCCGCGGAAAGCTGGGCACAAGTGTGACTACGATAGAGGTGCATCTAAACTCTTGTCCTGTTCGAGGGTAAGGCGCTAAAGGCGCGCCAGCCAAAAGGGGGCGGCTAACGTCCCGGATATGCGCGCGCTAACAGGGCACAGCTACCCTTTTGTCAAGGGCCGCCTATTCAGGGTTGGAGCTTGTCAGGGGAGAGCATGTCAGGACACACGCGCCTTGGCGCTGGCACTCGAAGGCTTTGGGAACAACCCGAGGGCGGCACTCCGCTCCAACACGCATATGAGTATAAATGAAGATACACGACCTCATCACCACCACCGACGCGCTCGCTGATCTGTGCGCGCGGCTCGCGAAATCGGAATTCGTCACCGTCGACACCGAATTCATGCGCGAGAATACCTATTGGCCTGAACTGTGCCTGGTGCAGATCGCCAACACCGAAGAGGCCGCCGCGATTGATCCGCTCGCCGAAGGGCTGGACATGACGCCGCTGCTTGATCTGCTGACCGATAACGAAGACGTGCTCAAAGTCTTCCACGCTGGCGGCCAGGATGTGGAAATCATCGTCAACATGACGGGCAAGACGCCCTTCCCCATCTTTGACACGCAAATCGCGATGATGGCGATCAGCCAGTCCGAGCAGATCGGCTACGCCAACATGGTGGAAACATGGCAGAACATCACCATCGACAAAGGCGCGCGCTTCACCGATTGGAGCCGCCGTCCGCTGACCGATCGCCAGATCGAATACGCCATCGGTGATGTGACGCATCTGTCCAAAATTTTCCCCAAGATCCTGAAAAAGCTGATCAAGACAGGGCGCGGCGCGTGGCTGGATGCGGAGATGGAAAAGCTCGCCGACACCTCCAACTACATTATCGATCCCGACACTTCGTGGAAGCGCATCCGCTCACCCGGGCGCAACAGCCAAGTTCTGGGCCGGCTGAAAGCGCTCGCCGCCTGGCGCGAAGGCGAAGCGCAGCACAAGAACATTCCGCGCGGGCGGATCATGCGCGATGAAACTTTGGCCGACATCGCCAGCCATCCTCCGAAAAAGCAGCCGGATCTCGCCAAGGTGCGCGGGCTTTCTGCAGCGTGGAAGGACAACGATATCGGCAAGCGGATGATGAAAGTCATCGCCGACGCTGAACCGCTCCCAAAATCGGAAATGCCCGAAAAGATGAAGCGCGGCGCGCCTTTGGGCAAAGAAGGCGCTTTGGTCGCCGATCTGCTCAAACTGCTCCTCAAAATCCGCGCCCGCGAGATTGACGTGGCCGCCCGCCTCCTCACCCGCGCCGACGAGATGGAAGCGCTCGCCGCTGGCGTGCGCGACCTCAAAGTGCTGCAGGGCTGGCGCTATGATGTGTTTGGCAAGGACGCGCTTGAACTGGTGGAGGGCAAGCTGGCTTTTGCGGTCAAGAACGGCAAGCTGGCCATGACCCATATCGATGACATGCAGGCAAGCATGGAAGACGCGTTGGCAGCGGAATGAAGCCGTTGCCTTTAGAGCGGTTTGAAAGCTACTAGCCTGTACCGCAACAGTTCTAAGGTAATTGCTGTGCCCCAAAATCAGGTCATGATTTCACACGCACACGCTGACAGCGATATCGCTCAAGCTTTAGCGAACCTATTGTCGCGCTGTTCTTTGCAGCAAATCTCCTGCTGGTATTCGAGCGACCCGCGCGAAGGCGGGGTAGGCGTGGGCCAGCGATGGTTTGAAAGAGTGCGTGAAGAGATGCAGACCTCGCGTGCAATGGTTGTCTTGTTGACCCCAAACAGCGTCCAATCAAGCTGGGTGCAGTTTGAGGCTGGATTTGGCGCAGCGTCAGCCGAGCTTGAGATCATACCACTCATCGTCAATCTTGATGGCATCGTAGGCGTGCCTGATCCGATAACGCATTGGCAGATCTTTGATCTCAAGAGTCGCGAAAGCGCTAAGACATTTGTCACGAAAGTGCTGTCTTCGTTTTCGATCCATTCCGATGAAGACTTGACTCACCTTGCGATCAAAGAAGCGCTAAACATTATCGACAAGTACCAACGGTACCGAGCGCCAAGCGAACCGGAAGAAGCTGAAAGCCACGATCACGTCGAACTGACGGGCTATCTCGACAAGAAATTCTTCGAATTGCATCAAGCAGTCACCGGTCAGCATGCAAACTTCATCAGTTTTGATGTGCGGATGCAGAATGAACTTACGGCCGGGATGCTCACCGTTTCGGTAGCCCTCGACACGACTATGCAGGACATACTGAACGAAGTGTTTTGGAGCATGGAAGCCCATGTTGAACCCTACACCTATATGCAAACCTGGCTCATCGTAAACGACACCAGGAAGCGAGCCTTAGTCATTCGTGAGGTGGCTCATCAGATCCCGGCCTATTGCCTTTTGAACCCGCAAGACACCTTTCGGATTCTTAAGCTTAGCACACCTTACCACGGGAATATCTACGCCTCTCACCCTGATTTCGAAACAAGCTTTGTCGCTTGATGTCCACCTACCTTCCCACGATCAAGCAGTTGCAATATCTCGTCGCGCTTTACGAAACGAAGCATTTCGGGCGCGCGGCGGATGCGAGCTTTGTCTCGCAATCGACGCTGTCGGCGGGCATCCGTGAGCTTGAATCGCTGCTGGGCGTGACCTTGGTTGAACGCTCGCGCCGCGTGGTGCGCTTCACCTCGCTGGGTGAGCAGGTGGTGGCCAAGGCCAACCGCCTGCTGCGCGAGGCTGAGGAACTGTCCGATCTGGTCCAAGCGGCGGGCAAGCCTTTGTCCGGCCAGCTGCGCATGAGCGTGATCCCGACCATCGCCCCCTTCGTGTTGCCGCGCCTGTTGCCCCGTCTCAAAGCCGAGCGCCCCGACCTCACTCTGCAATTGCGCGAGGAAACCAGTCAGGACGCGATTGAAAGCCTTCAACACGGGCGCAGCGATTGCGTGCTTCTGGCGCTTCCCTTTGACACAGGCGATGTTGAGATGGAGTCGATCTCGGAAGACCGCCTCTATGTTGCCTTTCCCAAGGATGACCCGCGCGATCCACCCGCCAGTGTGCCACCCGACATGATCGATCAGGGCCGCATGCTGCTCTTGGAAGACGGCCACTGCCTGCGCGACCACGCGCTCGCGGCGTGCAATCGCAGCGAATTGCGCGCCAGCGCCACGATGATCGGCACCAGCCTGCACACGCTGGTTCAAATGGTCGAAGGCGGTCTGGGGTTGACGATGCTGCCGGAAATGGCGCTCGAAGCGGGCATCCTCAACGGGACCCGGGTTGTGGCTCGTCCCGTCGAGGGGGCGACCGCAAAGCGCGAGATAGCTCTGGTTTGGCGCAAAAGCTCCCCCCGCGAAGCCGACTTCCGCCTATTGGCGGACGAGCTCAAAGCTTTATAGCCGAGCTCCGAGACCGGCCCTTCGTCCTTTAGTCACGCGATCATCCCCGATGTCGCAAATCCGCAGCCTTGCCAAGCCTTTGCGGCGCGTGCCGCTTGCCAATGTGACCGATGTACTGCTCAATTGGTCCAAGCAGCAGGGCCGCTCCTATCTGTTTTTCAAAGAGCGTCCACTGGATCACTGGTATCCAGGCGCCGGCGTGGGCCTTTCCTTCCAGCCGCGCGCGCACTGATCGGCGGCGCGGCGAGGCCGGGCTGTCCACTAGAACCTCCATACTGGCGGTAATCTAGGCAAAAGCCCGGATACCTCCCCCCGACACTGCTCGGTACAAACCCTTTAGTCGAAACACGTCCCCGCCGGCTTTTGGCGCCGATGGGACAAGCCAAACCGATGGCCCTGCGGCTCGACGGCACGCCCGCGCACGCATTTGCGCGCGATGGCTGAGCGGCGGGCGGGTCAAAGGGAACGGAACAATCACGCTGAACCCACTTAGGCGAAGCGAACACAGGCGATGCAAACAAGGGGAATTCGATGCGAGGCGTACTCAACTTCTCAAAACTCATTGGCAAGACGCCGCAGGCCATTGAACCGATGAATGAGGATCAACCGCCTTTCCTCATTGACAGCTCGGCCAGCCGCGCCGCCGCTCAGCGGGCAACCGCTGAGAAAGGTGGGGCAAAAACGAAGGCTCAAACCAGCAAGCCAAGCGGCAAGAAGACCTCCTTGTTCAGGCCTGCCAGCGCCCAGGCAAATCCCGCTGGCGAGAGCGCGGCGCCCGGCTTTGAACCTGTGGCTGGGGCTACCAATGCACCCACTGCCAACTCGCAGCTGACCCGCGCTGAAACGCTCAAGGCTCATCTCGACGCCACCCTTGACCGTATGCAGCACGCGCGCGCCGATGCGGATCAGATCTTTACGACGATAGCCGATCTTGAAGCTCAGGCGCGGCAGATGGAGGGCATGGCGCAAGCCAACGAGGCGCTCAAGCAATCGATTGAAGCGGAACAGAACGCGGCGGCTGACCTTGCTGAAAAGAACGCGGAGCTGGCCATCGAATTGGCGCGAGCGACGGATGAGCGCAACCGCGCACGCGAAGCTGCTGTGGAGACGCAGAAAGCGGCCAGCGCGCTCGCCCTCACCAATCAGAACGAGGCGGATCGCAGCGTCGCCCTCGCCGCGCAGTTGAGCGCGCTCCAAGCCGAGTTGGACGCGGCGCGTGAGGCTCGTGAGAAGGCTGAGATCGATTGTTCAAGCCTGCGCGCCGGGCTTTCTGAGCGGGATCAGGCGCTGCGCGCGCTGCAGGTCAAGGAATCGGAACTGCGTCTGCGCGGCGAAAAGGACGCGGGCCAGATCGCGGAAACCTTGCAGACCGCCGAGCGCAAGGAACGGCGCATCCTTGATCTGAACAACACGATCGCCAAGAACGCCAAGCGTATCGAAGAGCTTGAAGAGAAAGCCGAACGCGCCCGCGAAGAGCAGCGCCAGCTTGAAGTGCGCCACTGCGACCTGCAGGTGGCGAGCGAAAGCCGCATCTTTTCTCTCACCGGCTCGCTTTCGCAGGAGCAGGCTGGCCACCGTGTGACGCGCAAACTGCTGGAAGAGATGCGCAGCCAGAGCCAATCGATGGCCGACGAGAACAAGCAGCTCAAGGACCAGGCGGTCACGCTCGCGCAGGAAAACCAGCAGATCAAGCACGAGCTGGGCGGGACGCGCGGATCGATCCGCGATTATGGAGAGCGGCTGGGCGAGCTGAACCTGCGTTACAGCGCGGCGCAGGACGATATTGAGCGCCTTGAAAGCGTGATTGCGGAAGGCAAGAAGGAAACCCGCCGCTTGAAACGCCGCGCCAACAGGGTCGATGAATTGCAGACCGAAAACGCCAGCCTGTTGGACAAGATCAAAAGCCTGCAGCACACGGTGGATCAATACCGCGCGGCCGCGCAACCGGCGAGCGAGGCGCCCATTTTGCTCTCCTCGCGCCGCTCAATCAGCCACAAAGACGCAGACAGGGTTGAGAGCTCACCAGTGGTGAAGCTGCCAAACGCCACCTAGCGCGCTTCTTGAGTTCGCTGATCAGTCGGCTGGCCCTGACGATGCATCATCGGGTGCAAACGCGTCTCAGCCTTCGTTTCGCCTGCTGGGGCGACCTCTTGATCGGCGATGCGCACAGCCATGCGCTCGCCATCATCAAATCGCGGGCACAGGCCTGACCCTGCGCCCGCGGCGAGATGCTACATCCCGTCGACGCTCTTGCTCACCAGCACGTTGACCGCGACGCGGCGGTTCTGAGCCTTGCCATAGGCGCTTTCATTGTCGGCCGCCGGATCGGCCGCAGCCATGCCGGTGGGGGTGAGCATACGATACGGCTTCCAGCCGCATTGCTGCTGGAGATAGTTCACCACCCGGCCCGCGCGCTGCTCGCTAAGGCGTTGGTTGACCTCATAACTGCCGGTGGAATCGGTGTAGCCCACCACCAAAAGCAGCGCGTTGTCGAGCGCTTCA
>JBCBYM010000280.1:0-1946 GCA_039815865.1 Pseudomonadota bacterium
GCCTTGAACTCGCCGACACGATAGACCCGCGCATTAACGTCCAGCCGCTCAAGCAGCTCGGCGTAGAACAGGAAGCTCCCGCCGGGCCCCGTGATCAGAGCGCCGCCGATCGGATCAAGCCAGACCTCGCTGGCGTGGCTGGCCAGATGCATGTGATCATCGCCATAGCCCAGCGCGTAGGTGAGCACCGGTTTATCCGTCTGGCGCACCCGGTCCATCGCCTCGGCGATCTCCTGCATATGGACCTGTCCGCCGCCGGCAAACGTGGTGAGGTCCATGACAACCGCCTTGATCCGGTCATCGCTGGCGGCGGCATCAGGCCCGCGATATCGCGGGCCTGGTGCTGGGTGGCGGGCGCAGACCGGCTCACAAGCGCGGCAAACGGGTCTATGATCGCCCGCTCTTCAACGACAAAGCCGGTGAGGTCGATATAAAGCGCGCCCTCGCGCACCTGGGCCGGGCTGGGCGTGGAGGAGAGCGCTGCAAACACGGTCACAAAGAAGAGCAGCATGAACAACAGGACGAGCCCATCCTTGATCCCGACCAGAACCTTCCAGACCTTGCCGACAAAACTCATGAACTGTGTATCCTTATAATTGCGCGCGCGCCGTTTTTGGCGAAGACTTTAAACAGATAGGTGCACAAGCGCCCAAACACCATGGGAAACCCGCGCAGCTATGGGTTGAGCGCCCAAGCGGGCTCGACTAAGGGCATGGCTTTAATGACAGCAACGCGATCTTCGAGCCAGGCAAACCGGTTTCCCGCCGGCCGCCTCGCCTTTCCGCATGATCACCTGACGGGGATCGGGCACCTGGAGAGGCATGAGATCCTGTTTCTGCTTGCCGCCGCCGAAGAATGGGTGGAACTCAACCGCAGCGGCGAAAAGCGCAAGGAACGGCTTGCCGGGCGCACGATCATCAACGCCTTCTTCGAAAATTCGACCCGCACGCTTTTGAGTTTCGAGATTGCGGGCAAGCGCCTGGGCGCGGACGTCGTCAACATGCAGGCGGCCACCTCGAGCCTCAAGAAGGGCGAGACGCTGATCGATACCGCGATCACCTTGAACGCCATGCGGCCCGATGCGATCGTGATGCGGCACGGGTCTTCGGGCGCGACACAGCTGATCGCGCAGAAAGTGGATTGCCCGGTCCTCAACGCGGGCGATGGGAGCCATGAGCATCCCACGCAAGGCCTGCTCGATGCGCTGGCTCTGCGCGAAGCGCTGGCGCGGCGTGGTGAGGGATGCGAGGATTTCACCGGGCTCAAAGTGCTGATCTGCGGCGATATCCTGCACAGCCGCGTGGCGCGCTCGAACATCTTGTGCCTCCAGGCGCTGGGAGCCAGCGTTCGGCTGTGCGCGCCGCCCGCTTTGATGCCTGCCGGTATCGAAGCCATGGGCGCTGAGCCGTTTGGCGATTTCAACGCCGCGCTGGATGGGGTGGACGTGGTAATGATGTTGCGCTTGCAGTCCGAGCGCATGGCCGGCCAGTTCATCCCCTCCGCGCGCGAATACCACCACCTTTACGGCCTCACGAAAGAGCGCCTCGCCCACGCCGCGCCGGGCGCATTGGTCATGCATCCCGGCCCCATGAACCGCGGGGTGGAGATCGACAGCGAAGTGGCCGACATGATCGACCGCTCGATTATCACGCAGCAGGTGGAAATGGGGGTCGCGATCCGGATGGCGTGTCTTGATGTGCTCACCCGCTCACGCCGGGCGGTGGAGGGCTGGACATGAAACAGGCGCAGCCTTGCACGATTACCGGCGGAAGTCTGGTCACACCCGACGGGCTTGTTTCGGGCGCGATCCGGTTGGCTGAGGGTCTCATTACGCATGTCGGCGCTGATGTTGAGCCGCAACCGGGCGACCGGGTTCTCGAAGCGCGCGGTCAGCTGGTGGCGCCGGGCCTTGTCGATCTGGGCGTCTTCGCGGTCGACAAGCCGGC